>NZ_CP195161.1:1551266-1861519 GCF_051200835.1 Janibacter sp. GS2
CACGGTGGCGAGCAGGTCCTCCTTCGCCTCGTCGAGGTCCCAGTCCAGCCAGGTCATCTCGTTGTCCTGGCAGTAGGGGTTGTTGTTGCCGTCGGTCGTGCGACCGATCTCGTCGCCGGAGGCGATCATCGGCACGCCCGCGGAGAGCAGCAGCATCCCGAGGAGGTTGCGCACCGAGCGGCGGCGGGCCAGGGCGATGACCGCGTCGTCGGTCGGGCCCTCGGCGCCGTGGTTCCACGAGCGGTTGTGGTCGTTGCCGTCCCGGTTGTCCTCGCCGTTGGCCTCGTTGTGCTTCCTCTCGTGGGCGACGAGGTCGGCGAGCGTGAAGCCGTCGTGCGCGGTGACGAAGCCCACCGACGACAGGGGCGTGCGCTCGGCGAAGAGGTCCCGGCTGCCGACGAGGCGGGTCGCGAGCTCACGCACGCCCGGACCGCTCCCGGAGCCCGCGGCGAGGGCGCCGGCATCCGCGAGCCAGAAGTCGCGGGAGGTGTCGCGGAAGCGGTCGTTCCACTCCGCCCAGACGTCGGGGAACTGCCCGGTGCGCCAGCCGTCCGGACCGAGGTCCCACGGCTCGGCCACGTGCAACACCTGCGAGAGGTCCGGGTCCTCGCGCAGCGCGACGAAGAAGGGGTGCTCGGGGTCGTACCCGAGGTCCTCGCCGCGCCCCAGCGCCACCGCCAGGTCGTAGCGGAAGCCGTCGACGTGGCACTCCCGCACCCAGTAGCGCAGCGAGTCGAGCACCATTTCGAGGGCGGCCGGATCGGTGAGGTCCAGCGTGTTGCCGCAGCCGGTGACGTCGACGTCACCCCCGTGCTCGTCGAGGCGGTAGTACCGGGAGGCCGCCAGCCCGCGCCAGCCCAGGGTCGCGCCGCCGACGCCCTGCTCGGCCGTGTGGTTGTAGACGACGTCGAGCAGCACCTCCAGCCCCGCGGCGTGCAGCAGCTTGACCATGCCCTTGAACTCGAGCAGCACCTCCTGCGGGTCCGTGCTGCTCGCGTAGGGCGGGTGCGGGGCGAAGAAGCCGATCGTGTTGTAGCCCCAGTGGTTCGTCAGGCCGAGCGAGTGCAGGTGCGGCTCGTCGACGAAGGCGTGCACCGGGAGCAGCTCGATGCTCGTCACCCCGAGTCGCTGCAGGTGCTCGATGGTCACCGGGTGGGCCAGGCCCGCATACGTGCCGCGCAGGTGCTCGGGCACCCCGGGCAGCAACCGCGTCATCTCCCGGACGTGGACCTCGTAGACGACCCGCTCGTCGCGGGGGACCGAAGGGGGAGCGTCCGGGCCCCAGTCGAAGCCCGGGTCCACGACGACGCACCGCGGGACGAAGGGGGCGGAGTCGCCGTCGGACCGGGTCCCGGTGTCCATCGCGCCGGAGCCGTCCACGGCGTGGCCGTAGACCGCCGGATCGTAGGTGAGGCCGCCCTCGATGGAGCGGGCGTACGGGTCGAGGAGGAGCTTGGCCGGGTTGTGGCGGTGTCCGGCGGCCGGCTCCCACGGGCCGTCGACGCGGAAGCCGTAGCGCGTGCCCGGGCCGGCCCGCGCGACGAAGCCACCCCACCAGCCCGCCGGGGCGGAGGAGAGCTCCTGCAGCTCGGTACGGGTCTCGCCCCCGTCGTCATCGAAGGTGCACAGCCACACCGCGGTGGCATCGGGCGCGAGGAGCGAGGCCTCGACGCCACCCTCGACGGGGTGCACGCCGGGGGCGAGCCGGAGGGGGAGCGCTCGGGCGCCGGTGGTCGACATGGATCACAGGGTATGCAGTGGGTACGTTGGGACCATGAGCGATCCCACCGCCCTCCCGAACTTCAACACCCAGCCCGCCGACGGCGGCGGCACCGAACCCGCAGCGGAGGCGCCCCTGCGCGACCGCGTCCAGGAGGCCCTCACCGAGCTCGGCCTCGAGCCGAGCGTCGACGACGAGGGTGACCTCGCCTTCGTCTTCTCCGAGCAGCAGATGTTCATCCGCTGCTCGGACGACGAGTCCAATGTCCTGCGCGTCTTCGGCCAGTGGGCCCTCGAGGACCCGGTGCCCACCGACCCGGTGGAGCGCCTGCAGGTCAGCAACGACCTCAACGTCGCCTTCAACCTCGTCAAGGCCGCCGTCGCCGGGGACACCCTCCTCGTGACCAGTGAGCACGTCCTCCCGCGCGGTGCCGACGTGCGGGGCCTCATCGGCCTGGCCCTCCCGCTCGTCCTCCAGGGCGTGCAGCTGTGGCACCAGCGCGCCACCGGCCAGGAGTCCGAGGGTGCCGGGGCCGAGGGCGGGGAGCCGCAGGCATGAGTGACATCGTGCGGCTCGACGTCGCCGACGGCATCGGCACGATCGTCCTCGACCGCCCGAAGATGAATGCCCTCGATGCGGCGATGCAGCGTCGGCTCGTCGAGGTGGCCGAGGAGGCCGCCGAGCGGGAGGACGTCTCCGCCGTGATCGTCTGGGGCGGCGAGAAGGTCTTCGCCGCCGGGGCGGACGTCAAGGAGATGGCCGAGATGTCCTTCACGGACATGACCGCGCACGTGCGGCTGCTGCAGAAGTTCTCCCGCGCGCTCGCCGCGATCCCCAAGCCGACCGTGGCCGCGATCACCGGTTACGCCCTCGGGGGTGGCCTCGAGACCGCGCTGTGCTGCGACTTCCGCGTCGTCGCGAGCAACGCCAAGCTCGGCCTGCCCGAGATCACGCTGGGCATCATGCCCGGCGCCGGTGGCACCCAGCGTCTGCCGCGGCTCGTCGGTCCGGCCAAGGCCAAGCAGATGATCTTCACCGGCCGACCCGTCGGTGCCGAGGAGGCCCTGGCGATCGGTCTCGCCGACGAGGTCGTCGAGCCGGGCGAGGTCCTCGCGGCCGCCCAGCGGTGGGTCACGCCCTTCGTCGGTGGGCCCGCCCAGGCGCTGCGTGCGGCCAAGGAGAGCATCGACCGCGGGCTCGAGGTGGACCTGCAGACCGGCCTCGAGATCGAGGCCCAGCACTTCGCCGGGCTCTTCGCCACGCAGGACCAGAAGAGCGGCATGCGCAGCTTCGTGGAGAACGGCCCCGGCAAGGCCACCTTCCAGGGCGTGTGATGGTCCACCCGGCCGGCTCGGAGACCGTCGCGAGCGCCAGCGAGGCGGACGTCGAGCTGGCCTGGGCGGACAACAAGCTCGCCCAGGTGCTCTACCACGACTGGGAGGCGCAGTCCTACGACGAGAAGTGGTCGATCTCCTTCGACGAGCGATGCACCTCGATCGTGCGGGACCGCTTCCGGCGCGTCCTCGACTCCTCACCGGTGCCCGGTGAGGCGCTGCCCTATGGCCGGGTGCTCGAGCTCGGGGCCGGGACCGGCTTCTTCTCGCTCAACCTCAAGCTCGCCGGGCTCGTCGAGGAGGTCCACGCCTGCGACCTCTCCCCGGGGATGGTCGAGGCGGCGGAGCAGAACGCCCAGCGCCTCGGCTTCACCATCGAGGGCCGGGTCGCCGACGCGGAGGCGCTGCCCTACGCGGACGACAGCTTCGACCTCGTCGTCGGGCACGCGGTGCTCCACCACATCCCCGACGTCGAGGCGGCGTTGCGGGAGGTCCTGCGCGTCCTCCGGCCGGGAGGTCGCTTCGTCATCGCCGGTGAGCCGACGAGCATCGGCCACTGGTACGCCCGCCACCTCGGGCGGATCACGTGGGAGACCGCCACCCGGGTGAGCCGGCTGCGGCCGCTGCGGGCGAAGTGGGCCCGCGAGCAGACCGAGCTGGACGAGTCCTCCCGGGCCGCCGCGCTCGAGGCCGTCGTCGACCTGCACACCTTCGACCCCAAGGAGCTGGCCGAGACCGCCCGGCGGGCCGGGGCGACGCGCGTCGGCACGGCCACAGAGGAGCTCCTCTCGGCCTTCGTCGGCTGGCCGGTGCGCACCTTCGAGTACGCGGTGAGTGCGGATGCGCTCGGCTTCGGGTGGGCGAGATTCGCCTACGGCTCGTGGACCCGGCTGATGCGGATCGACACCCTCCTGGGACGGGTGGTGCCGCAGAAGTTCTTCTACAACGTCGGCGTGACGGGTGTGAAGCCCCGGACGACGCCTCGGTGATGAGTCGGGACGGCGGGTTCACCTGGTGGCACTGGGCGCGGTGGATCATCGCCAACCGCGCCTGGAGCCACCACCACGTCCTGGGTTACCTGCGGATGGTGCGGGCCAGGGCGACCACCCCCGGGCTCGTCTTCGAGGGCCCGTGCTTCATCGGTCCCCGGGTCCAGTTCCAGGTCGCGCCGGGCACCGCCCGGCTCATCATCGGTGCCTACACGCACATCGGTGGCGGGAGCGCCCTTCGCGCCCACGAGGGGACCCTGCGCATCGGTGAGAAGAGCGTCCTCGGCATCCGCAACACCATCAACACCTGGCTCGACATCGAGGTCGGCGCGTCGTGCATCTTCGCCGACGACGTCTACGTCTGCGACTTCGATCACCGCACCGAGGACCTCGAGACGCCGATCAAGGACCAGGGGATCATCAAGTCGCCGGTGCGCATCGGCAACGACGTGTGGGTCGCGACGAAGTGCGTCGTCACGCGTGGGGCCGACATCGGTGACCACTCCGTCGTCGGGGCCGGCGCGGTCGTGCGGGGGCAGCATCCCCCCTTCGTCGTGCTCGGTGGGGTCCCGGCCACGGTGCTCAGGCTCCGCGAGCCGGTCACCGTCGCCGCGGGCGAGCTCGACCTCCCCGAGGGGTGGTGACGGCGTGACCCGTGAGCCGCTGGACGTCCTCGTCGTGCACATCCCGCAGGAGGCCACCGAGGAGGTGCTCGCCGCGCTCTTCGCCGCCGGGGCGGGGGCAGTGGGGGACTACCGCGAGTGTGCCTTCGTCGTCCCCGGGCACGGCCGTTTCCGGCCGGTCGGCGCCGCCAACCCGACCATCGGGCAGGTCGGCGAGCTCGAGCACGTCCTCGAGGACCGCGCCGAGATCACCCTCCCGCGATCGTTGCGGACCGCGGTCGTGGCCGCCCTGCGGGCCGCGCACCCCTACGAGGAGCCCTCCTTCCACGTCCTGGAGAACGCCGCCGGGTGACCTGGCCCCGACGCGTGTGGCGAAGGGCACCCCGGTCCACCTTGGTGGGGGCGCAGCCGCGTCGTTAGGTTGGTGCAACTGGGAGACTCCCCACACTTTCCTGCGTCATCGATGCGGGGGTGCGAGGATCGCCCGGTACCCCAGCCCCCTCACCCAGAAAGAGGACGATTCACCGATGAACATCGTCGTCTGCGTGAAGTACGTTCCGGACGCACAGTCCGACCGTGGATTCAACGAGGACAACACGACCAACCGCGATGGCGTGGACGGTCTGCTCTCCGAACTCGACGAGTACGCCGTCGAGCAGGCCCTCCAGATCGCCGAGGCCGGCGAGGGTGAGGTCACCGTCCTGACCATCGGCCCCGCTGACGCCGCCGACGCCATCAAGAAGTCCCTCCAGATGGGTGCCGACAAGGGCGTGCACATCTCCGACGACGCGATCGCCGGCTCCGATGCCCCCGCCACCTCCCTCATCCTCGCCGAGGCCATCACGAAGATCGGGTCCCCGGACCTCGTCCTCACCGGCATGGCCTCGACCGACGGCACGATGGGCGTCGTCCCGGCGATGCTCGCCGAGCGCCTCGGGCTCCCGCAGGTCACCTACGCCTCGGAGCTGACCATCGAGGACGGCACGGCGAAGATCCGTCGTGACGGTGACACCGCGAGCGAGACCATCGAGGCCTCCCTCCCGGCCCTCGTCTCGGTCACCGACCAGATCAACGAGCCGCGCTACCCCTCCTTCAAGGGGATCATGGCCGCGAAGAAGAAGCCGGTCGAGCAGTGGAGCCTGTCCGACCTCGGTGTCGACGCCGGCCGGGTCGGTCTCGCCAACGCCTGGACCGCTGTCGAGTCCACGACCCAGCGTCCCCCGCGCGAGCAGGGCACCATCGTCACCGACGAGGGCGACGGCGGCAGCAAGCTCGCCGAGTTCCTCACCACCCACAAGTTCGTCTGAGCGACGACTCCAGACACTTTAGGAGCAAAGACATGGCTGAAGTCCTCGTCCTCGTCGACCACGCGAACGGTGAGGTGAAGAAGCCCGCCGCGGAGATGCTGACCCTCGCCCGACGGCTGGGGGAGCCCTCCGCCGTCTTCATCGGCCCCGGCGCCGAGACCGCCAAGGACCTGCTCGCCCGCTACGGCGCGGAGAAGGTCTACGCCGTCTCCGACGCGGCGGCCCTCGAGCACCTCGTCGCCCCCCAGGCCGAGGTCTTGGCGCAGCTGGTGGCCGAGAAGCAGCCGGCTGCCGTGCTCATCCCGAGCAACTCGGCCGGCAAGGAGATCGCCGCCCGCCTCGCCGTCAAGACCGAGTCGGGTCTGATCACCGACGCCGTCGACGTGCAGGAGGGGCCGGTGACCACGCAGTCGGTCTTCGCCGGCAGCTACACGGTGACCTCCAAGGTCACCAAGGGCACCCCGATCATCTGCGTCAAGCCGAACTCCGCCGCCCCGGAGCAGGCCGACGGCGCCGGTGCCTTCGAGGAGCTCTCCGTGAGCTTCTCCGACGGCGCGAAGGGTGCCAAGGTCACCGCGTCCGAGCCGAAGAAGGCCTCCGGTCGTCCCGAGCTGACCGAGGCGGCCATCGTCGTCTCCGGCGGTCGCGGCACCGGTGGCGACTTCTCCCCGGTCGAGATCTTCGCGGACAGCCTCGGTGCCGCCGTCGGTGCCTCGCGTGCCGCGGTCGACGCCGGCTGGTACCCGCACTCGTCCCAGGTCGGGCAGACCGGTAAGCAGGTCTCCCCGCAGCTGTACATCGCCGCGGGCATCTCCGGTGCGATCCAGCACCGCGCCGGCATGCAGACGTCCAAGACGATCGTCGCGATCAACAAGGACGAGGAGGCACCGATCTTCGAGCTCGTCGACTTCGGTGTCGTCGGTGACCTCTTCCAGGTCCTGCCGCAGGCCACGGAGTCCGTCCAGGGCAAGTGACCCTCGGTCCGTCCTGACGAAGGGGGGTCGCGCGCCATCGTGGCGGGTGACCCCCCTTCGTCGTCCCATCCGGGGCCCCGGACCGCCTCGTTACCAAAACGTGACTTGTCGCTGCCTCCTCGGTTAGGGTCTGCCGTGGCTCTTCGGGCCGTGACCTGTTCCATCCCCGCTTGAGGTTTCCCTGTGAGTTCGTCCCGCTACGTCAGTCGACACGCACGTGCTCGGCGCACCCGCCCGTCCCTGCCCCGGATCGGTGGTCAGGGGGTCGCCCGCACGGCGGCCAAGTCCGTGGCCGGTGTGGGCATCGTCCTCGGATCGGGTGCCTTCGTCATCGCGCCGACCTCGGCCATCGGCACCGCTGACACCAGCACCGCCGTCCTCGGCGGGCAGGAGTCCTCCGCGAGCGACCTGCTCGCGGAGCGCGACGGCACCGCCACGGGCGGCTCCCGCTCGGTCCGGCGCGGCGCACCGGTCGCCATCGCGGCTCCCTCCTCGGGGAAGGGAGCCGAGCAGAGCACCGTCGGTGAGCTCGACGTCGAGGCGGTTGCCAAGCCGGAGCCGAAGCCGGAGCCCGTCGAGAAGGACGAGCCGGAGCCCGTCGAGGAGGAGCCGAGCCCTGAGCCCGAGGTCTCCGAGACCCCGCAGCCGGAGGTCTCCGAGACCCCCGAGCCCGAGACCCCGCAGCCCGAGGCCGAGGAGCACGCGACCGAGGAGCGCGAGCCGGTCGCGTCCCCGCAGCAGTCCGACGAGACGACGTCGGACTCCGGCGAGTCGCCCGACGCGCGCACCGAGGCCGCGAACAGCGGGGCGCCGGAGACGGGTGAGTACGCGGCCGAGGCCGCGGGGAAGGGCCTGGGCCCGAACGCGCAGGGGGTCTACTCGGCCGTGCGCACGCAGTTCCCCGACGTGAGCGACATCGGCGGCTACCGCGCCGGCGACCCCGGTGACCACGGCAGCGGCAAGGCCGTCGACATCATGGTCACCGGTGCCCGCGGCGACCAGATCGCGGCGTGGCTCCAGCAGAACGCAGGCGGTCTCAACATCACGTACGTCATCTGGGAGCAGCGCATCTGGACGCCGGGTGGCTCCTGGAAGCCGATGGAGGACCGCGGTAGCGCGACCCAGAACCACTTCGACCACGTGCACGTGTCGGTGAACTGAAACCATCAGAAGTGGCATCTAATGTACGAATAATGCATTAGATGTATGCGAAGTTGCGGGGTTTTGCGAGTCTTGAGGGTCGGCCTGGCCCCCGAGAATGAGGGCTGAGGGACCAGGAAACAAGCGGCCCTCGACGTCAGATGTAAGAATCTGACATTAGATGTATGCTCCTAAGGTGCTGACACCGGGGCGAACCGGAGGGTCCTACGGCGTCTTGGTCCAACTGAGCGGCGCCGAGTTTACGGCACGAGTGAGTTCCGAAACCGACGCGTATGACTGCGGGAAAGTGTCTCCCGCAGTCTCGGTGCGGCTCAGGCTCCCGTCCGGATGGACCTCGTACGCACCCACTCCACCGACCAAGATGTACCGCGACTCTCCCTTGTAGGTCACCTTTTCCAGGAAAAGGACGTACTCTCCCCCGGGTCGCACATCCGCGATCTCATCCTCCATTTCCGTTAGGTTCATCTCGCTCAGCTCCACGGAGTCCGGGCCATCGCCCTTGATCCATTGGCTGACGGCGAAGAGGGTAGTAGTCATGAATAGCCCACTGCGGCCTTCTTCGTCAGCCGACTCCTTGTGTCCAGAATCTCCCTTCGTGCCAACCACCACGGCATCGGCGCGGGCGGAGAGCTCATCCATCGTCGCCACGAGGTAGGCGCGGCTTCCCCCAGCACGCGTCCTGTCGGCCGTGGCTGCAGTGGTCCCCTCGGTCTGAGACGATGCCGTTGACACGTCACTCCCACTACCGCAGGCCGCCAGGCTTCCCGCCAGAAACAGAACGGCAATAGCACTCGATACTTTTGACATGTCAGATCCCTTCGATCACAACAAGTAATTTGCGCCGGAGATGTCATCCGACTGTGGGGCAATATGACCGCACGTAAAGTAGCGAGAACTATATGCGTACATGATGGGTTGTCCCGAGCAACTGCTGCTCCCAGTGTGACTCAGCCCGATTGCGTGACCTAACTCGTGGACCATCACGGACTTTCGGGCGCTCGAACTGTAACTGTCCGTATATTTGCGGTTGAGCATGACATTGACCGTGCCGACCGAATGTCCAGACGAATTACAACCGGAGGCAGTCCACAACCCATCGTAGGTGCCAGTCATGACTGTGTATGCGGTCATGTACACCTTTTCGGTCTGCCCCCTGTTCGCTGGCACGAACTTTGCCTGCGTTCGCGCGTTCCACAAGTCCTTGGAGGCGACGTTCACCGCTACATAGGAACTAGGCAAACTAGATGTCCAAGCCTTGATGCGATTAGACACGTGGTACCCCTAGAAGGCCCGAAGTGTCCAGCTCGACTCACCCGCGGGCTGCTCGACTAGTATTAGTTTGACTCTGCGCCGAAAATGTGTCAATGGTGAGTCTCTCTGGCCATCTTCGATGCTTGCGGGCTGTTGTCCCGTTTCTGCCCTGCAGCTCCTGCTTCAGTTTTCTGTAGTTTCCTGAGACGCCACGACCGTGTCGCAAGACGTCCCCGTCCCGGCGAAGGTCCGGACGGGGTAAACGGTGCCGAGGTACCTCCGGCAGCTCCGGTATGGCGCTGTGACCTGCTCTCGACCCTTTGGATTCGGCACCGAAACACCCTGTGCCCGCGCCCGGCGTGACGCGTCGATCAACTGGCAGCATGGGCGAGGTGCGAGTCGACCCTCATCCCGCTGGCCCAGAGGCCACCCTGCTCGTGCAGTACCTCGACTACCAGCGCGAGACGGTGCTGTTGAAGACCGACGGACTAACCCACGCGCAACTGGCGCAAAAGCACACCCCGTCGGAGCTGACCCTCGCTGGTCTCCTCCACCACCTGGCACTGGTCGAAGAGGACTGGATGGAGGCCCGCTTCTTCGGTCTGGAAGATCGCGACCCGTGGGCCGGCGTCGACTGGGAAGCCGACCCGGACTGGGAGTTTCGCACCGCGGCGGACCTCGCACCCGAACAACTGCGACAGCGCTACCGGCTGGCCTGCGAACGCAGCCGGCAAGTCGTCGCCGACGCCACCGGCCTCGAGCAGCTGTCGGCGCAGGCTCTTGGTGACGGTCAACACTTCTCGCTCCGCTGGGTGCTTCTCCACCTCATCGAGGAAACAGCACGCCATGCCGGCCACGCCGACATGCTCCGCGAGGCCATCGACGGCCAAGCGGGCGAGTAAGCCACAGACACGGGTTGCGCACACGATGGACTGAGGAGAAATCGCCACCGGTGACCGATCCGTGGGGGGACGCGCAGGCTCGGTCTCGGGGTCGACTCTCGCGTCGCCGTATGCGGGGCTTGACCTGCCGAATGGGACGCTCCACACGGGTGGCAACGCTGGGTGACTTGGCATGCTCGGGGAATCGTCAACTACTGCCTTGCCCCATACGGCGCCGTTTTCGGCGTCTGGTCCTGGGTTGAGGGTGGGTGGATGGCGATACGTCGTCGGTGCTGTTGGTGTGGTGCGGGTCTCGTGCTCTTCCGTAGCAACAGGACCCGAATGTGGCCGGAGTGGAGGTGCTATTCGCGCAGTTCGAATACGAGACGTCACCAGTACTGACGCCGGCTCGATCTCCCCGCTCGCGCGTCAGGGGCGGCCGACGCTCGGGCGAGAGCGGTCGCGTTCGTCCTTGACCGCCACGGCCAGCGCCGCGAGCACGACGAGCACGATCAGCCCGAAGCCGACGCTGATCGCCATCGCCCAGGTGCTCACGGCCAGCGTCGCGAAGGCTGCTGAGGTGATCACCGCGATCCCGATCGACGTCCCGATGCGCTGCCCGGTCTGCATCACCGCGCCGGAGCTGCCGGCGTAGGCGAGGGGGACGTCCGCGAGGGTCAGCGCCTGGTTGGGGCTGATCACCGACCCCTGGGCCAGGCCGATGAAGGCGAGGCTGAGCACGAGCCACCACTCGCTGACGTACCCCCCGGAGTGCAGGAGCACGACGGCGATGCTCGAGACCAGCCCGACGAGGGCGAGGAGCAACCCGGCGACGACGACTCGGCGCCCGTAGCGCATGACCCGGCGGCCGGCCCAGTTGGAGGAGAACGCCGCGAGCGCCGCGGAGGGGACTCCGACGAGCCCGGCTTGGAGTGCGCTCCTGCCCGCGCCGTCCTGCAGGTAGAGCGCGACGAGCACCCAGATGCTCGTCATGCCCAGGAAGTAGAGCATCGCGATCGTGCTGCCCTGGGTGAAGCTGCGGATGGAGAAGATGCCGAGGTCGACCATCGGGCTGCGTCCGCTCGCGCGGTGGTGGCGTTCCCAGAGCACCCATGCCCGGGCGAGCCCGAGCCCGAGCGGCAGGGAGAGCCAGTACCACGGCGAGGAGCCGCCTTCGACGAAGGGGAGCATCGTCGCCAGGACGGCCAGCCCGAGCAGCAGCGACCCCACGGGATCGAGCGACCGCCAGATGCTGCCGATGCCGGCGCGGGGCCCGGTGGTGTAGGGACGGTGCAGCAGCGGCTTGGGGAACCACAGGAAGGCCAGCGCCAGGCAGGCCAGCCCCACCGGCACGTTGACGAGGAAGGTCAGGCGCCAGCCGAGCTCCGGGCCACCGAGCTCGATGAGCAGACCCCCGAGCACGGGGCCGATCCCGACCGCGACCCCGACGACGCTGCCGAACCACCCGAAGGCCTTGGCTCGCTCCGCACCGCGGAAGTACTGCTGGATCATGCCGACGCCCTGCGGGTTGAGCAGCCCCGAGCCCACGCCCTGCACGAATCGGGCGGCGTTGAGCGAGTCCGCGCCGGGCGCGAGGCCCGCTGCGACCGAGGCGAGGGTGAAGACCGTGACCCCGATCGCGAAGAGACCACCGCGACCCATGAGGTCACCGGCCCGACCCGCGGCGACGAGGACGACCCCGAAGGTCAGGGCGTATCCGGACAGCACCCACTGGACATCGGAGTCACTGGCGCCCAGACCGTCCTGGATCGAGGGGAGGGCGACGTTGACGATGCTCACGCCGATGAGGGACATGAAGATCGCGATGAGCAGCACCCCGAGGATCCGCCAGCGCTGGGCGTCCGAGATCGCCTCGGCGTCGTCCCGCGCCGCCACGGACCCGTCGGACACCGCTACCTCCTCATGCTGACGTGTGCATCATGCAGGCAAACGTGGACGGGGCGGTCGCCATTCCGCGCGTCGGACGGGAGTGGCTCAGCGGTACTCGTCGAGGAGCCCGAGCGGCTGGTCCTCCCACCCGAGGTCGCGGATGACTCCCCAGCAGTCGGGGCGGGAGCCATCGACGTCGGTGACGCCGTACTCGTCGGACAGCTGCCGTGCCGTGAGCACGGCCCCGTGGTGCCTCGCCACCGACGCATCGGCGGCCAGCGCCACCACCCCCCGGGCCACGTAGGCCGGGGTCTCGGACGCCCCGAATCCCGGGACGCGGTCGGCTGCCTGTGTCCAGGTCTCCTCCGTGACCTCGAAGGCCTCGAGCATCGCCTCCGAGCGCAGCCAGCCGGGTGTGACGCCGACGACGGTGACCGGCTCGTCCGCCAGCTCCGCGGTGAGGCTCGTGATCAGGCGGTCGACACAGCCCTTGACGTAGTCGTAGAAGAAGCCGACCCCGGCTCGGTACACGGTGTTGACCTCGCGGGGACCGTCGGTCATCTCGACGAGGAGCCCGCCACCGGACTCGAGCATCAGCGGCAGCGCGAGAGCGCTGGTGATGACGTGAGTCTCGACACCCATCCGCATCATCCTCAGGCCACCGGCGAGGTCGTGGGTCCACAGCGGGGTGCCGAACTGCGCGTATCGGTCCCCGCCGAAGATGTCGTTGACGAGGACGTCGAGTCGTCCGTGATCGGCGCGGATCCGCTCGACGAGGGCGCTCACCTCGTCCGGCTGGGTGTGGTCGACGCGCAGGGCGATCCCCGTTCCGCCGGCCGCGCTGATGCGCTCCAGCGTGCCCTCGATCGTCTCCGGTCGGGCGATCTCCGAGGCGCCCGAGGTGCGGCTGCTGCGGCCCGTTGCGTAGACGAAGGCCCCTGCCCGTGCCAACTCGACGGCCAGGGCCCGCCCCGCACCGCGCGTGGCGCCGGCGACGAGTGCGACCCGTCCTGCCAAGGGGGAGTCGTCCATGCATCCAGACTCCCACCAGGGACCGACAGCCGGTAGGGGCGTCGCTGTGGTTCTTCGCGATGTGGCCACAGTGCGCATCGCGGGTAGGGTCTTGGACGCTTTGCCCCGTTGGTCGCTGACGCCCGGGGGCCGAGCCCCCAGCTGCAGCCGCCACCCCGGGCCCAGGACGCCCGCGCTCGAGCGCTCGCCCCTCGATGACACCGACGCACCGCTCGCTCCTGCTGCTGCACCCCCTTCGCCATCGAGAGCAACTGAGGCACAGATCATCGAACACCATGCACTGAACGACGCCCCGAGTCGACGCCAGGGCCGCGACCGCGTGGTCACCGGCATCAGCGCCGGTGGCCTGGCCCTCTTCGTCGTCGCGGCCATCGTCATGCCCTCCAGGGTCAGCGAGTGGGTGGCCCAGGGCTCGTCCGCGAGCGGTCGCTGGTTCGGTCTGTTCTGGCAGGTGCTGCTGCTGGCGACCTTCGTGGTGGCCGTGCTGCTCGCGATCAGCCCGTGGGCGAAGGCGCGGTTGGGGGGCATCTCCGCTCCGGAGTTCGGCCGGTTCAAGTGGGTGGCGATGATCATGTGCACCCTGCTGGCCGGCGGTGGGGTCTTCTGGGCCGCCGCGGAGCCGATGTACCACTACATGTCCACCCCGCCCCACTTCGAGGGCACCGGTACCGGCGCAGCGGCGGCCGCGTTGGGGCAGAGCTTCGTGCACTGGGGCTTCCTGGTGTGGGCGATCCTCGGCTCGCTCGGCGCGCTGGTGATGCTCTACGGCGCTGAGCGGGGGATGCCCCTGCGGCCGCGGACGCTGCTGTACCCGGTGATGGGCGAGCGCATCCGCACCAGCTGGGTCGGCTCGCTCGTCGACATCGTCGCGATCATCTCCGTGGTCGCCGGGACAGTGGGACCGATCGGCTTCCTCGGGCTGCAGGTGAGCTACGGCCTGGACAGCCTCTTCGGGATCCCGAATGTCTACGGTGTGCAGCTGGCCATCATCCTCGTGCTCAGCGCGATCGCGCTGCTCTCGGTGCTCTCGGGCATCGACAAGGGCATCCAGCTGCTCAGCCGGATCAACGTGTGGATGGCCATCGCGCTGATGGCCGTCGTCCTGGCCGTCGGCTCCGTCGGGTTCGTGCTGAAGAACTGGGTCGCCGGACTGACGACGTATGCCACCGACTTCGTCGGCATGTCGCTCTACCAGGGCGACCAGGAGTGGTTGGGCAGCTGGACGCTCTTCTTCTTCGGCTGGTTCCTCGGCTACGCGCCCTTGATGTCGATCTTCATCGCCCGCATCTCCCGTGGGCGCACCGCACGCGACCTGCTGGTCGCGACCGCGGTCATCGCCCCGATCGCGTCGACGCTGTGGTTCAGCGTGCTCGGCGGGACGGGCATCTGGATTGAGCAGGAGAACCCCGGGGCGATCTCCGGACCGCTGGAGAGCGACGGCCTGCCCGCGGCGGTGATGTCCATCTCCCAGAACCTGCCCCTGGCCATGGTGCTCGGGGTGGGCTTCCTCCTGCTGACGATCACCTTCGTCGCGACCACCACCGACTCGATGTCGTATGCCGTCGCCCAGGCCTGCACGGCCCACGACTCGCCGTCGCGGTGGCTGCGGGGACTGTGGACGCTGATCATGGGCGCCGCCGCGGCCGCGCTGATCTCCGTGGGCGACGGCGGCATCTCCGCCCTGCAGTCCTTCATCGTCATCACCGCCGTACCCGTCGGCTTCGTCATGCTCCCCAGCGTCGTCGCCGCGCCCATCTACCTGCGCCGCCTCGCCATCGAGCAGGGCGTGCACCGCTCATCGGTGGGTCGCGGTCGCGCGACGCACTCCCAGGAGGAGCGCGAGGAGGTGTCGGTCAGCTGATCCCCTCACGCCGGCGCTCGTCCTGCTCCTCGCGTCCGCACCCCGTGCGCGATGGCTGCGCCGGCGGCGCCGAGGAGGACGGCGGGTCCGTGCACATCGGTGGCGGCGGTCAGGCCGACACCCGTCAGGAGGGTCAGTGCCGCCGCGACAGCCGCCGTCCCGGGGCGCCGGCGGTCCAGGAGGACGACCATGGCGACCGCGCCCGCGAGGCCGAGGTTGGCGACCGAGTTCCCGGCGCCCACGGGTTGCCACACGAGCGCCGGCAGCTGCGCAAGGATCCCGACGCCGAGGAACACGGCCACCATCTGGCGGCCGCCCACGAGGTGCTCGTAGACGCTCCCGATGACGAGGAGCACCACGAGGTTGCCGAGGGTGCCGATGACCCCACCGTCCTGCTGGAAGAGTGCGGTCACCAGACGCCAGACCTCGCCCTGCTCGATCCGGCCCGTGTTGCGCTCGAGGATGTGCAGCACCGAGGGCATCGCGAGGCCGATGACGGACGACACGGCGACGACGGCGACGAGCGCCGCTGTCACCCGGCCCGGTCCCAGCCCGTTCGCGCCGCGCGCGACGGCCAGGCGCACTCCGGCGAAGGCGGCGACATAGGGCAGCAACGAGTAGACGACGATGCCGGCGACGGGGTCCACTCGCCCATTCTGCTCGCCGGTCGAGGACTCGTAGACTTCATCCGATGAGCACCTACCTCGACCACGCGGCGACCACGCCCATGATCCCGGCTGCCCGGGAGGCGATGGTCGAGCAGTTGTCGATCACCGGGAACGCGTCGAGTCTGCACGGGCCCGGTCGCGACGCGCGCCGTACGGTCGAGGAGTCCCGCGAGCAGGTCGCCGCCGCTCTCGGTGCGCGACCCAGCGAGATCGTCTTCACCTCCGGGGGCACCGAGGCCGACAACCTCGCGATCACCGGCAGCCTGCGCGCGGCCCGCGCCGCCGATGCGCGGCGCCACCGCGTGGTCGTCAGCGGCGTCGAGCACCACGCCGTCCTCGATCCGGTCGACCACGCCGTCGAGCACGAGGGCGCGGCGGCGACCTTCGTCACCCCGGGGGAGTGCGGCACGGTCCAGCCGGACGCGGTCCGGGAGGCCATCGAGTCCGACCCGGGGAGCGTCGGTGCCGTGTCGGTCATGTGGGCCAACAACGAGGTCGGCACCGTCCAGGACGTTGCCGCCATGGCCGCGATCGCCCACGAGCACGGACTGGCCTTCCACACCGACGCGGTCCAGGCGGCCGGCCACCTCCCCGTCGACTTCGGCGCGAGCGGGGTCGACCTCATGAGCGTCAGCGCCCACAAGCTCGGTGGCCCCATCGGCATCGGCGCGCTCGTCGCCAAGCGCGACGCGCGCCTGGTCGCCCTGAGCCACGGTGGCGGTCAGGAACGCGGCGTGCGTTCCGGCACCCTCGACGTCGCGTCGATCCGGGCCTTCGCCGTCGCGCTGACCGAGGCCGTCGAGCGAAGGGAGGTCGAGGCCGCCCGCGTCGGCGCCCTGCGCGACCGCTTCCTCGCCGGCACCCAGCTCCAGGACCTCGGCATCCGCATCACGGGGTGCTGGGAGCGCGGCGACGTGACGACCCGCCTGCCCGGCAACGCGCACATCACCATCCCCGGCTGCGAGGGGGACTCGATGCTCTACCTCCTCGACGCCGCGGACGTCGCCGTCTCCACCGGGTCGGCCTGTCAGGCAGGCATCCCGCAGCCCTCCCACGTCGTCCTCGCGATGGGACGCTCCGAGGAGGAGGCGAGGGGCTCCCTGCGGGTCTCCTTCGGCTGGACCTCCACCGACGCGGATGTCGATGCCGTCCTCGCCGCGCTCCCCGATGCCGTCGCCCGCGCCCGTCGAGCGAGCGGAGCGGCCTGAGCCATGCGCGTCGTCGCTGCCATGAGTGGCGGGGTGGACTCCGCCGTCGCCGCCTCCCGGATGATCGAGTCCGGCCACGATGTCGTCGGTGTGCACCTCGCGCTCGCGAAGAACGCCAAGACCCTGCGCGAGGGTGCCCGCGGGTGCTGCACGATCGAGGACGCCGGTGACGCCCGCCGGGTCGCCGACCGGCTGGGCATCCCCTTCTACGTCTGGGACATGGCCACCCCCTTCGCCCGGGACGTCGTCGAGGACTTCGTCGCGGAGTACGAGGCCGGTCGCACGCCCAACCCGTGCCTGCGCTGCAACGAGAAGATCAAGTTCGCGGCGCTCCTGGACAAGGCGCTGGCACTCGGCTTCGACGCCGTCGCGACCGGTCACTACGCGCAGATCGTCGACGGCCCCGCGGGCCGCCAGCTGCACCGTGCCGTCGACCCCGCCAAGGACCAGTCCTATGTCCTCGGCGTCCTCGACCAGGAGCAGCTCGCGCGCGCCTTCTTCCCCCTCGGGGACACGACCAAGCCGGACATCCGTGCCGAGGCGGCCGAGCGGGGCTTCGCCGTGGCCAAGAAGCCGGACAGCCACGACATCTGCTTCATCTCCGACGGCGACACCCGCGGTTGGCTGACGCAGCGCCTGGGCGAGCGGGAGGGCGAGATCGTCGACGAGGGGTCCGGCGAGGTCGTCGGCGAGCACCGCGGCTCCTACGGGTTCACCGTCGGGCAGCGACGCGGGCTCGGTCTGGAGCGCTCGAGCCTCGACGGGTCGCCGCGCTACGTCACCCGGGTCGAGGCCGAGAGCAATCGGGTCTTCATCGGGACCGCGGACCTGCTCGGTGCGGACGAGATCGAGGCCGACCACGTGCGCTGGTGCGGCCCGGCAGCGTCGGGCCGTCACCCGCTCGGGGCGCAGATCCGCGCGCACGGTGAGGAGATCCCGGCCGTCGCCGAGGTCATCGACCCCAGCGACGCCGAAGGGGGCGAGCCCCTCCTCCTCGTCCGGCTGAGCTCCGCCGTGCGCGGCGCGGCCCCGGGCCAGTCGATCGTCCTCTACGACGGCACGCGCGTGGTCGGCTCCGGCACGATCCGCCGTGCCGGTCGCGCCGCGAGGGTGGCCTCGTGACCCTTGCCTCGGGTGTCGGTTCCTGGCCGGGAGAGCGCCCCCGCGAAGCGGTCGTCGCCGTCCGTGACCTCCTCGGTGACGGCATCGCGCACCTTCCCGAGCTGCCCGGTCGGGGCCCCGGGGCCGACATGATCGGTCGAGCCGCGGGGATGCTCACCGACCTCCACGTCGAGACCCAGCCCTACGGGTGGCGCTTCGTCGATCGGGCCGGGGCCGACGAAGGGAGGGCCCGCGCCCTCCTTCGTGAGGACCTCGACGAGCTGGCCGAGGCCTACGACGGATGGCGCGGTCCGCTCAAGCTCCAGGTCGCCGGACCGTGGACGCTCGCCGCGAGCATCGAGCTCACACGTGGGGAGCGCGCCGTCGCCGACCCGGGCGCCCGGCGGGACATCGCCGGTGCGCTCGCCGACGGGGTGGCCGGTCACGTCGCCGACGTGCAGCGGCTCGTGCCGGGTGCGCAGGTCGTCGTGCAGATCGATGAGCCGGGACTGCCCGCGGTGCTCGAGGGACGGCTGCCGACGCAGTCCGGGTACGGCCGTCTGCGGGCGGTCGACCGTGGTGAGGTGCGCGAGGGGCTGCGCACGATCGTCGACGGGGCAGGGGACGTGACGACCGTCGTGCACTGCTGCGCCGGCGATGCCCCGGTGACCTTGTTGCGCGAGAGCGGCGCCGACGCGCTCTCGCTCGACACCTCCCTGCTGGACGATCCTGCCTGGGAGCAGCTCGCCGAGGCGATCGAGGCCGGCACGCGGCTGTGGCCCGGCGCGGTGGCGACCACCGGGGTGAGGGACTGGCGGACTGCCCGCGACGGGTTGCTCGCCTCCTGGCACCGGGTCGGCCTGCCCGATGCGGCGCTCGGCGACCTCGTGGTCACGCCCGCCTGCGGACTGTCGGCGGCGACCCCGGCGGCGGCCGTGTCGTGCCTGCGCACCACCGGTGACCTCGCCGCGGCCCTGACCGACCTCGCCGTCGCCTAGCCGGGCGACCCGGGGAGCAGCGGGCGCCAGAACACACCCTTTCGGCACCTCCCCTCCTGGTGCGCGCCTTGCACCGGGATGCGTGGCGTGCACCGGGATGCGTGGCGTGCACCAGGTGCGTGGCGTGCACCAGGTGCGTGGCGTGCACCACGGTGCGTGGCGTGGATCGTCATCCGTCGTGGCGCGTGGTGCGCACCAGGAGCGGAGGGACGGGACACCCCGAGTCGGTGCTCTCCCCGGTCCACGCACGAGCGACGCGGCCACGCGTCGTGAGCGCTCCTGCCTCCCACGGCTCCTCGCGGTGACGTCGCAGCGGCGCCGACCATGTGACCCTTGTCACCACACGGTTTGTGGGACAGGATCTGGTCATACGCCTGAGGCACCGAGACAGTCCCCCTACGGATGGAATGAGCGATGGCGCGGATCACCGTCAACGTCGACGGCATGACCTACACCCACGAAGTCGAACCCCGCACGCTCCTCGTGCACCATCTGCGCGAGGCCCTGGGAAAGACGGGCACGGTCGTGGGCTGCGACACGAGCAACTGCGGCGCGTGCACGGTGCTGCTCGACGGGGACAGCGTGAAGTCCTGCTCCGTCCTGGCGGTCCAGGCGGATGGGGCCCGGGTCGAGACGGTGGCCGGGTTGGCCGGCACGGATGGCACCTTGCATCCCGTGCAGACCGCCTTCCACGAGAACCACGGTCTGCAGTGTGGCTACTGCACCCCCGGGATGCTCATGCGCAGCGTGTGCCTGGTGCGGGAGAACCCCTCGCCGACCGAGGACGAGGTCCGAGAGGGCATCAAGGGCAACATGTGCCGCTGCACCGGGTACCAGGGCATCGTCTCCGCGATCATGGCCTACGCCGAGACCGCCCGCGACGAGGAGGCCGGCCGATGACGACGACATCCGACGCGCCTGCCACCCCGGAGAGCGAGACTCCCGAGGTCGGCCGAGCGCGACTGCGGCGCGAGGACCGCCGGGCGCTGACCGGGCAGACCCGCTGGACCGACGACATGACCCTGCCGGGCATGGTGCACCTGTCCGTGCTCCGCTCGCCGATGGCCCACGCGACGATCACCACCCTGGACACCGAGGAGGCCCGACAGGCTCCCGGGGTCGTCGGGGTGTGGACCGGCGAGGACCTGCCCGAGCAGGGGGCGATGCCCACGGCATGGACCGTCAGCGAGGACATGCAGACGCCGAAGCTCCTCCCGGTCAGCGTCGGCGAGGTCAAGCACGTCGGCGACATCGTCGCCGTCGTGGCGGCCACCTCGAAGGACGCCGCGGATGACGCCCTGGAGCTCATCGACGTCGACTACGACGACCTCCCGGTCGTCGTCGACCCCATGGCGGCGAAGGCAGAGGGCGCCCCTCTGGTCCACCCGGAGCTGGGCACCAACGTGTGCGCGACCTGGGGTCTTGACTCGGTGGCCCTCGGGACGGGCGGCGACGCACTGGAGGCCATCCGGGCCGCAGAGGCCGACCCCGACCAGGTGGTGCTGCGCCGCACCCTCAAGCAGAACCGGGTGACACCGGCCTACATCGAGCCGCGCTCCGTCGTGGTGGATCCCACCGCCGAGCAGGTGACCTTGTGGTCGGCCACGCAGGTGCCGCACATCGTGCGGATCCTCATGGCGATGACCCAACCCATCGAGGAGCACGAGCTGCGGGTGGTGGCCCCCGACGTGGGCGGTGGGTTCGGCGGCAAGCTGCAGTTCACCCGCGAGGAGGCCATGGTCCTGCTCGTCGCCCGGCGGTTGCAGGTGCCGTGCAAGTACACCGAGTCGCGCAGCGAGTCGATGCAGTCCTCGCACCACGCTCGCGACCAGGTGCAGGAGCTGACCCTGTCCGCTCGGCGCGACGGCACGATCACCGCACTGGACGTGGAGCTCACGGCGGACATGGGGGCCTATCTCGGGATCCTCACCGCCGGCATCCCCCTACTCGGGGGATTCATGTTCAACGGCATCTACCGCATCCCCGCCTACCGCTTCCACTGCACCGACGTCTTCACCAACAAGGTGATGACCGACGCCTACCGCGGTGCCGGCAAGCCCGAGGCCACCTTCGGCATCGAGCGGATGATGGACGAGCTGGCGGTCGAGCTGGACATCGACCCGATCGAGCTCCGCCGTCGCAACTGGATCGGGTCCGACGAGTTCCCCTACGCCACGATCGCCGGTCTGACCTATGACTCCGGCGACTACGACCAGGCGACCGATCGCGCCGTCGAGATGTTCGACTACACCGGGCTGCGGGAGGAGCAGCGCCGTCGCCGCGAGTCCGGCGACCCGGTGGCGCTGGGTATCGGTGTGTGCACCTTCGTCGAGCTGTCCGGCCTGGCACCCAGCAGGGTGCTCGGTGGCCTGAACTACGGGTCCGGCGGGTGGGAGCACTCGACCATCCGGATGCTGCCCACGGGCAAGGTGGAGGTCGTCGCCGGGACGACCTCGCACGGTCAGGGCCACGCCACGGCCTTCTCCCAGATCGTGGCCGACGAGCTCGGCATCCCCTTCGACGACATCATCCTCATCAGCGGCGACACCGCCTCCGCCCACAAGGGGATGGACACCTACGGCTCCCGTTCGCTCGTGGTCGGTGGCATGGCCATCGTGGGTGCGGCCCGGAAGGTGGTGGACAAGGCCAAGCCGATCGCGGCGCACCTGCTCGAGGCGGACGTCGACGACCTCGAGTTCGCCCGGGGACGGTTCTTCGTCGCAGGGACCGACGTGGGGGTGACGATCCAGGAGATCGCGCTGAGCACGTGGCTCGCGCACGACCTGCCCGACGGCGTGGAGCCGAGCCTCGACTCCGACCACACCTTCGACCCGGAGAACTTCTCCTACCCCACGGGCACCCACCTCGTCGCCGTCGAGGTGGACACCCGCACGGGCCACGTGCAGCTGCGCGACTACGTGTGCGTGCAGGACGTCGGCGTGCTGGTCAACCCGATGATCGTCGACGGACAGGTGCACGGGGGCCTGACCCAGGGCATCGCCCAGGCGCTCTTCGAGGAGATCCAGTACACCGAGGAGGGTCAGCTCACGACCGGCACCCTGGCTGACTACCTCGTGCCCGCAGCACCCGACGTGCTGCGCTACCGCACCGACACCACGGTGACCCGGGCGACCACCAACACCCTGGGGGTCAAGGCGGTGGGGGAGACCGGCACCACCGCCGCCCCGCCGGCGATCGTCAACGGCGTGCTCGACGCCCTTCGCCCGCTCGGGGTCACGGACATCACGATGCCGTGCACCCCGGTGAAGGTGTGGACGGCCCTGCAGGAGGCGGCCCACCGCACCGGGACACCCACGAGCAGCGAAGGGGGGTCGGTGCAGTCATGAGACCAGTGGACTTCGAGTACACGGCACCCACCACCGTGCAGGAGGCCGTGCAGGCACTCGTCGACGGCGACGACGACACCACGCTGCTCGGCGGCGGGCAGTCGCTGATGCCCGTGCTGCGGTTGCGCATGGCCGCTCCGAGCACGGTCATCGACCTCGGTCGGGTGCCCGAGCTGCGGCAGGTGCGCGAGGACGGCGACGACCTGGTCATCGGGGCGATGACGACGCACCACACCGTGGCGCGGGACCCGCTCGTGCTCGAGCACGCGGGCGTCCTCGCGCAGGCGGCCGGCTCGATCGGTGACCCGCAGATCCGCTACCGGGGGACGGTCGGCGGCTCCCTGGCACACGCCGACCCCGCCGGCGACATCGCGCCCGCGGTGCTCGCTCTCGAGGGCTCGATGGAGCTCACCGGGCCGAGCGGCACCCGGACGGTCCCGGCCCGGGAGTTCCTCCGGGACCAGTTCACCACCGCCCTGGCCGAGGACGAGGTGCTCACCGCGGTGCGCGTGCCCAAGCACACCGGGTGGGGGATGCACTACGAGCGGTTCTCCCAGGTGGCCCAGTCGTGGGCCATCGTCGCGGTGGCCGCGGCGGTCCGGGTCGACGCCGGCGCTCTCGCCGAGGTGCGTCTGGGGATGTCCAACATGGGCTCCACCGCGCTGCGCGCCGGCGTCGCGGAGGGCGCCCTGACCGGGCAGCCGCTGGAGGCAGCGACGCTGCAGGAGCTGGCGGCCCGCGCCGGCGAGGGCACGACGCCGACGACCGATCCTGCCGGGACCCCGGACTACCGCCGTCATCTCGCAGGGGTCCTCGCCGGGCGCGCGGTCCTCGCTGCTGCGGGGGTCACCGGTTGAGCGACGTCGGACATCAAGGAGCGGACCCGAGAGCAGGTGGACCGGATGAGTGAAGTCACGACCCATGAGATCGATCTGAACGCCGACGGTGGTGAGAGCTTCGGTCGATGGAAGCTCGGCGCCGACGAGGAGCTCGCGCCGCTGATCTCCTCGATCAACGTGGCCTGCGGGTGGCACGCCGGGGATCCGGGCACCATGGCCCGGTCGGTCGCGTTGGCCAAGCAGCACGACATCGCGCTCGGGGCGCACCCGGGCTTTCCGGACCTGACCGGCTTCGGGCGCCGCGCGATGGCCTTCTCGCCCGCCGAGGCGGCCCAGGCGGTGCTCTACCAGACCGGTGCGCTGCGGGCGCTCGCCGACCAGCAGGACGTCCCCCTTCGGCACGTCAAGCCGCACGGCAGCCTCTACGGCCTGCTGATGAAGGACGACGACGTCGCCGACGCCGTGGCCGACGCGGTCGGGGAGCTGGACTCGTCACTGACGCTGCTCCTCGAGGCCGGGGACTGCGCCGAGCGCCAGCGTGCGCGGGGGCACCGGGTGGCGGCGGAGGCCTTCGCCGACCTGGAGTACACCGACGACGGCCACATCATCATCGACCCGAGCAACCAGCGCCGGGACCCGCAGTGGTGCGCCGACCAGGCCGCGCGCGTCCTTGCCGGCAGCGTCGTCTCGGCCCAGGGCGTCGAGACGACGATCCGCGCCGACACGATCTGCCTGCACTCCGACCGGCCCGGCGCCGAGGACAACGCCCACGCCGTCGTCGAGCGGATCACCAGCGCGGGGTGGACCATCGTTCCCCTGCACGACCACCACCAGGAGGCACGATGAGTCAGCCGGTGCGGTTGCCCCCCGCGCGCTACGAGCACGGGGGAGATGAGTTCATCTTCGTCGAGATCGCGGAGGAGATGAGCATGGAGGCCAACATCAAGGCCATGCTCATCACCCAGGAGCTCGCCTCCCGGGAGATGGCGGGTCTGGTGGACATCTGCCCGTCCAATGCCTCCTACCTCGTGCGCTTCGATCCCGACGTCCTCCCGCCGAAGGACCTCATGGGCCTGCTGCAGGAGCTGGAGGGCACCTTCGACGAGGTGCCGCAGGGGTTCGCCCTGCAGACCCGGGTCGTGGACGTCCCCATCCTCTACAACGACCCGTGGACGCACGAGGCGTTGATGCGCTTCCGCGACCGGCACCAGGACCCGGAGTCCACCGACCTGGAGTACGGCGCCCGGACCAATGGCTTCAGCAGCGTCGAGGCCTTCATCGACCACCTGGCCGGGAACCCGTGGATCGTCACCATGCTCGGCTTCGTCCCCGGCCTGCCCTTCTGCTATCAGCTGGAGCCGCGGGAGCGGCAGGTGCAGGTGCCGAAGTACGTGCGTCCTCGCACCTTCACACCCGAGCGGGCCTTCGGGATCGGGGGCGCCTTCTCGGTGGTCTACCCGGTGCAGGGCGCCGGCGGGTACCAGCTCTACGGGATGTCGGCGACCCCGGTGCTCAACGTGCGCCAGGACCACCCCGACTTCGACCACTCGATCGTCTTCCCCCGCCCCGGAGACATCCTGCGGTACCGGTCGGTGGACCGCACCGAGTTCGACGAGACCCGCGCGCGGGTGGAGGACGGGAGCTTCCGCTACCGGCAGCAGGACGTGGAGTTCTCGCCCGCGGCCTTCCTGGAGGACCCGCAAGGAGTCAACGACCGGCTGCTGGAGGTGCTGTACCGATGAGTGCACAGGTGAATGTCGTCTCCGGTGGGCTCTCCACCACCGTCCAGGACCTGGGTCGCACGGGGCGCTACGCGATCGGGATGCCGCCCTCCGGGGCGATGGACCAGTTCTCCTTCCGGGTGGCCAACATGCTCGTCGGCAACCCGGAGGGGTTGGCCGCGCTGGAGGCGACCTACATCGGCCCCTCGCTCGAGTTCACGGACGAGCGGGTGGTCGCCGTGACCGGTGGCGACGCCGCGGTGACGCTCAACGGCGACCCGCTGGCGATGTGGAGCGGGACGCGGGTCGGGCCCGGCGACGTGCTGGCCTTCGGGATGATCACCAGCGGCGCCCGCCCCTACATCGCGATCTCCGGCGGGGTCGATGTCCCGCAGTACCTCGGCTCCCGGTCCACCTACACCCTCATCGGGCTCGGTGGGCACGAAGGGCGCACTCTCGCCGACGGGGACGTCCTCCCGTTGGGGGAGGGGCCCGTGCCGGCCGGCGGGGCCACGGTCCCCAGCGGTCTGGTGCCGCAGTTCTCCTCCGACATCGAGGTCCGCGCCGTCGTCGGGTTGTGCGCCTACCGGCTGACCGAGGCGGCGCTGGAGTCCTGCCTCAGCACGCCCTGGCGGATCACCAAGGACGCCGACCGCGTCGGGTACCGGCTGCGGGGCGGGACCTTGGACTTCGTCGAGCGCGAGCAGCCCTTCGGCGCGGGGAGCGACGCGGCCAATGTCGTCGACCTCGGCTACCCCCTGGGCTCGATCCAGGTGCCCGGTGGCGACGAGCCGATCGTGCTGCTCGGGGACGCCGTGACCGGTGGCGGCTACGTCACCATCGCGACCGTCGTGTCGGTCGACCGGGACCTGTTCGGCCAGGCCAAGACCGGCGACACCGTCCGGTTCCGGGACGTCGGCATCGACGAGGCCCTCGCCGCCCGCGCCGAGAACACCCACCATCTCGAGCGGATCCGCTCCGCCCTCGGCTGAGCGGATCCCACCCACCACCGTCCCGATTTCGAAAGGAACCACCATGCCCACCATCCCCTCCCCGCTCCCCGGCGTCTTCTACCGCCGCCCCTCGCCGGACAAGCCCGAGTACGTCAGCGTCGGTGACGAGGTCACCGAGGGACAGACCATCGGCCTGATCGAGGTCATGAAGAACTTCACCGAGTTCAAGGCCACCGCTGCCGGCACGGTGAAGGAGTTCCTCATCGAGGACGAGGCCGAGGTGTCCGTCGGCCAGGACGTCGCGGTCCTGGAGTGAGCGCGACAACCACTCCACGGGTCCTCGTCGCCAACCGGGGCGAGATCGCGGTGCGGATCATCCGTGCCGCACACACCCTCGGCTGGGAGGCGGTGGCGGTCTACTCGGACGCGGACGCCGAGGCCCGCTGGGTCACGCTCGCCGACGAGGCGGTGCACATCGGTCCGGCACCGGCCCGCCGCTCCTACCTGGACATCGACGCGATCCTGCAGGCGGCGAAGGACTCCGGCAGCACCTACGTCCACCCCGGGTACGGTTTCCTGTCCGAGCGCCCCGAGTTCGCCCGCAGGGTGAGCGAGGCCGGGCTGACCTTCGTCGGGCCGTCCGCCGAGGTGATCGAGTCCATGGGGGACAAGGCCCTGGCCCGGCAGACCGCGGAGCGGGCCGGGGTACCGGTCGTCCCCGGGTCGGGCGTCCTCGAGGACGCGTCGCAGGCTCGCGCCGCCGCCGAGGAGCTCGGATTCCCGGTCCTGGTCAAGGCGGCGTCCGGCGGTGGCGGTCGCGGCATCCGTGTCGTGGCATCGCCCGCCGAGCTGGACGACGCGGTCGGGACCGCGCAGGCCGAGGCGAGCTCGGCCTTCGGCGACGGGTCGGTGTACCTGGAGCGATCGATCGTCGGAGCCCGGCACATCGAGGTCCAGGTCCTGGCAGATGCCGAAGGGAGTGCCCTGCACCTCTTCGAACGCGACTGCTCGGTGCAGCGCCGCCGGCAGAAGCTGGTGGAGGAGGCGCCGGCACCCGGGCTCTCCCCGTCGCTGCGGGAGGAGATCACCACGGCCGCGGTGCGCCTGACCGCTGCCGTCGGCTACCGGGGCGCGGGCACGGTGGAGTTCCTCGTCGAGGGCGAGCGCTTCTACTTCATCGAGATGAACACCCGGATCCAGGTCGAGCACCCCATCACCGAGATGGTCACCGGCGTGGACCTCGTCGCGGAGCAGCTGCGGATCGCCGCGGGCGAGCCGGTGTCCGTGACGCAGGAGGAGATCACCCTGCGCGGGGTGGCGATGGAGTTCCGGATCAACGCGGAGGACCCCGACCAGGACTTCTTCCCCTCACCCGGGGAGATCACCCGCTTCGACCCACCCAATGGCCCGGGGGTGCGCGTGGACTCCGGCTTCGTCGCCGGAGGAGCGATCGCGCCCTACTACGACTCCTTGCTGGCCAAGGTGATCGTGCACGGCCGGGATCGCGCCGAGGCGATGGCCCGCGCCACCCAGGCCCTGACCGAGCTCACCGTCGACGGGGTGACCACCACCCGCGGACTCCACCTCGCGCTGCTGCAGGAACCCGACCTGCGGGAGGGCGCGGTCTCCACGACGTGGTTCGAGGAGCGGGAGCAGTCTCCGGAGCCGTCCGAGAGCAGCGGTACGTAGCCCCCGGTCGCCCGGGAGACGACGAAGGGGGTCACGCGCGCGGCGTGGCCCCCTTCGTCCTGCCCCCGCGTCAGGCGGACGGCGCGTGGATCTCCCGCTTGAGGATCTTGCCGGTCGGGCCCTTGGGGAGCTCGTCGAGCACCCACACGGTCCGCGGGTACTTGTAGGACGCGATCCGGTCCTTGACGTACTGCCGGATCTCGTCGACGTCCCCGGCAGCGCCCTCGCGCAGCGAGACCGCGGCGCCGACGTCCTCGCCCATCTCGGGGTGCGGCACACCGACGACGGCGCACTCGAGCACGTCCGGGTGCGTGTAGAGCACCTCCTCGACCTCGCGCGGGTAGATGTTCATCCCGCCGCGGATGATGAGGTCCTTCTTGCGGTCGACGATCGTGTAGAAGCCGTCGTCGTCGACGCTGGCGATGTCACCGCTGCGGAACCAGCCGTCGGGGATGGCCGTGGCCGTCGCCTCGGGCTTGTTCCAGTAGCCCTTCATGATGTTGTCGCCGCGGATGGCGATCTCGCCGACGCCCGCGCCGGCAGCGACGTCCTCGCCGTCCTCGCCGATGAGCTTCATCTCGCAGCCGGGGATGGCCCGCCCGATGGTGCCCGGCTTGCTCGGCTGGTCGAGCATGTTGAAGGAGGCCACGGGGGAGGTCTCCGAGAGACCGTACCCCTCGAGCAGACGCACCTTGAAGGTCTCCTCGAACTCGGTGAGGGTCTGCTCCGGCAGGGACGACCCCCCGCTGACGCAGGTGCGCAGGCTCGAGGTGTCGGTGCTCGTGACGTCGGGGTGGTGGAGCATCGCCCCGTACATCGTCGGCACGCCCTCGAAGACCGTCACGTGGTCCCGGGCGATGACCTCCAGCGCCTTCCCGGGGTCGAACCGGGGGATGAGTGTCAGGCACGCACCGGTGCGCACCGCGGTGTTCAACCCGCAGGTCAGGCCGAAGACGTGGAAGAGGGGCAGGCAGCCCATGATCACGTCATCGCTCCGGATCCCGATGATGTCCTCGGCGGAGCGCTTGGCGTTGAGGTCGAGGTTGTCGTGGGTCAGCTCGGCACCCTTGGGCCGCCCGGTGGTGCCGGAGGTGTAGAGGATGACGGCGGTGTCGTTGCCGTCCCGCTCCACGGGCGCGCCGATCGCCTCCCCGGCCGGCAGGTCCTCCTCGCTCGGGCCGACGGGGCCCGAGGCGATGACCGTGGTCTCGGTACCCTCGGCGCCGCCCCGGGCCTCGGCGAGGAAGTCACCCCAGGCGAAGGAGAACTTGGCGCCGGAGTCGGTGTAGAAGTACTCGATCTCCTGCGCCTTGAGCAGCGGGTTCATCGGCACGACGATGCCGCCGGCCAGCAGCGTGCCGTAGAAGAGGACGGGGAAGGCCGGCACGTTCGGCAGGATGAGCGAGACCCGGTCGCCGGTCTGCAGGCCGGCAGCGCGCAGGGCGCCGGCGGCCTTGGCGGCCAGTCCGTGCAGCTGCTGCCAGGTCAGCTCGGCGTCGTCGAGCTTGATGGCCACCTTGTCGGGGTGGGCCAGGGCGGTCGCGACGAGGTTGCTCGCGAGATTGGTCATCTGTGACTCCTGTGGTGCCGAGGGTGATTGCCCCCATCTTCTACTGCCGTTGCCCTCGAGGGAAGGGGTGAGCGGTGTCGGTCCCCTACGGCAGGATGGGGTCGTGAGCCAGATCCCCGAGACCGACGAGTCCGCGGCCGGCGTGACGCCGGAGACCCCGGCGGACGTTCCCGACGAGTTGCGTGCCGAGTGGACGCAGCTGGCCGACCGGGCCACGGCCGCCCAGTTCGCCTACCACGTCAAGGACGCGCCGACGATCAGCGATGGCGAGTACGACGGGCTCATCGCCCGGCTGCGCGAGCTCGAGGAGGCGCACCCCTCCCTGCGGACGCCGGAGTCGCCGACGCAGACCGTGGGTGGTGCGATCTTCTCCACCGACTTCACCGCCGTCGACCACCTCGAGCGCATGCTCAGCCTGGACAATGCCTTCGATGGCGACGAGCTCGTCGACTGGGCGGCCCGGGTCGAGCGCGAGGTCAGCGGCTTCCACTACCTGTGCGAGCTGAAGATCGATGGTCTCGCCGTCAACCTCCTCTACGAGGAGGGCAGGCTCACCCGGGCCCTCACCCGGGGGGACGGCCGTACCGGTGAGGACGTGACGATGAATGTCCGCGCGGTCGAGGGCATCCCGACCCACCTCGACGACAGCGAGCACCCGGTGCCCGACCTCGTCGAGGTCCGTGGGGAGGTCTTCTTCCGCCTCGAGGACTTCGCCGAGCTCAACGCCGGCCTCGTCGAGGCGGGGCGGGCCCCCTTCGCCAACCCGCGCAACTCCGCCGCAGGATCGCTGCGGCAGAAGGATCCTCGCGTCACCGCCCGCCGCCCGCTGCACATGATCGTCCACGGGACGGGGCGGCGTGAGGGCTTCGACGTCGACAGCCAGAGCCATGCCTACGAGCTCATGGCCGCGTGGGGCCTGCCGACGTCCCCGCACTACCGGGTCCTCGACTCGGTGACCGCGGTGCGCCGCTTCATCACCGAGGTGGAGAAGCAGCGCCACGACTACGACCACGAGATCGACGGCGTCGTCGTCAAGGTCGACGAGATCGCGGTGCAGCGCCGGCTCGGCACGACCTCGCGGGCGCCCCGGTGGGCCATCGCGTGGAAGTACCCGCCAGAAGAGGTCAACACGACGCTGCGCGACATCCAGGTCAACGTCGGGCGCACCGGCCGGGTCACCCCCTTCGGGATCATGGAGCCGGTGACCGTCGCCGGCTCGACGGTCTCCCTCGCCACGCTGCACAACGCCCACGAGGTCAAGCGCAAGGGGGTGCTCATCGGCGACACCATCGTCCTGCGCAAGGCCGGCGACGTCATCCCGGAGATCCTCGGCCCGGTCGTCGACCTGCGGGACGGGAGCGAGCGGGAGTTCGTCATGCCCACGCACTGCCCGGCCTGCGGCACCGAGCTCGCTCCGCAGAAGGAGGGGGAGAAGGACATCCGCTGCCCCAACTCACGCACCTGCCCGAGCCAGCTGCGCGAGCGGCTCTCCTCGCTCGCGGGTCGAGGGGCCTTCGACATCGAGGCCCTGGGCTGGGAGGGCGCCGTCGGGCTGCTCGACTCCGGGGTGCTCACCGATGAGTCGACGCTCTTCGCGCTCACGGCGCAGGACATCGCGACGGTCCCGCTCTTCACCCGCGCGGCGAAGAAGGGCGACCCGCAGGAGTCCGTGCACAACGGGCGGGTGCTCTCGGCGAACGGCGCCAAGCTCGTGGCGAACCTGCAGCAGGCCAAGCAGCAACCCCTGTGGCGGGTGCTCGTCGCGCTCTCGATCCGGCACGTGGGTCCGACGGCGGCGCGGGCCCTGGCCCAGCACTTCGGCTCGATGACGGCGATCCGCGAGGCCGACGAGGAGCAGCTCGCCGACGTCGAGGGGGTCGGGCCGACGATCGCCGCAGCCGTGCGGGAGTGGTTCGACGGCGAGGACAACGAGTGGCACCGGCAGATCGTCGAGCGGTGGGCCGCCGACGGGGTGCGCATGGAGGACGAGCGCGATCCGTCGATGGCCCAGACCCTCGAGGGCGTCACCGTCGTCGTCACCGGGTCGCTCGAGCGCTACTCCCGCGACAGCGCCAAGGAGGCGATCCTCGAGCGTGGCGGCAAGGCCTCCGGCTCGGTGAGCAAGAAGACCGACTGGGTCGTCGTCGGTGACAACGCCGGCACCAAGGAGGCCAAGGCCCGCGACCTCGGCCGCCCGATCCTCACCGAGGAGGAGTTCACCGAGCTCCTCGAGACCGGGACCGTGGCGCGCTTCGCGTCCGCCGAGGAGGACGACGCCAGCGGGGACGAGGGGGAGGCGTGAGCGAGGGGATCGATCGGGCCACGGCCCAGTGGTACGTCGACACCGCGCTGGCCCGGTTGTTGGCCCGGGCCGACGACCTCGTGGACGACGGGGGAGACGAGCTCCTGTGCCGCCGGCCGGACCTCGAAGGGGCCAACAGCGTCTTCGCGATCATCACCCACTGCTGCGGGGTGATGGAGCACTGGGGCGGCGAGGTCATCGCCGGCCGCTCGACCTCCCGTGACCGGGCGGGGGAGTTCACCGCCGCCGGCACCATCGACCAGCTCGAGGAGCGCGTTGCTGCGCAGCGTCGCCGCTGGGTCGAGGACTTGAGCGCCTTCGAGGCCGAGCAGGTGCCGCGCGGGCCGGTGGAGCGTGACGAGGGCGACCCGCAGACCATCACCCAGGGCTTCGTCGTCCTGCACGTCATCGAGGAGCTCTTCCAGCACCTGGGTCACGTCGACCTCACCGTCGACCTGCTGCGGGGACGCTGACGCGCGAGTCACAGGTTTCTCGGGTCACCCGGAAAACCTCGCCTTCGCAAGAGTTTCAAACCCTTGCGAAGGCGAGGTTGGTCATGCAGAGCAGGCTGCGGTCGGGGCCCTTCAGGCGAGGGCGGTGACTGCGGCGTCGTAGTCCGGCTCCTGGGTGATGTCGGGGACGAGCTCGGTGTGGATGACCGTGCCGTCGGCGTCGAGGACGACGACCGCGCGGGCGAGCAGACCAGTCATCGGGCCGTCGGTCATCGTCACGCCGTAGTCCTCACCGAAGGAGGAGCGGAAGGCGGACCCGACCTTCGCGTTCTCGATGCCCTCTGCGCCGCAGAAGCGGGCCTGGGCGAAGGGGAGGTCCTTCGAGACGTTGACGACGGTGGTGTTGTCCAGGGTGTCGGCGAGCTCGTTGAACTTGCGCACGCTCGTGGCGCAGACGCCGGTGTCGATGCTCGGGAAGATGTTGAGGACGACGCGACCGGAGACATCGGCGTTCGTCAGGGCGGACAGGCCGTCGCCGACGAGGTCGAAGCCCGGGGCGCTCGCGCCGGTGGCGGGGAGGTCGCCGGCGGTGTTGACGGGTGTGCCCTTGAGTGCAGTGGTAGCCATACCCCATGCCTACACCCTGCGACCCGGTGAGTCACGATCGGTTCGCGGTGTGAGCGTGCGCCGGTCCTCAGGAGAGGAGCGCGGAGATCCCGAAGCCGATGGGCACGAGGACGAGCGCTGAGGCACCCATCGCGGCCATGACGAGCGCCCCCTTCGTCTCGGCGTCGAGGGTGGTGCGCCAGCCGGCCCGCGTGAGGATGTCCGCGACCGGTGCGTTGATCTCGGCGGTCGAGAACTCGTAGTCGACCCGCTTCGTGAAGCCGTCGAGACCCAGGCCGTACTCGAGCCGCCTCGTGTACCCCAGCTGCCGCCCCGACTGCACGGCCACCTGGGCGCCGATCCGTCGGGTCGTGGCGTGACCCTCGACGCGGCGCGACTCGTCGGTGCGCCTGATGACCCCCGGGGTGCCGGTCGGCGTGAACCGCGCGACGAAGGCGTGCTCGAGGTGATGCAGGCTCGCGACGTGCTGCCACCGGGCGTCGGCGAGGTCGGCGTGCACGAGGATCGAGTGGCCGTTGCTCCGGACGACGTAGGGGGTCGTGTCGAAGGCCTCGGCGAGAGCCGGCGCGAGCCACGCGTACGGCCAGGGGTGCTTGCGGTCCGTCGCCGGTGGAGGGGGGGTGGGCGGCGCCGTGACCACGTGGTGCTCCCCGGCGGCGAGGTCCGGCCTGGTCTCGCGAAGGAACCCGATGAGGCCCAGGACCGTCGTCACGACCGCGATGCCCCACACGACGCCCCAGAGGATCGCCGCCCACAGGGGGGCGACCCGACCGAGGAGGAGCAGCCCGAGGACGAGCGCCGCGGAGAAGGCGATGATCCCTGCGACGAACATCAGGGACTTGCTGCGGCGACTGATCATCCGGGCAGTGGTCCCGGGGCCGGGACGTTCGCCGCGTGACCGTGGTCGCGCAGCCGGGCACGCAGCCGCTCGGCTGCCTCGTCGAAGCGCTCGTCCGAGACGTCCGTCAGCGTGTCGTGCGGGTCGAAGTCCTCGGGGGAGCAGGCGGGCCACACGTGCACGTGCAGGTGCGGCACGAGCAGGCCCTCGAGGAGCATCCCGACCCGCACGGCCTCCCACTCGGCCTGCTGCGCGCGGCCGATGACGAGCGCGACGCGCTGCAGGTGGACCCACGTCTCCTCGTCGGCGTCGGTCCACTGCTCGATCTCGGCACGCGGGACGACCATCGCGTGCCCGTCGGTCACCGGCTCGATGGTCAGGAAGGCGACGCAGGTCTCGTCGGACCAGACGAAGCGTCCGGGGATGTCGCCGTTGATGATCTGGGTGAAGAGGCTGGCCATGCCACCACGATAGGGGCGGTGTCCTCCCTTCGCTCCTATGCTGGAGCCATGCCCCAGCTCACCACGGACGTGCACGCCCCGACCCTCCCGGGCGAAGGGGGCACCGCCGGTGAGTGACTCCCTTCGCCTGGCGGGGGCCCAGTGGACGGCCACCGGTGACCCGCGAGAGAACCTGCACCGCATCGACGAGCTCACCGCCCGCGCCGCGGAGCGCGGCGCCCGGCTCGTGGTCCATCCCGAGGCCGCGATGGCCTCCTTCGCCGGCCGGCTCGACACCGTCGCCGAACCCCTCGACGGACCCTTCGCCGAGGGGGTGCGGGCGCTCGCGCAGCGCCACGGCGTGACGGTCGTCGTGGGGATGTTCACCCCGGCCGACGAGGTCACGACCGCGGACGGCAGGAACCGCTCCCGGGTGCACAACACCCTGCTCGTCACCGGCCCCGGCACGGAGGAGACGACGTACCGCAAGATCCACCTCTACGACGCCTTCGGCACCCGCGAGTCCGACACCGTCGCGCCCGGTGACGAGGTGCGCACCGTGCGTGTCGACGGCTGGGACGTCGGCCTCGCCACCTGCTACGACGTGCGCTTCGGCGACCAGTTCACCCGGCTCGGGCGGTCCGGGGTCGACCTCGTCGTCCTGCCGGCCTCCTGGGGCGACGGTCCGGGCAAGGCCTCCCAGTGGGACCTGCTCACCCGCGCCCGGGCCCACGACGCGCAGGCCTGGCTGCTCGCCGTCGGGCAGGCGTGGACGCGCGACTCGGTCAACGGACCGTTCGGCATCGGAGGGTCCCTCCTCGCGGATGCGACCGGAGAGATCCGCGCCCGCCTCGGCGGCGCCGAGGACCTGCTCGTGGCCGACATCGACCGGGAGAGCGTCGAGCGCACCCGCGCATCCGTGCCGATCCTCCGGTCCTGACGTCGACGCCCGCGGGGCCTCCTAGACTGTCCCGCATGGCTGACCTCTCCCGCGACGACGTGGCGCACCTGGCCTCGTTGGCCCGCATCGACCTGTCCGATGCCGAGCTCGACCGCATGGTCGGCGAGCTCGGGCACATCATCACCTCCGTCGAGGCCGTGCAACAGGCCCCGATCGAGGGGGTCGAGCCGATGAGCCACCCGATGCCGATCGTCAACGTCACCCGCCCGGACGAGGTGCGCCCGTCGCTGACGCCGCAGGAGGCCCTGTCCGGGGCCCCCGCCTCCGAGGTGCAGCGCTTCGCCGTGCCGCGCATCCTCTCCGAAGACTGATCCGTTCCGACCCGCCCTGCGAAGGACCCCACGTGAGCGACCCCACCCGCATGACCGCTGCCGCGCTCGCCGACGCGCTGGCGGCCGGAGACCTCTCCGCCGAGCAGATCACCCGCGCCCACCTCGATCGGATCGAGGGCGTCGACGAGCAGGTCGGCGCCTACCTGCACGTCTCGGGCGAGTCCGCCCTGGCGCAGGCCCGTGACGTCGACGAGCGCCGGGCGAAGGGGGAGTCGCTGCACCGCCTCGCGGGCGTCCCCATCGCCGTCAAGGACGTCATGACGACCACCGGCATGCCCACGACCGCCGGGTCGAAGATCCTGCAGGGCTGGATCCCGCCCTATGACGCGACTGTCGTCGCCAAGATCAAGGCGGCCGGTCTGCCGATCCTCGGCAAGACCAACATGGACGAGTTCGCGATGGGCTCCTCGACCGAGCACTCCGCCTACGGCCTGACCCGCAACCCCTGGGACCTCGAGCGCATCCCCGGCGGCTCCGGCGGTGGCTCCAGTGCCGTCGTCTCCTCCTGGCAGGCGCCGCTGGCCACCGGAACCGACACCGGCGGCTCGATCCGCCAGCCCGCCGCGGTCACCGGCTCGGTCGGGGTCAAGCCGACCTACGGGGCGATGTCCCGCTCCGGCCTCGTCGCGATGGCCTCCTCGCTCGACCAGGCCGGACCCTGCGCCCGCACCGTCCTCGACACGGCGCTGCTGCACGAGGTCATGGCCGGGCACGACCCGCTCGACTCCACCTCCATCGACCAGCCGGTCCCGGACGTCGTCGGCGCCGCCCGGCGCGCGGACGTCGCCGGGATGCGGATCGGCATCGTCACGGAGCTCACCGGCGAGGGCTTCGCGCCCCAGGTGCAGGCCCGCTTCGACGAGGCGGTCCAGCACCTCGTGGACGCCGGCGCGGAGGTCGTCGAGGTCTCCTGCCCGAACTTCGTCTACGCCCTCGGGGCGTACTACCTGATCATGCCGAGCGAGGCGAGCAGCAACCTCGCCCGCTTCGACGCGATGCGCTACGGACTGCGGGTCCCACCGGAGGGTGTGGATGCCCCGAGCGCCGAGCAGGTCATGGCCGCCAGCCGTGACGCGGGCTTCGGTGACGAGGTCAAGCGCCGCATCATCCTGGGCACCTACGCCCTCTCCTCGGGCTACTTCGATGCCTACTACGGCAGCGCGCAGAAGGTGCGTCGCCTCATCGCGGACGACTTCGCGAGGGCCTTCGGGGTCGCCGACGTCCTCGTGTCCCCGACCGCCCCGACGACGGCCTTTCGATTCGGTGAGAAGACCGACGACCCGATGGCCATGTACCGCGGTGACATCGCGACCATCCCCGCCAACCTCGCCGGTGTCCCCGGGATGTCGTTGCCGAGTGGCCTCGCCGAGGACGGCCTGCCCGCCGGCTTCCAGATCCTCGCCCCCGCGATGGCCGATGACCGCCTCTACACCGTGGGCGCTGCCCTCGAGCAGCGCCTCGTCTCCGCCTGGGGCGGGCACCTGCTCGAGCAGGCCCCCGAGCTGACGATGACGAAGGGAGCCTGAGACATGGCGACGACCACGACCGACGAGGTCCTCGGCTACGACGAGGCGCTCTCGACCTTCGACCCGGTGATGGGCCTCGAGGTGCACGTCGAGCTCGGGACCAACACCAAGATGTTCTGTGGCTGCGCCACGGGCTTCGGCGCGGAGCCCAACACCCAGGTCTGCCCCGTGTGCCTCGGCCTGCCCGGCGCCCTGCCGGTCGTCAACGCGGTCGGCGTCGAGTCGGCGATCCGGATCGGGCTGGCGCTCAACTGCGACATCGCGCCGTGGTGCCGCTTCGCCCGGAAGAACTACTTCTACCCGGACATGCCGAAGAACTTCCAGACGAGCCAGTACGACGAGCCGATCGCCTTCGACGGCTACCTCGACGTCGAGATCCCGACCCGCTCGGGTGAGGGCACCGAGGTCTTCCGCGTCGAGATCGAGCGCGCCCACATGGAGGAGGACACCGGCAAGAGCATGCACATCGGTGGCTCCACCGGCCGCATCCAGGGGGCCGAGTACTCGCTCGTCGACTTCAACCGAGCCGGCATCCCGCTCATCGAGATCGTCACCCGACCCATCGTCGGCGCCGGCGACCGTGCCCCCGAGGTCGCGAAGGCCTACGTGGCGGCACTGCGCGATCTGCTGCGGGCACTCGACGTCTCCGACGTGAAGATGGAGCAGGGCTCGATGCGCTGCGACGTCAACCTGTCCCTGCGCGCCAGGGCGGGCGACGACGCCGCTGCGCCCGAGCAGCTCGAGGTCCCGCTCGGCACCCGCTCCGAGACGAAGAACGTCAACAGCCTGCGCAGCGTGGAGCGCGCGGTGCGCTACGAGGTCTGCCGCCACGCGGCGGTGCTCACCTCCGGCGGGTCGATCCTGCAGGAGACCCGGCACTGGCACGAGGACACCGGCATCACCACGAGCGGCCGCGAGAAGTCGGACGCCGAGGACTACCGCTACTTCCCCGAGCCGGACCTCGTGCCCGTCGCCCCGAGCCGTGAGTGGGTCGAGCAGCTGCGTGCCACCCTGCCCGAGCCGCCGGCCGATCGCCGCAAGCGGCTGCAGGGGGAGTGGGGCTACTCCGACCTCGAGATGCGGGATGTCCTCAACGCCGGCGCCACGGAGCTCATCGAGGCCACGGTTGCCGAGGGCGCCTCGCCGCAGTCCGCGCGCAAGTGGTGGCTCGCGGAGCCCTCGCGGCGGGCCAACACCGCCGGGGTGGACCTGACCACCTACGCCGAGCAGGTGGGGGTGACCCCGGCCCACGTCGCCGAGCTCGAGTCGATGGTCGGCGCGGGCCGGCTCAACGACACGATGGCCCGCCAGGTGCTCGAGGGCGTCCTCGACGGCGAGGGCGGCCCGACCGCTGTCGCGGACGCGCGCGGTCTGGAGCTCGTCCAGGACGACGGCGCGCTCGAGGCGGCCGTCGACACGGTCATCGAGGCCAACCCCGACGTCGCCGAGAAGATCCGTGGCGGCAAGGTCCAGGCCGCCGGCGCGCTCATCGGTCAGGTGATGAAGGAGATGCAGGGCCAGGCCGACGCCGGCCGCGCCCGCTCGCTCATCCTCGCCAAGCTCGGCGTCGAGGGCTGAGTCCCTCTCGCCGGTCAGGTGGGCCCGTACCCGCCGATCGACCCGTAGGTCCTGCTGCCGGACATGATCGGCTTGCCGGCGAAGGAGCCGTGCGGGGTGGCATCGCGCCAGAAGGAGTAGAAGGTGCCGTCGCCGTCGTCGGTCACGGGTCCGTGGGCGTACAGGGTGAAGTTGGCGTCGAAGGGCCAGCTGCGCGACCCGCTCGTGCCCATGAGGTAGTCCTTCTGGGTGGCCGACAGGCCCGTGCTGCTCACCCAACCGACCTGGTGGCCGCCCTGGTTCTTCAGCAGGATCGTCTGCCGGTGGGTGCAGTGGCTCGAGACCCATCTCGGGGTGACCGTGCCCTGCGGGCAGTACCAGGAGCGGACGAAGCCGCTGACCGTGCCGTTGTCGGTGCGCAGCTTGACCTGGTGGCGGTTCCCCCGGATCGGTGATCCGAACTCGACGGTCCAGGCGCCGGCGACGACGACCTCCGAGACGGCGTAGCGGTGGTGCGTGGTCGGTGGGGCCGCCGCGCCCGTGGGCGCGGCCTGGGCCGTGGTGGCGAAGACGAGACCGGCGCTGCAGAGTCCGGCCGTGACCAGCGTGCTGAGCATCCGCTTCATGGCGGTGTCCTCTCGGTGGTGGCGGCGCCTCCCCCGTGGAGTCACCCCCTGGATCCATGGACCCACCACCGCTCGCCCCTGTCCATGAGCACTTGTACTCATCTTGGCGACGCCACCTACGATCGGGACATGGTCACCGTATCCTTCCCGGACAGCAGCTGGCTCGAGGACGTCGGACCGATCGAGGGCGTCACCCCGGTCGTCTGGGATCCGCAGGCCGGGCCGCCGGCCGAGGACGTCGAGATCTTCATCGCGCCCTACATGGCTGCACCGCAGCAGATCTCGGTCGTCGCCGACCAGCCCTCGGTGCGGTTGGTGCAGCTGCTCTCCGCCGGCTTCGACGCGGCCCTGCCCGTCCTGCCGGAGGGGGTGTCCCTGGCCAACGCGAAGGGGGTGCACGACGCCGCGACCGCCGAGCTGGCCGTCGCGCTCGTCCTCGCCTCCCAGCGCGGCTTCGACGAGTTCGCGCGGGCCCAGGCGAAGGGGGAGTGGTTGCCGCGCCACTTCCGCCGCGGCCTCGCGGACCAGCGCGTGCTGCTCCTCGGCTACGGCTCCGTCGGCCGGGCGATCGCGGAGCGTCTGGCCCCCTTCGAGGTCTCGCTGACGGCCGTGGCCTCGCGCGCCCGGGACGGTGACGACCTGGTCGAGCACGTCCACGGCATCGACGAGCTGGCCGACCTGCTGCCCGAGCACGACATCGTCATCAGCGTGCTGCCGGGCTCGGACTCGACCACCGGCATCCTCGACCACGCCGTGCTGGCAGCGCTCCCCGACGGCGGGCTCGTCGTCAACGTCGGCCGCGGCAACGCGCTGGTCACCGAGGACGCGCTCAAGCACACGGGTCGGCTGCGGTTCGCTCTCGATGTCACCGACCCCGAGCCGCTGCCCGCCGACCACCCGCTGTGGAGCGAGCCCGGGGTGATCATCAGCCCGCACACCGGTGGGGTGACCGAGGCCTTCCGGCCGCGGATGCTCGCCCTGCTGCGGGAGCAACTGCGTCGGGTCGCCGTCGGGGAGGAGCCCCTCCACGTCGTCGCCCCGCGCTGACCCCCTCTGCGCCGGAGGGGGCCCGGCGACCTGGCCCGGGCCCGCCTCAGTCGAGCTCGACCCGCAGGACCCGGTCGTCCCCCTCCCGCGGTTGCCCGCGTGCGGTGTTGTTGGTGAGCAGCCACAGGCTCCCGTCGGGCGCGCGCTCGACGTCTCGCAGCCGCCCGTGCTCTCCCTCGAGCAGCCGCTCGGGTGTCCCGGCCCGCACCGAGGAGCCCGTGCCGGTCAGCGGGATGCGCCACAGGCTCTCGCCGCGCAGGGCGGCCATGACGATGTTGCCGTCGCCGTCCACGGCGATACCGCTGGGGGAGGCGTCCGCCGGGGACCACGTGGCCACGGGGTCGACGAACTGCGAGCCGTCGTCCCCCTCGCCCTCGACCTCGGGCCAGCCGTAGTTGCCTCCCCTGGTGATGCGGTTGAGCTCGTCCCAGGTGTCCTGCCCGAACTCGCTCGCCCACATCGACCCGTCCTCGCGCCACGCGAGACCCTGGACGTTGCGGTGCCCGCTGGACCACACGGGGGAGTCCGCGTCGGGGTTGCCGGGGGCCGGCTCGCCCTCCGGCGTGATCCGCAGGATCTTGCCGCCGAGGCTGTCCGGGTCCTGGGCGTTGCTGCCGTCGCCGCTGTCGCCGGTCGCGACGTAGAGGTGCCCGTCGGGGCCGAAGGCGATGCGCCCACCGTTGTGCACACCAGCGCTGGGGATGCCGGTGAGGATCGGCTCCGGGTCGCCGAGCCCGTCGTCCTCAAGGGTCATCCGCAGCACGCGGTTGTCCTCATCGGTGGTCGAGTAGACGAAGACGGTGTCGTCCTCCTCGACGTCCGGTGAGACCGCGAGACCGAGCAGGCCCCCTTCGCCATCGGCCGCGACGTCCGGGACCGTGCCGACGGTGGTGGTCCTCCCGTCCTCGATGCGCACGATGCGCGCGCTGTCGCGCAGCGTGACCAGCGCCGAGTCGTCCGGGAGGAAGGCGAGGTCCCAGGGCACGTCGAGGTCGTCGGCGAGGACCTCGCTCCCGGAGACCGTGCCGCTGGTGCTGGCGGGTGTCCCGGAGGAGGACGGGGGATCCCCCCCGCCCGAACAGGCGGCGAGCGTCAGGGCGAGCGCGCCCGCGAGGACCAGGGGACGGGTGCGGTGCGACATGGCACGACGCTACCGCCACGTCAAGGGGTGGAAATGGGACGTGGGCCACGCCACACTCAGGTATGACCACGTCAGCGGAGGACCGAACCCTTGTCCTGTTGCGGCACGCCGAGCCCGAGCCCGGTGGAGTCGACCAGCACGATCGTGAGCGGTCGCTGACCGACCGCGGCCGCGACGAGGCCCAGCTCATCGGCCGGTGGTTGCGTGAGCAGGGGATCGGCTGCGATGCCGTGAAGTGCTCGCCGGCGCTGCGCACCCGGGAGACGATGGCCGAGGTGGCGGCAGCGGGCTGTCCCGAGGCGGAGGTCGAGATCGAGCACCGCCTCTATGACGCACGCGCCGAGGACGTGCTCGCCGTGGCCCGCGAGGCACCGCAGGACGCCTCCGTCCTGCTCGTCGTCGGGCACGCGCCGGGTTTGCCGGGCGCGACGAGCATGCTCGCCGACGGGGAGGGGTCGGAGCAGGCGCACGAGCTGCTCGCCGAGGGATTCCCGCCCGCCGCGGCGGCGGTGCTGCGCTTCTCCGGCCACTGGGGCGACCTCGCCTTCGGGGCGGCCACCCTCGACCGGTTCCACGTCCCGGTCTTCTCCGCCTGAGCGTGTCGGCCACGGCCGGCCGCCTCGTCCCCGCTCAGACGGCGATGACGAGGTGCCGGAAGGTCATGACGACCTCCATCCCCACGTGCTCGTAGAGGGGGAGCGCGCCGGTCCGAGAGTCCGTCGCCAACCCCGCACGGTGCAGGCCACGTCGACGCCCGTCCGTGAAGGCGGCCGCGAGCAGGGCGCGCCCCAGGCCGAGGCCGCGCTGGTCCGCCTGCACCGCCAGCTGGTTGACCCAGACCATCCCGTCCTCGCTGGCGGTGGCCATCGCCGCACCGACGACGACGCCCTCGCGGTCGCGGACGACCTGACGCTGCCACGCGGCGGCGTCGTCGCCCTCGATGAACTCCGCGTGCCAGTCGGCGTAGTCGACCGGCTCCCGGTCGGGCCAGGCGGAGAAGGCGTCATCGACGACGCGGTGCACCCTCGTCAGCTCCTCGTCGCGCGCGAGGCCGATCTCGTAGCCGTCCGGGAGCGGCTGGTGGGCCACGTCGCGGTCGACGGGGAGCTCAAGGGCCCAGGCCTCGTAGGTGACGTGGGCGCCGGCGGCCCGCAGGAAGGCCTCCGCGGGGCTGTCGATCGGGACCGTCTGGCCGACGTGCGGGACCTCGTGCGCGGCCGCGGTGCCGCGGAGCCAGGCGAGCAGCGCCGTCCCGAGCCCTTCGTCGCGGTGGGCGGGGTCGACGACGCCCTCCGCGTGGCCGCGTCCGGCGAGGAGCGCGTAGGCGACGAGGCGCCCCTCGTCCAGGACGGCCACCGAGTGCCGCGCCAGGTCGATGCTGGGTTGGCGCCAGGTGCCCAGCACATCGGCCAGCTCGGTCATCGGCTCCGGCAGGGACTCCCGCTCGGTGGCCCGGCACAGGGCGACCACCGCGCCGGCGTCCGCGACGACGAGGGGGCGGGTGGTCAGGCCGGAGCCCGGTGGCAGGACGAAGGGGGCGGGCGTCACCGGGACAGCCTCCCACCGGCCGAGGGCGTCTCGCAGAGTGGACGCTGCTGTCTCAACCGTTGACACGGCTGCGGTGCCGGGGGACAGTTGTCCCGTGGCACATCTCCTCGTACTTCCCCGGCGCGCTGCCTGAGCGACCCCGTCGCCGACGCAGCGCGCGCCCTTCATGTCCGCACCCGGACTGAGGGGCTTTTTCATGCCGGGAGATGATGCGTGGAGGAGAGACAGATGGCCCGCCCTATCGAAGGACAGACGGTGACTGACACGAGCAGCAGCACCCCGAGCCCGGCCGCGATGGCGCGCCGGACCGAGGCCGCCCGAAGGACGCCCGAGCAGGTGACCGGAGCGCGCAGCCTGGTTCTCGCGCTCGAGAACGTCGGTGCGGACGTCGTCTTCGGCATCCCCGGCGGCGCGATCCTGCCGGCCTACGACCCGCTGATGGACTCGACGAAGGTCCGGCACATCCTCGTGCGCCACGAGCAGGGCGCCGGCCACGCTGCCGAGGGCTATGCCTCGGCCACCGGCCGGGTGGGTGTGTGCATGGCCACGTCCGGCCCGGGGGCGACGAACCTCGTCACCGCCATCGCCGACGCCCACATGGACTCGGTGCCGATGGTCGCGATCACCGGGCAGGTCGCATCCGCCTCGATCGGAACCGACGCCTTCCAGGAGGCGGACATCCGCGGCATCACCATGCCGATCACCAAGCACAACTACCTCGTCACCGACCCCGCGGAGATCCCGCGGGTCATCGCCGAGGCCTTCCACATCGCGAACACCGGCCGACCCGGCCCCGTGCTCGTCGACATCGCCAAGGACGCCCTGCAGGCCACGACCACCTTCAGCTGGCCGCCGCAGATCGCGCTGCCGGGATACCACCCCGTGACCCGCCCGCACGCGAAGCAGATCCGCGAGGCCGTGCGCCTCATGGCCGCCAGCGAGCGACCCGTCCTCTACGCGGGGGGTGGCATCATCCGCGCCGGCGCGCACGATGAGCTGCTGCGTCTCGCCGAGCTCACCGGTATCCCGGTGGTCACGACGCTCATGGCCCGCGGTGCCTTCCCCGACGGACACGACCTGCACCTGGGCATGCCCGGGATGCACGGTTCCGTCGCCGCGGTGACCGGCCTGCAGCGCAGCGACCTGCTCATCGCCGTCGGCGCTCGCTTCGACGACCGGGTCACCGGGCAGCTCTCGTCCTTCGCGCCGGGAGCCAAGGTCATCCACGCCGACATCGATCCGGCCGAGATCTCCAAGAACCGGGTCGCCGACGTGCCGATCGTCGGTGACGCCCGCTCGATCCTCAGCGAGCTCATCACCGCCATCCGCGCCGGTGACGGAGCCGGCGCCGACGTCCGACCGTCGCGGTACGCCGCGTGGGCGTCGACGACGAGCCAGTGGACGAAGGACTACCCGGTCGGGTACCAGGCGACCAGCCCGGACGGACTGATGCCCCAGCAGGTCATCGCGAGGATCGGCGAGGTCGCCGGACCCGAGGCCGTCTACGCCGCGGGCGTGGGTCAGCACCAGATGTGGGCGGCGCAGTTCATCGACTACGAGCGGCCCAACTCCTGGCTCAACTCCGGTGGCGCCGGGACCATGGGCTACGCCGTGCCCGCCGCCATGGGAGCGAAGGTGGGGCAGCCGGACCGCGTCGTGTGGGCCATCGACGGGGACGGCTGCTTCCAGATGACCAACCAGGAGCTGGCCACCTGCGTCATCAACGACATCCCGATCAAGGTCGCCATCATCAACAACTCCAGCCTGGGCATGGTGCGCCAGTGGCAGTCGCTCTTCTACAACGAGCGCTACTCCAACACCGACCTGCACACCTCGGTCGGCAACCGGATCCCGGACTTCGTCAAGCTCGCCGAGGCCTATGGTTGCGTCGGCCTGCGCTGCGAGCGCCCCGAGGACCTCGAGGCGACGATCGCCGAGGCCATGTCGATCAACGACCGACCGGTCGTCGTCGACTTCGTGGTCGAGCGTGACGCCATGGTGTGGCCGATGGTGCCCGCCGGCGTGAGCAATGACGCCATCCAGACCGCCCGTGACGTCGCGCCCGTCTGGGACCGCGAGGAGTCCGAGGCGATCGAGCAACCCGAAGACGCCGACCACAGCGCAGACCAGGGCGAGCGAGGCAGCCGATGAACACCAAGCACACCCTCTCCGTCCTCGTCGAGAACAAGCCGGGTGTCCTCACCCGGATCTCGGCGCTGTTCTCCCGCAGGGGGTTCAACATCGACTCCCTGGCGGTCGGCCCGACCGAGCATCCGGAGATCTCCCGGATGACCGTCGTCGTCGACGTCGACCTGCTCCCGCTGGAGCAGGTGACCAAGCAGCTGAACAAGCTCGTCGAGGTCCTCAAGGTCGTCGAGCTCGACCCGCTGTCCTCGGTGACCAGCCAGGTCGTCCTCGTGAAGGTCCGCGCCGAGGCGAGCAACCGCAGCGGGATCCTCGAGACCGCGCAGATGTTCAAGGCGAAGATCGTCGACACCACTCCCGACGCCGTGACCCTGCAGGTCTACGGCAACTCGGACAAGATCGCGGCGATGCTCGAGATCCTCCAGCCGTACGGCATCAAGGAACTCGTCCAGTCCGGCGTCGTCGCCATCGGTCGCGGACCGCGGTCCATCACCGACCGGTCCAGACACTGACCCCCTTCGTCACCGACTCGCCCGTCGCGAGACGATGACGACCAGAGCACGGACCCGCACCACCGACCACACCAGGAGAGATGAGCCAGATGGCCGAACTGATCTACGACGACGACGCCGACCTGTCGGTCATCCAGGGACGCAAGGTGGCCGTCATCGGCTACGGCTCCCAGGGGCACGCCCACGCGCTCAACCTGCGCGACAGCGGTGTTGACGTGCGCGTCGGCCTCAAGGAGGGCAGCTCCTCGCGCGCCAAGGCGGAGAACGAGGGGCTGACCGTCCTCACCGCGCGCGCCGCCGCCGCCGAGGCGGACGTCGTCGTCATCCTCGCGCCCGACCAGGTCCAGCGCCACCTCTACGCCGAGGACATCGCGCCGGTCCTCAACGAGGGCGACGTCCTCGTCTTCGGGCACGGCTTCAACATCCGCTACGACTACATCCAGCCCCCGGCCGGCGTCGACGTCATCCTCGTCGCGCCGAAGGCCCCGGGCCACACCGTCCGTCGCGAGTTCGTCGACGGCCGCGGCATCCCGGACATCATCGCCGTGGAGCAGGACGCGTCGGGCCAGGCCTGGGAGATCGCCAAGGCCTACGCCAAGGGCATCGGTGGCACCCGCGCGGGCGTCATCAAGACGACCTTCACCGAGGAGACCGAGACCGATCTCTTCGGCGAGCAGGCCGTGCTCTGTGGTGGCATCTCGCACCTCGTCCAGGCGGGCTTCGAGACGCTGACCGAGGCCGGCTACCAGCCCGAGATCGCGTACTTCGAGGTCCTCCACGAGGTCAAGCTCATCGTCGACCTGATGTTCGAGGGCGGCATCGCGAAGCAGCGCTGGTCCGTCTCGGACACGGCCGAGTACGGCGACTACGTCTCCGGGCCGCGCGTCATCGACGGGCGGGTCAAGGAGAGCATGCAGGGGATCCTCGCCGACATCCAGGACGGCTCCTTCGCCCAGCGCTTCATCGACGACCAGGACAACGGTGCCGCCGAGTTCCAGCAGCTGCGCGAGAAGGAGGCCGGTCACCCCATCGAGGCCACCGGCAAGAAGCTGCGCTCGCACTTCGCGTGGCAGCAGAGCGACGACGACTACACCGAGGGGTCGGCCGCTCGCTGACCCACGGTCCCTGAGGTCCTCCAGGGGGCGCCCACCGGCTCACCGGCCGGGGGCGCCCCCTGAGTCGTCTGCGGGGCCATCCGGAGGACGACGGGGGAGCGGGCCTACCCGGCGAGGTGGCCCCAGCGCGTCGAGAGCATCTCCCACGGTCCGACGTCGGCGACCTGGCCGTCGACGAGGACGACGACCCGGTCCGCCCGGGCCAGGGCCGCCCGCTTCGACGTCGCGCCGATGACCGTCGTCCCGCGCTCGCGCAGCGCCTGCCACAGCTCGATCTCCGTGGTGGCGTCGAGGGCGCTCGAGACGTCGTCGGCGAGGAGGAGGTCCGCCTCGGTGGCCAGGGCCCGCGCCAGGGCGAGTCGTTGCACCTGGCCACCCGAGAGGCGCACCCCTCGCTGGCCGACGATCGCGTGGCTGCCCCCGGCCTCGTCGATGTCGGCGCCGAGGCGCGCATCGGCGATCGGGACGTCGAAGGGACGTCCGTGCCCGAGACGGACGTTGTCGCCGAAGCTTCCCGACAGCACCCGCGGCACCTGGGCCACGTACGAGACCTGACCGGGGCGCATGAAGGTCTGCACGTCCTCGACCTCGCGGTCATTCCACCGCAGGGAACCGCGGTGGTCGATGAGGCCGGCGAGCGCCGACATCAGACTGGACTTGCCGGAGCCCACCCGCCCCACGAGCAGCACGAGCTCACCGGCGGTGAGGCTCAGATCCACGTCGGCGACCCCGATCGTGCCGTCGTCGTGCACCGCGGTCAGGCCCTGCAGCTCGATCCGCTCCAACGCGACCTTGCCCGCCGCTGCAGGAGCGGGCGCCTCACCGGAGACGAGGTCGACCCCCGGTGGCAGGTCCATGAGGTCGACGCCACCGGCAAAACGGCTCGTCTCCACCTGCCAGGCGCGGGTCCCGGGCGCCTCGGTGACGACCATCCCGGCCACGCGGCCGAACCAGTCGAAACCGGCCACGGCACTGGCGACGAGGAGGGTGGTGGCCAGACCCCACCCGCCGGCGACGTGGATCGCCCACGTCGCCACGAGCCCGCACTGGACCATGACCATCGGCACTCCCTGGAGGAAGGCCTGGATCCGGTGCTCCGTGACCGCCGCGTCGACCCGCCCGGAGTCGACCTCGCCCAGGTGGCGACGCACGAAGGGGGTGGCCGCCGCGAGCTTGACGGTGCGCATCGACTCCAGCGCGGAGACGAGGGACCGGCCGAAGCGGCTCCTGGCGGTCGACGCGGCGGCCGCCGAACGACCGGCTGCGGGACGACCCAGTGCCGAGGCGAGGGCGGAGGTGATCATGACGGTGAGCAGCACGGCTCCGGCCACCCACGTCCCGGCGAGCAGCGTGGTGACGGCGGCGATGACCAGGCCGTTGATGAAGTCCACCCACCGGTCGGCGTAGCGCGAGTAGCGGTCGGCGTCCATGGAGCGCGCGACGACCTCGCCCGGAGGGGTGCGCGGGAGCCGCCACTGGCTGGTCTGGCCGTGGAGGACGGACATGCGGGTGCGCAGCATGACCTCGATCCACCACCGGGGGTAGAGGACGAAGGCCTCCGCCAGGGCGATCGGCATGAGCAGCAGGCTGGCGACCAGCGCGACGGTGAGCAGCCAGGGCGTCTCGCCGCGCTGCAGGCCCTCGACGACGTGCCCCCAGATGAGTCCGGTGACCGCGCCCTGGGCGCCGATGAGGGAGCCGAGGAGGAAGAGACCGGCCCCGGCGAGGCCCCACTTCGGGCGCAGGGTCAGCGCGTGGAGGATGCCCCGGGCCAGGGACGGGCCCTCGCCCACCTCCTGCACGAGTGGTGCACGGTCCGATCGTCGGCGCCCGCCGGTCGGGGCGGCCACGCCCTCCGCGGCCTCGTCCGACGTCGAACGACTCGCGAGCAGCAGATCTGCGAAGGGCCCCGGCTGGCGGGCCAGCTCGGCGCGCGAGCCGTGCTGGACGAGACGACCGTGGTCGAGCACCGCGACGTGCGAGGCGCGCTCGATGGTCCCGAGCCGGTGCGCGATGAGCACGCCGGTGCGTCCGCGCAGCAGCCGGTCGGCCGCGCCGACGACGCGTCGCTCGGTGGCCGGGTCCATGCGTGCGGTGGCCTCGTCGAGGACGACGAGACGCACATCGCGCACGAGCAGACGGGCGAAGGCGACGAGCTGCTCCTCACCGGCGGAGAGGGTCGTGCCGCCGGGACCGAGCAGGGTGTCGAGGCCGTCGGGCAGGTCCGCCACCCAGCCGTGGAGCCCGAGCTCGGTGATCGCGTGCTCGACCTGGCCCCGCGGCAGCTCGGCGAAGAGGGCGATGTTCTCGGCCAGCGTGCCGGCCAGGATCTCGGTGCGCTGCGTGACCACCCCGACGCTGCGACGCAGCTGCTGCAGGTCGAGGTCGAGGACGTCGACGCCCCCGAGCAGGACGCTCCCGCGCGGCGGCTCGATCGCCCGGGAGACGAGGGAGGCGAGCGTCGACTTGCCCGAGCCGGTCCGACCGACGAAGGCGGTGGTCTCTCCTGCGGGCACGGTCAGGTCCACACCGTGCAGCGCGAACGTCCCCTCGTCATAGGCGAAGTCGAGGTCGCGGAACTCCAGGGACAGGGCGGCGTCGGGCGGGACGTCGCGCCCCCCTTCGGGCTCCGGCTCCACCGCGAGCATCTGCCGCAGCCGCATGATGGCCCCCAGGCCCTCCTGCAGCTCCGGGAGGTTGTTGGCCAGCTGGGCGATCTGTCCCACGAAGGTCGCCGTGACGAGGAAGAGGGTGACCAGCCCGGACACCGGGATGGAGCCACCCGAGGCCACGGCCACACCGGCCACGGCGATGCCGGCGAGCAGCGCGTGGAGCAGGACACCGGCCCGGCGGGCGAGCCGACGCTCGACCACGAGGACGGCGTGCATCTGCCGGTGCACCTGCGCAGAGAGGGCGGCGAGGCGTTGGACCATGTGGGCCTGCCCGAGGCTGGTGCGCAGGTCGTCACGACCGGCGATGCCCTCCTCCAGCGCGCTCGCGTGGTCGGTCCAGGCCATCTCCTCGATCACCTTCAGCCGGGCGATCTCCCCGAGGAGGGGACGGACGGCGAGGGCGGTGAGCAGCCCGAGGAGGGGGAAGAGCAGCCACGCCGGCCACCACGTCACCCCGGCGACGATCCACATCGGGAGGACGGCGAAGGCCGCCCGGAAGAACATCCACAGCTGCCAGCGCACGACATTGCCGACCTCGTGGGTGTCGTCGTCGATGCGGTCGAGGATCTCGCCGACGGCCTGCTCCGACAGCACGGCGACGGGCTGGCGCAGGGCGGCATCGAGCAGGTCCTCGCGCAGGCGTCCCTCGGCGCGGTCGGAGAGCCCGACCCAGGCGAACTTGCCGGCGGTGTCGATGAGTGAACCACCGACGACACAGAGGGCGAGGAGCCACACGAGGGCGCTCGTCGGGTCCGCGGCCAGCTGGCCCATGACCACCGTGCCCAGGGTCATGGCGACGGCCGCGATCGCGGCGCACACCAGGGCCCCGATCGCCACGGGGGAGTGCACGCGTCGCCAGTCGACGCTCCGGGAGGTCGCTGTGGGAGGCGGGGTCGGGGGCGTCGCCGGCGCGTCGTGGGTGCGGGCGATCGTCTGTGTCATGGCCCGTCGAGCCTATGCCCGGGGGCCGACAGCGCGCCTGCGACTTTTCGCCGCCCGACCCGTGGCGAGTGGTCGCTACCCGGGCGGCAAAGGAGCCACGGCCCAGGGGTCGGTGACGAGGTCGGCCTCGATGACCGCGAGGCGGAGGCGCTCGCGCCGCCCGTGATCGGTCAGCCGCTCGTGGGTGAGGTCGGCGGCGAGGTGGGGCAGGCGCTCGGCCAGCCAGGCGAGGACGTCCTCCTGCGAGCGAAGGGGGAGGACCTCCCCTTCCTCGGCGAGCAGGCCGTGGTCGCTGACGTACACCTGGGCGCCGACGACCGGGCCGCCCGCCCACGTGCACGCGGAGGTGAGGACCTCCCGGCGGTAGTTCGGCTCCGTCTCGTCGAGACGGGTCAGCTGTGCCTCGTCGAACCAGCCGACGGCGAGCTCGCTGCGGACGCCGGGGACACGGGCCGGTGCCGCCGCGACGAAGCCACGGGTCGCGACCTGGGCGAAGTGGCCGACGGTGATGTCCTCGACGACCGCCGGCGCGAGGGGCAGCCCGGGCTCGAGCAGGTCGCCGAGCTTGGTGACGAGGACGTCGGGGGAGGCATTCGAGCCGACGGCGACCACGGGCGTGCGTGCGGCGAGCGCCGGGGTCGAGGGGAGCGGCCCCACCTCGAGGCCACCCGGACGGAGGACGCCGGTGACGGGCGGCACCGCCCACGGGTAGTCACGAGGATGCATCCCACCAGCGTAGTTGGCCGACGTCCAAGGGGTGGATGGGGCGTATCGCAGAGCGGACCTGCGGGCCTACCGTGGGGGGATCGACGTGAGACCCACGACGGTCAGCCACCCACCACTCCCGTGCAGGAGTCCCCATGAGCGATGAAGCCACCGAGTTCCGCCGCGCCCTCCAGGAGAGCCTGGACCGGCGCGAGCAGGGCAGCGACGAGTAGCACTGCCCCACACCGCGTGTCCTCCCGGAGACCGCCTCGGCCCGACCGGCCGGGGCGGTCTCTGATGTGAGATGGAGTGTCAGGAATCGGACGGGCGAACTAGCGTTGGCCCCATGCCTCAGCTTCGATCCCGCACCACGACCCACGGACGCAACATGGCGGGGGCGCGTGCCCTCTGGCGCGCGACCGGTATGGGGGAGAACGACTTCGGCAAGCCGATCGTGGCGATCGCCAACTCCTTCACCCAGTTCGTGCCCGGACACGTCCACCTCAAGGACATGGGCCAGCTCGTCGCCGGTGCGATCGAGGAGGCCGGGGGAGTCGGCAAGGAGTTCAACACCATCGCCGTCGACGACGGCATCGCGATGGGGCACGCCGGGATGCTCTACTCGCTGCCGAGTCGCGAGATCATCGCCGACTCCGTCGAGTACATGGTCCAGGCGCACTGCGCCGACGCCCTGGTGTGCATCTCCAACTGCGACAAGATCACGCCGGGCATGCTGCTCGCCGCGCTGCGGCTGAACATCCCCACCGTCTTCGTCTCCGGCGGGCCGATGGAGGCCGGCAAGGCGATCATCGGTGAGGAGGGTGAGGCCTACACCCGCCTCGACCTGGTCGACGCGATGGTCAAGGCCGTCGACGACAGCGTCACCGACGACGAGATGACCACCATCGAGCAGACGGCATGCCCGACCTGCGGTTCCTGCTCGGGCATGTTCACCGCCAACTCGATGAACTGCCTCACCGAGGCGCTCGGTCTCTCCCTTCCCGGCAACGGCTCGACCCTGGCCACGGCCGAGGCCCGCCGCGACCTCTTCCTCGACGCCGGTCGCCTCGTCGTCGACCTGTGCCGTGACTACTACGACGGCGACGACGAGTCCGTCCTGCCGCGCTCCATCGCCGGCAAGCCCGCCTTCGCCAATGCGATGCGCCTCGACATCGCCATGGGGGGCTCGACCAACACGATCCTCCACCTGCTCGCCGCGGCCCAGGAGGCCGGCGTCGACTTCGACCAGCAGGACATCGACGCCCTCTCCCGGGAGACGCCGTGCCTGGTCAAGGTCGCGCCCAACTCGCCCGACTTCTACATGGAGGACGTCCACCGCGCCGGTGGCATCCCCGCGATCCTCGGGGAGCTGGACCGGGGCGGGATGCTCGAGCGCGGCGTGCGTTCGGTGCACAGCACGAGCCTCGAGCAGTGGCTCTCCGACTGGGACATCCGCTCCGGCAGCACGACGGACACGGCCACCGAGCTCTTCCACGCGGCCCCCGGCGGGGTGCGCACGACGCAGGCCTTCTCCTCGACGAACCGGTGGACGAGCCTGGACACCGATGCGGAGAACGGCTGCATCCACTCCGTCGAGCACGCCTACTCCAGCGAGGGTGGGCTCGCCGTCCTCACGGGCAACCTCGCGCCCGACGGCTGCATCGTCAAGACCGCCGGCGTCCCCGAGCACCAGTGGAACTTCTCCGGCCCGGCCAAGGTGGCCGAGTCCCAGGAGGACGCGGTGACGATGATCCTGTCGAAGGAGATCCAGGAGGGCGACGTCGTCGTCATCCGCTACGAGGGCCCGAAGGGGGGACCCGGCATGCAGGAGATGCTCTACCCGACGTCCTACCTCAAGGGCACCGGGCTCGGCCCGAAGTGCGCCCTGATCACCGACGGTCGCTTCTCCGGCGGCTCCTCGGGCCTGTCGATCGGCCACGTCTCCCCGGAGGCCGGCGCCGGTGGCGCCATCGGCCTCGTGCAGGACGGTGACGTCATCGAGTTCGACATCCCCGGTCGTCGGGTGCAGCTGCTCGTCGACGACGAGGAGCTGCAGCGTCGCCGCACGGAGCAGGACGCGAAGGGGTGGGCCCCGGTCGACCGGGACCGTCCGATCTCCCCGGCGCTGAAGATCTTCGCGAAGTTCGCCCAGTCCGCGGACAAGGGCGCCGCACGACTCGTCGACTGATCGAGCCGCGCGTCCGTATCGCGGGACGAGGGGTTCACATGTCGGGACGGCCACCTAGCCTGAGCCCATGACCGACGTGCAGCAGACGAGCTTTGACATCGCCGTCATCGGCGGGGACGGGATCGGCCCGGAGGTGGTCGCCGAGGGGTGCAAGGTCCTCGACGCGACCGGGGTGCGGGTCAGCACCACCGAGTACGACCTCGGTGCCCGGCGCTGGCACGCCACCGGCGAGACCCTGCCGGACTCCGTCGTGGGCGAGCTGCGCGGTCACGACGGCATCCTCCTGGGCGCCATCGGCGACCCCGGCGTCCCGAGCGGCGTCCTCGAGCGGGGCGTGCTGCTCCCCCTTCGCTTTGCGCTGGACCACTACGTCAACCTGCGCCCGGCCAAGCTCTTCCCCGGGGTCACCAGCCCGCTGTCCACCGCGGTCACCGACAAGGGGCTCGACTTCGTCGTCGTCCGTGAGGGCACCGAGGGGCCGTACGTCGGCAACGGTGGCGCCCTGCGGGTGGGCACCCCCCACGAGGTCGCGACCGAGGTCAGCGTCAACACCCGCTTCGGCATCGAGCGCGTGGTGCGGGACGCCTTCGCCCGCGCCCAGGCGCGTCCGCGCCGGCACCTGACGCTGGTGCACAAGCACAACGTGCTCACCCACGCGGGTCACCTGTGGCGGCGCACCGTCGACGAGGTCGGTGAGGAGTTCCCCGACGTCGAGACCGCCTACCAGCACGTCGACGCGGCGACGATCTTCCTGGCCACCGACCCGGCGCGCTTCGACGTCATCGTCACCGACAACCTCTTCGGCGACATCATCACCGACATCGCCGCAGCGGTCGCCGGGGGCATCGGCCTTGCCGCCAGCGGCAACATCAACCCGACCCGGCAGGCGCCGAGCATGTTCGAGCCGGTCCACGGCTCGGCCCCGGACATCGCCGGTCAGGGCACGGCCGACCCGACCGCCGCGATCCTCTCCGCGGCGATGCTTCTGGACCATCTCGGCCGGCCCGAGGACTCCGCCCGGGTCGAGGCCGCGGTCGCCGCGGACCTCGCCGGACGCACCGGCGAGCGCTCCACCGGCGAGATCGGCGACGCCATCGCGGCACGACTCTGAGACCTCGCCTCCGGGAGGTAGCCTGCGGGGCACACCAGTACCTCGAGGAGACGTGTCACCGATGACCCCTGAGCTGACCTTCACCACCACCCGCACCGACATCTCCGTCCCCGCCGGCGAGCGCGAGCAGATCCTCGCCAACCCCGGCTTCGGTGCCTACTTCACCGACCACATGGTCACCGCGACGTGGACCAAGGGCCAGGGCTGGCACGGCGGTGAGGTGCGCCCCTTCGGCCCCCTGCAGATCAGCCCCGCGGCCGCGGTCCTGCACTACGCGCAGGAGGTCTTCGAGGGGATGAAGGCCTACCGCCACGCGGACGGGTCGGTGTGGACCTTCCGGCCGGACCGCAACGCGGCCCGGATGGCCCGCAGCTGCGAGCGACTGGCGTTGCCGGTGCTCTCGGAGGAGGACTTCGTCGCCGGGATCCGCGCGCTCGTCGAGATCGACCAGAGCTGGGTGCCCGCCTACGGCACCGGTGAGACGAGCCTCTACCTGCGCCCCTTCATGTTCGCCTCCGAGGCCTTCCTCGGGGTCCGTCCGGCGAACGAGGTGACCTTCTCGGTCATCGCCAGCCCGGCCGGCTCCTACTTCCCCGGCGGTCTGAAGCCCATCACCCTGTGGATCAGCCAGGACTACGCCCGCGCCGGCAGCGGCGGCACCGGCGCCGCCAAGTGCGGCGGCAACTACGCCTCCTCCCTCGCGGGCCAGCTCGAGGGCATCGCCCAGGGCTGCGACCAGGCGGTCTTCCTCGACTCCTCGACGCAGACCTACATCGAGGAGCTCGGCGGGATGAACCTCTTCTTCGTCACCAAGGACGGCCGCCTGCGCACCCCCGCGCTCACCGGCTCGATCCTCGAGGGCGTCACCCGCGACTCGATCCTCGAGATCGCCCCGGACCTCGGGCTGAAGCCCGAGGAGTCGCGCATCGGGATCGACGAGTGGAAGGACGGCGTCGCCTCCGGTGAGATCACCGAGGTCTTCGCCTGCGGCACCGCCGCCGTCATCACCCCCGTCGGCGAGCTGCGCTGGGACGGCGGGTCCGCGCCCTCCACCGCCGGAGCCGAAGGGGGAGAGATCACCCGGACCATCCGCCAGGCCCTCCTCGACATCCAGTACGGCGTCGCGGAGGACACCCGCGGCTGGATGACCCGGCTGGCCTGAGCCCGCTCGGTGCGGCCCCCGCTGCGCGTGATCCCGCGCCTCATCGCGACCGACCTCGACGGCACCCTGCTGCGCAGCGACGGGACCGTCTCGGGGCGGTCCGTCGCCGCCCTGCGTGCCGTCGCCGACGCGGGGCTGGAGACCGTGCTCGTCACCGCGCGGCCACCGCGCTGGCTCGACGAGCTCGCCCACGTCGTCGGCGCCCGCGGGACCGCGCTCTGCGGCAACGGCGCCTTCCGCTACGACGTCGTCGGACGGCGCGTCGTCGGTGAGCGCACCATCGGGCGGGAGGTCGTCACCGAGATCGTGCGGGACCTGCGCGAGCAGGTCCCGGGGACCGGCTTCGCCGCCGAGCGGCACAGCGGCCTCGCGGCGGAGAGCATGTTCGCCGCGATCCACGACCACCCCGAGGACCTCGTGACGACCTCGGAGATCGAGCTGCTCGAGGATGCCGCGGTGGGCAAGCTCCTCGCCCGCAACCCGCACCTGAGCGACGAGGAGTTCATCGAGGTGGCCACCGAGGTCATCGGCGACCGCGCGGTCGTCTCGTTCTCGGGTGCCGGCGGGCTGGCCGAGATCTCCGCCGTCGGGGTGACCAAGGCCGTCGCCCTCGCGGAGTGGTGCGACGAGCTGGGCATCACGGCGCAGGACGTCTGGGCCTTCGGTGACATGCCCAACGACCTGCCGATGCTCACCTGGGCCGGCCGCTCCTTCGCCGTCGCGAATGCCCACGACGAGGTCCGGGCGGCCGCGACCGATCACTGCCCGGGCAACGACGACGACGGCGTGGCCGTGGTCCTGGAGACGCTCCTCGACCGTTGAGCGCATGACTGAAAGGTCCATCGGCGAACCATTGACGCCGATCCGGCCCGGTGGAATGGTGTTCCACGTCATGTGAGGTGGATCATATGGTCCATCTGTGGATCTCAGAGGTGAGTTCATGAGCAGTCGGTCGGAGCAACGCCACCACAACCCGTACCACGACGAGGACTCGGCGCTGCTCGAGGGCCTGGGCTACAAGCAGGAGCTGACTCGACGATTCGGCGGCTTCAGCAACTTCGCCGTCTCCTTCTCGATCATCTCCGTGCTCGCCGGTTGCATCACCAGCTACGGCATCGCCATGGCTGCCGGCGGGCCCATGGCGATCTCGATCGGCTGGCCGCTGGTCGGGGTGTTCGTCGTCTGCGTCTCCCTGGCGATGGGCGAGATCTGCTCGGTGTACCCCACCGCCGGCGGGCTCTACTTCTGGGCCGGCCGGCTCGCGCGCAGGAACAAGCGTGTGTGGGCCTGGTACGTGGGCTGGTTCAACTTCATGGGCGAGGTCGCCGTGACCACGGCCGTGGACTTCGGGGCGGCCGTGACCTGGATGGCCTTCCTCGATCTGTCCCTCGGCATCGACGCCACGTCGAACTCGACGTTCATCGCCTTCGTCGTGATCCTGCTCGTGCACGGCCTGCTCAACGCCTTCGGCGTCAACCTCGTGCAGCTGCTCTCCGCGGTGTCGGCGTGGTGGCACCTCGTGGGCGTCGCGATCATCGTCGTCGCGCTGGCCTTCGTCCCCGACCAGCACCAGAGCGCCTCCTGGGTCTTCACGGAGTTCAAGAACGAGACCGGGTGGTCCAACGGCTTCTTCGTCTTCCTGCTCGGTCTGCTCATGGCCCAGTACACCTTCACCGGGTACGACGCCTCGGCCCACGTGGCGGAGGAGACCCGCAATGCGTCCGTCGCGGCGCCCAAGGGCATCGTCAACTCGGTCGTCGTCTCGCTCTTCGCCGGGTGGGTGCTGCTGCTGGCCGTGACCTTCGCCGTCCAGGGCGAGTCGGGCTGGACCGCTGCCGCCGAGTCGGAGATCGGCCTGCCCCCCGCGCAGATCTTCATCGACGGGGCGGGGAACACCATCGGTCTCGCGCTGCTGCTCATCTGTGGCGTCGCCCAGTTCTTCTGCGGCATGGCCTGCGTGACCTCGAGCTCGCGGATGTCCTTCGCCTTCTCCCGCGACAACGCGCTCCCGGGCTCTCGCTGGTGGGCCAAGGTCAACCCGCGGACCGGGACGCCGACCAACTCCATCTGGCTCGTGACCGTCCTGTCGATCATCCTCGCCAGCCCGGCCCTGTTCTCGACCACCGCCTACCTCGCGGTGACCTCGATCGCGGTCATCGGCCTCTACATCGCCTATGTCACGCCGGTCTTCCTGCGCCGGATCAACCCGGACTTCACCCAGGGCAAGTGGGGACTCGGGCGGTGGAGCGCCGTGATCGGCTGGATCGCCGTCGGCTGGGTGGTCTTCATCGTCGTCCTCTTCATGATGCCGCCCGCGTCCCCGGTGACCATCGAGACCTTCAACTACGCCCCTCTGGCGGTCGCGATCGTGGTGGTCCTGTCGACGGTCACCTGGTTCCTCGGTGGTCGCAAGCACTTCATGGCCGACGTTCCCGAGGGGCACGACACCGTGCCGCCCTCGGAGATCTTCCGCTGACATGGGGTCCGTGCCACACCCGTCCGAGGAGCCCTGGCTGCCGGCCGCCGTCCTGCGGCCGGCAGCGGGCAATGCCTTCGAGTCCACCGTCGAGCAGCTGGCGACCGCGATCCGGCTCGGCGTCTTCGCCGACGGGGAGCTGCTGCCGCCCGAACGCGAGCTCGCCGCCCGCCTCGGGGTCTCGCGGATGACCCTGCGCGACGCCATCGCAGCACTGCGCGACTCCGACATGGTCGTCACCCGTCGCGGTCGTGGTGGTGGGACGCGCATCCGCTGGGCGGGCGAGGTTCCCGGCGAGGGGAGTCCGGGTCGTCAGCGCTCGGCCCCACGACGGGGGGCCGACCTGGAGGACGCACTGGTCTTCCGCGCGGTGGTCGAGCCGGGAGCTACGGCTGCCGCCGCGCGCAGGGCCCTCGCCGGTGACCAGCGGGCCTGGCTGGTCCAGTGCCGGGGCGAGGTCGAGGATGCCCCCGACGAGGGTGCACACCGGGTCGCCGATGCCCGTCTCCACCTGGCGCTCGCGACCTGTTCGGGATCGCCCATGCTCGTCGAGGCGGTCACTCGGGCCCAGGCGGCGATGCAGGAGCTGCTGGGGGCCATCCCGGTGCTTCCCCGCAACATCGCGCACAGCAATGCCCAGCACGAGACGGTCGTGCAGGCGATCCTCGACGGGGACCCCGAGAGGGCCCGGGCCGCCATGGAGGAGCACTGCGAGGCGACGGCCGCCCTGCTGAGGGGCCTCCTCGGATGACCGCACCGATCCCTGACCCCGCCGCCACATCGGCCCGGCGCCACCCCAGAACCTCAGCAGCGATGACCCAGAGGAGCTCTCCATGAGCGCAGCACCGAACTACAGCATCGACCAGCTCCGCCAGGACATCGGGTCCGGCGATGTCGACACGGTGGTCGTCGCCTTCACCGACATGCAGGGGCGCCTGCAGGGCAAGCGGGTCCACGGCCAGTTCTTCCTCGACCACGTCATGGAGAGCGGGGTGGAGGGGTGCAGCTACCTGCTCGCGGTAGACGTCGACATGAACACCCTCGAGGGCTTCGCGATGACCTCCTGGGAGTCGGGCTACGGGGACTTCGAGTTCGCCCTCGACATCGCGACCCTGAGGCGGACGCCGGGGGAGCCAGGGTCGGCCATGGTGCAGTGCGACCTCGTCTGGAACGACGGCTCCGGCCCGGTGCGCCCCTCCCCCCGGGGCATGCTCACCAGGCAGATCGAGATGGCTGCCGAGAGCGGGTTCGAGGCCTTCGCGGGGACGGAGCTGGAGTTCATCGTCTTCGACGACTCCTACGACGAGGCATGGCGGCGTCGCTACCAGGACCTCCAGGGCAGCAACCGGTACAACGTCGACTACTCGGTGCTCGGTGGTGGGCGGGTCGAGCCGCTGCTGCGCGACATCCGCAACGAGATGTACCGCGCAGGGATGGTCGTCGAGTCCGCCAAGGGCGAGTGCAACCTGGGCCAGCACGAGATCGGCTTCCTCTTCGACAAGGTGATGCCGACCTGCGACAACCACGCCGTCTACAAGAACGGCGCCAAGCACATCGCCTCCCTGCACGGCCAGTCCTTGACCTTCATGGCCAAGTTCGACGAACGCGAGGGCAGCTCCTGTCACATCCACATGTCGCTGCGCGGCGACGACGGGAGCATCGTCTTCGCCGATGAGGCCAGGGACGGCGGCCGGAGCGAGCTGCTGGACCACTTCATGGCCGGTGTCCTGGCGACGATGCGTGAGTTCACCTACTTCTACGCGCCGAACATCAACTCCTACAAGCGTTTCGCCGAGGGGTCCTTCGCGCCGACGGCAGTGGCCTGGGGGACCGACAACCGCACCTGCGCGCTCCGGGTCGTCGGCCACGGGGCCGGACTGCGGATGGAGAACCGACTGCCGGGTGGGGACGTCAACCCCTACCTGGCGACCGCGGCGATGCTGGCGGGCGGCCTGTACGGCATCCGTGAGTCCCTGCCGCTGCCGGAGGCCTGCAGCGGAAACGCCTACACGTCCGGCCACGAGCAGGTACCGATGACCCTGGCCGAGGCACGTGACCTGCTGGCGGGGTCGACGATCGCGCGCGAGGCCTTCGGGGAGGACGTCATCGACCACTACGTCAATGCCGCAGACAAGGAGGTCACGGCGTTCAACCACGCCGTGACCGACTGGGAACGTGTCCGAGGATTCGAGAGGCTGTGAGCGCACCCGTGAGCACCCATGACGTGATCAACCCGGCGACCGAGGAGCGGGTCGACGCCGTTGACCTGCTCGGCGTGGACGAGACGGACGAGGCCATCGCCGCGGCCACGGTCGCCCAGCGGACGTGGGCCGCGCTCGCCCCCGCCGATCGAGGCCGGTTGATGCGCCGCTTCGCCGATGTCGTCGACGGGCACATCGACGAGCTGGCCCGGCTGGAGATCGCCAACTCGGGGCACACGCTCGGCAACGCGACCGGGGAGGCGAGCAACGTCCGCGACGTCCTCCACTACTACTCCGCGGCTCCCGAGCGGCTCCTGGGTCAGCAGATCCCGGTGGCCGGTGGTCTGGACGTCACCTTCAAGGAACCCCTCGGCGTGGTGGGGATCATCGTGCCGTGGAACTTCCCGATGCCGATCGCCGGCTGGGGCCTCGCGCCCGCACTCGCGGCGGGGAACGCGGTGGTGCTCAAGCCCGCGGAGCTGACCCCGCTGACCGCGATCCGTCTGGGGGAGCTGGCACGGGAGGCCGGGATCCCGGAACACGTCCTGACCATCCTCCCCGGCAAGGGGTCCGTCGTCGGTGAGCGGTTCGTCACCCATCCGGACGTGGCCAAGGTCTGCTTCACCGGCTCCACCGCCGTGGGCCAGCGGATCATGCGGGGGGCTGCGGACCGGATCAAACGGATCACCCTGGAGCTCGGCGGCAAGAGCGCCAACATCGTCTTCGAGGACGCCGACATCGCGGCCGCGGCAGCCGCCGCTCCCATGGCGGCGTTCGACAACGCCGGACAGGACTGCTGCGCCCGCAGCCGCATCCTCGTCCAGCGCTCGGTCCTCGACTCCTTCATGGAGCGCTTCGAGACCGCGGTCAAGGACATCGTCGTCGACGATCCGGCTCTGGGCGGGACCCAGATGGGGCCGCTCGTCAGCTCGGGCCAGCGAGAAGCCGTCCGCGGCTTCGTCGAGGACGCCCACGAGGACGTGGACATCGCCTTCCGTGGCAGCGCGCCGCAGGGCGCGGGGTGGTGGTACCCCCCGACCGTGGTGCTGCCGACCGGCACGCAGGATCGGATCTGGCGGGAAGAGATCTTCGGACCCGTGGTGGCGGTCCTGCCCTTCGACGACGAGGAGGACGCGATCGCCAAGGCCAACGACACCGACTACGGGTTGTCCGGGTCGATCTTCACCCAGGACGTCGGGCGCGCCATTCGCGTCTCCCGAGCCGTCGAGGCCGGCAACCTCTCCGTCAACAGCCACGCCAGCGTTCGCTACTCCACGCCCTTCGGCGGCTTCAAGCAATCGGGACTGGGGCGGGAGCTCGGGCCGGACGCCCTGGACTCCTTCACCGAGATCAAGAACGTGTTCATCGCCACGTGAGCACCCCCCCTTCCACCTCACGGGCCACTGGGCCGCGGGGCCCGGCGGCTCCATCCACGACTGAGAGGACTGACATGACGGGACGCATCGACAAAAAGGTGGCTGTCGTCACCGGCGGATGTTCCGGTATCGGACTGGCCACCGTGCAGCGCTTCGCGCAGGAGGGCGCCGAGGTCGTCATCGGCGATCTCGATGAGGTCAACGGCCCGGGGATCGCGCAGGAGGTCGGTGCGACCTTCGTGCGCTGCGACGTGACCACCAAGGATGACGTTGATGCCCTCTTCAGGAAGGCCTTCGACACCTTCGGCAGCGTCGACATCGCCTTCAACAATGCGGGCATCTCACCGCCGGACGACCAGTCGATCCTCGACACCGACCTCGAGGCCTGGCAGAGGGTCCAGGACGTCAACCTCACCAGCGTGTACTTGTGCTGCAAGGCCGCGCTCCCGTACATGCTCGAGCAGGGCCACGGGTCGATCATCAACACCGCATCCTTCGTGGCGGTCATGGGGGCGGCCACCAGCCAGATCAGCTACTCCGCCTCGAAGGGAGGCGTGCTCTCGATGAGCCGGGAGCTCGGCGTGCAGTTCGCCCGCCAGGGAGTGCGGGTCAATGCGTTGTGCCCGGGGCCGGTCAACACGCCCCTGCTGCGGGAGCTGTTCGCCAAGGACCCCGAGCTCGCCGAGCGTCGGCTCATCCACGTCCCGGTGGGTCGATTCGCCGAGCCGGTCGAGATGGCGAACGCGGTCCTCTTCCTGGCCTCCGACGAGTCGAGCTTCATCACCGCCAACACCTTCATGGTGGACGGCGGGATCTCCGGCGCCTACGTCACGCCGCTGTGACGCTGATCGGGATCACCACCTACCGCGAGCCGGCCGACTACGGGACGTGGCGACAGGTTCCCTGCGCCCTGCTCCCGCACGCCTACGTCGCGCACGTCGAGGCCGCCGGGGCGACGGCGGTCCTCATCCCGCCGCGGGCCGATGTCGACGTGGAGTGGGCTCGTCGGCTGCTGCGACGCCTCGACGGTCTCGTCCTCGCCGGAGGGGTGGATGTCGAACCGGCCCGGTACGGCCAGGAGCCGCACCCGAGCGTCCAGTCCTCCCGTGCGGACCGGGACACCTCGGAGCTCGCGCTGGCCCGGGCGAGCGCGCTCATCGATCTGCCGACGCTGGGCATCTGCCGAGGGATGCAGGTCATGGCCGTGGAGCGCGACGGGTCGCTGACCCAGCACCTGCCGGACTCCGTGGGCCACGATGACCACTCCATCGCTCCCGGGAGGTACAACGACCACACGGTCCGGCTGACCGAGGGGAGCCTGGCGCACCGCGTCCTCGGTGACGAGGTGGTGGTGCCCAGCTACCACCACCAGGCGGTGGAGACCCACCCCGGGTACGCCGCCTCCGGCCGGGCGCTGGACGACACGCTCGAGGCGCTGGAGGACCCGGACGCCTCCTTCCGCCTCGCCGTGCAGTGGCACCCCGAGGTCGGGCAGGACAGCAGCCTCTTCCTCGCCCTGGTCCGGGCCGCACGCGTCCACGATCCGGACGCATAGGGGTCGGCCGGACGGCATGGTGGGATGCTCATCAGGTGATGCCCTCGATGACGACCCGCGCCGCTACCGCGGCCGAGCTCATTATCTAGGCGCGACGAGCCACCTGCTCGTCGCGCGGACCTCCCACACCCGGGGGGTCTTTTGCTTTGTCGGGCAGGCGGCGACGAAGCATCGGGTCCGGGGCATCACCCCCAGCAACGGATCGGCGCGACGAGCGGGTGTCACACTTCCCGCAGGGGCACCGCCCCCTTCGTTCCCCACCGGAAGACCACGATGCACGGCTTTCACGTCTATGACACGACCATGCGCGACGGTGCCCAGCAGCAGGGCATCAACCTCTCGGTCGCGGACAAGCTGGCGATCGCCCGTCACCTCGACGAGCTGGGCGTGACCCACATCGAAGGGGGATGGCCCGGCGCCAACCCCAACGACACCGAGTTCTTCGCCCGGGCCCGCACCGAGCTGGACCTGCACTCGGCCACGCTCGCGGCCTTCGGCGCCACGCGCCGAGCCGGGGGACGGGCGGCGAGCGACCCGCAGGTGCAGGCCCTGCTCGACTCCGGCGCGCAGGTCGTCACCCTCGTGGCGAAGATGCACCCGGGCCACGTCGAGCGGGCGCTGCGGACCACCCGCGAGGAGAACCTCGCGATGATCCGCGACACCGTGACCCACCTGCGCGAGCAGGGCAGGACGGTCATGGTCGACGGCGAGCACTTCTTCGACGGCTACGTGCTCGACCGCGACTACGCGCTGGCCTGCGTCACCGCGGCGCACCGGTCCGGCGCGGAGGTCGTGGCCGTGTGCGACACCAACGGTGGGATGCTGCCCGGCCAGGTGCACGACGTCGTCGCCGACGTCATCGCCGCGACCGGTGCACGGCTGGGCATCCACTGCCACAACGACACCGGCTGCGCGGTCGCCAACTCCATGGCCGCGGTGGAGGCCGGCGCCGACCACGTCCAGGGGACGATCAATGCCTACGGCGAGCGGACCGGCAATGCCGACCTCATCACCGTCGTCGCCAACCTCCAGCTCAAGCTCGGCATGGACCTCGTCGACCCGCACCGCCTCCGGGACGCGACCCGCATCGCTCACGCGGTGAGCGAGGTGACGAACTTCCCGCACTTCTCCCGGCAGCCCTATGTCGGCTCGGGAGCCTTCGCGCACAAGGCCGGCCTGCACGCCAGCGCGATCAAGGTCGACCCCGACCTGTACCAGCACATCGAGCCGAAGGACGTCGGCAACGACATGAGGATGCTCGTCTCCGACATGGCGGGGCGGGCCACGGTGGAGCTGAAGAGCCGCGAGTTCGGCGTCGACCTCGCCGGGGACGACGCGGCCCTGACCCGGGTGCTCGCGAGGGTCAAGGAGCTGGAGCAGCGCGGCTACACCTTCGACGCGGCGGACGCGTCCTTCGAGCTGCTGCTGCGGCGCGAGCTCGACCAAGAGCCGCCGGAGTACGCGCAGATCGAGTCCTGGCGGATCATGATCGATGCCCTCGGTGGTGCCGACGCCCTGTCGGAGGCGACGGTCAAGGCGCTCGCCGGCGGTCAGCGGCTCGTCGCGACCGGGGAGGGCAATGGACCGGTCAACGCGCTCGACCAGGGCCTGCGACAGGCGCTCGCCGTCGTCTACCCGGAGGTCGAGCGCATCGAGCTCATCGACTACAAGGTGCGCATCCTCGACGCCGCGCACGGCACCGACGCGACGACCCGCGTGCTCATCGAGCACAGCGACGGGGTGACCACGTGGGCGACCGTCGGGGTGGCTCCCAACATCGTCGAGGCCTCCTGGGAGGCGCTGCTCGACGGGGTGACCTACGGCCTCATGCGTGCCGGGGTCCCCGTCCGCTGAGCCCCCCCACCCGGGTCGATGTATCGACGAGCGCTGGGACTCACTCAGACACATCGACCCGCGGCGGGACTCAGCCGGCGACGTGACCGAAGCGGTGCCGGGTGGTGCTCACCGCCTGCTCGCGCACGAAGGGGAGCAGCTCGCGGCGACCGGTCGCGAGGACCTCACCGGTGATGACGTCGACCCCGCGCGCGACGAGGTCGTCCACGAAGGCCGTGGTGGCCCGGCCGACGAGGCGGACCCGACCACCGCCCACGTGCTCGGCGCGCTCCAGGCAGGAGGCCTCGTCCTCGGTGATCACCTGCACATGGCCGATGCTCGCGGGCAGGTCGAGCGCCGGGTCGGCGGAGACCAGCGTGCGGGCACCGGTGAGCGTGGCCGCGGCGACGAGGCGCACGAGCTCGACGACCGGGGTGTCGTCACCGGCGCGCACGAGCAGCAGCGGGCTGCGGCGGTAGCGGAAGACATTGGTCTCGACGCCCAGGGCGCTCTTGTCGTGCTCGACGCCGAGCTCGCTCGCCCACGCGGCAGCGTCGCTGGCCAGGGCCGAGTCGAGCCAGGCCCGCTCCTCCTCGGTCACGCGCGCGCCGAGGGCCGCGAGCTGGGACTCGACGGTGCGGGACACCGCGGAGGTGGGGGTGGCTCCCGTCGTCGGCAGCCCGTCGGCCGACCACGTACCGAGCTGGGCGACGTAGTTCGGGCCGCCCGCCTTGGCGCCGGGGCCGATCGAGCTGGCCTTCCACCCACCGAAGGACTGCCGCTGGACGATGGCCCCGGTGATGTGCCGGTTGACGTAGCCGTTGCCGACCTCGGCCGCGTCGGTCCACGTGGCGATCTCGGCCTCGTCGAGGCTGTGCAGGCCGCCGGTGAGACCGAAGTCGGTCGCGTTCTGCAGCTCGATCGCCTCATCGAGGGAGCCTGCCCGCATCAGTCCGAGGACCGGCCCGAAGACCTCCGTGAGGTGGAAGAAGGATCCGGCACGCACGCCCTCCTTGACCCCGGGCGACCACAGGCGACCGGTCTCGTCGAGCGGCTGCGGCTCGACGAGCCAGGACTCGCCCGGCTCGAGCGTGGTCAACGCCCGGCGCAGCTTGCCGCTGGGCTTCTCGATGACCGGACCCATCCGGGTGCCGAGGTCGCTCGGCCACCCGACGGCGATCGACGCGACGGCGTCGACGAGCTGACGGCGGAAGCGCGGCGAGTCGGCGATCGACCCGACGAGGATGCCGAGGGAGGCGGCGGAGCACTTCTGCCCGGCGTGGCCGAAGGCGGAGGAGACGAGGTCGGCGACGGCGAGGTCGATGTCCGCGGAGGGGGTGATGACGAGGGCGTTCTTGCCCGAGGTCTCCCCGAGGACGCGGGCGCCCTGGTCGCGGCCGGCTCGCCAGCCCGCGAAGAGCCGCGCCGTCTCGCTGGCCCCGGTGAGCACGATCGCCTCGACGTCGGCGTGGGAGACCAGGTGTTGGCCGACCTCGTCCTCGTCGGTGCGCACCACCTGGAGCACGTCGCCTGGGATGCCGGCGGCGTGCAGTGCATCCACGGCCTCCTCGACGCACCCGGGGGTCTGGGGCGCCGGCTTGATGATCACGGCGGACCCGGCGGCCAGCGCCGCGAGGACCCCGCCGATCGGGATGGCGACCGGGAAGTTCCACGGCGGGGTGATCAGCGTCAGGGCGAAGGGGGTGAACCGCGCCCCGTCGGCCATGGGACCGTCCTCGAGCTCGAGGGCCCGGTCGGCGTAGTAGCGGGCGAAGTCGACCGCTTCGGAGACCTCGGGGTCGGACTCGGCGACGGTCTTGCCGGCCTCGGCGGCCATGACCGCCACGAGGGCCTCACGTCGGGAGTCGAGCTCTCGCGCGGCCGCGCGCAGCAGCTCCGCGCGCTCGGCAGCCGGCCGGGCCGCCCAGCCCGCGTGCGCCGTGACGCCGGTCGAGACGACGGAGTCGACCTCGGTGGTGCTCTGCAGGTGGGGCGAGGTCAACCCGGGGTGCTGCGTCGTGACCGCGCGGGCGGCCCACTCGCGGTTGGCGAGCAGCGACGGGTCGGCGTCAGGGGTGTTGGCGAAGGCGTCCCCGAGCGGCGGCCGCTCGGCGCTGCGTCGCGGCCCGGTCGGGGTGTCGCCGATGGCCGTGACGCTCGCGCGGAACCGGGCCTCCTGGTCGGGCATGGCCGCTGCGTCGTCGGCGAAGAACGCGTGGATGTAGTTCTCCGGGGAGGAGCTCTCCTCGAGCCGGCGCACGAGGTAGGAGACCGCGGCGTCGAAGTCCTTCGGCGCCACGACCGGGGTGTAGAGGATGACGGTGCCGACGGCGTCGCGCACGGCGCGGGCCTGCGCGGGCGACATCCCCTGGAGCATCTCGACATCGAGGGAGTCCTGTACGCCGCGGGCGGTCGCCAGCAGGTGCGCCGCAGCGACGTCGTAGAGGTTGTGCGAGGCGACGCCGAGCCGCAGGGCGCCCACGACGTCCTCGCGCAGGGCGCGCTCGACGCACCGCAGGTAGTTCGCGTCGACGTCCCCCTTCGTCGGGTAGGGCGCCGGCTCCCAGCCGTGCATCACCGCCTCGACCTTCTCCATGGCGAGGTTGGCGCCCTTGACGAGGCGCACCTTGATCGGCGCGCCACCGGCCTCCCGGCGTTCGGTGGCGAAGGCGATGAGCCGCTCCAGCGCGGGCAGCGCGTCGGGCAGGTAGGCCTGCAGCACGATCCCGGCCTCGAGGTCGAGGAACTGCGGCTCGGAGAGCATCGCCGTGAAGACCTCGATCGTCATCTCGAGGTCGCGGTACTCCTCCATGTCGAGGTTGACGAAGGCCCGCGGGCTCGAGGCCTTCGCCGTGGCGTAGAGCGGACGCAGCCGTTCGAGGCAGCGCTCGACCGTGCCGGCGGTGTCCCAGGCACTGATCTGGCTCACGAGCGAGGAGACCTTGATCGAGGCGTAGTCGACGTCCGCGCGCTCGAGGATCTCGCGGGTGCGCTCGGTGCGCGAGGCCGCCTCGTCCTCGCCGAGGACCGCCTCGCCGAGGAGGTTGATGTTCAGCCGGAAACCGTCGTCGCGGGCGGCGGCGAGGCGCCGGCCGAGCTTCGGGTCGCGGGCGTCGACGAGCAGGTGGCCGACCATCTGCTTCATCCGGGCGCGGGCGGCGGGCACGACGAGCGTGGGAGCGACCCGCGCCGCGTACGCACCCAGACCGAGGAGGCCGCGGTCGAGCGGACCGAGGAAGGAGGACGCGTCCGAGGCGACGATCCGGCTCAGGGCGTTGGCGGCGACCCGGTCGTCCTCCGGCCGGGCGACCCGGTCGACGAAGAAGACCGCGAGGTCGAGCCCGCCGTGGTCGGAGAGCAGCGCCGCGAGCTGGCCGGTGGTCTGCGCCTCGGCCTTGGTCTCCCCGGCGTGGGCGGCAGCGGCCCACCGCTCGGCGAGGGTCACCGCCTCCTCGACGAAGGGGGCGAAGGCCAAGGTCGCGGGGTCGGTCGCGGTGAGCGTCGTCATACACCGACGGTAGGACCGATGGACGACCTCCGCCACGGACATCTGTCACCAGTATGAGCGATCGCGTCATACACTTGTCTGATGGCTGACCTGCAGGACCTCGTCGACGAGGCCTCCACGCTCCTCGAGGCGCCGGTGACCCTCGAGGACCGCCGCTTCCGTCTCCTCGCCTCGGGCGCCCACGCCGGTGGGGCGGATCCGGTCCGGGTGGAGACGGTGCTGGGCCGTGGATCCGGGCCGCAGACCCGGGCGTGGTTCGAGAGCTTCGGCATCGCCCGTGCCCGCAGACCGGTGCACGTCAGCGCGGACCCGGAGCGGGGGATCGCCGCCCGTCTCTGCGTGCCGGTGCGCTGGCACGACGTGGTCCAGGGCTACCTCTGGGCGATCGAGCCACCCGAGGGCCTCGCGCCCGAGCGGGTCCGGGCGGCCGAGGACCTCGCGGCGCACGCGGGGGAGGTCCTCGCCCGACGCGCGTCGCGTCGCCGGGAGACCGAGCGGCTCGTGCTCGACCTGCTCGAGCCGACGGCCGTCGGCAGTGGTGCGGCAGCCCGCGAGCTGGCCGACGACCTCGCGCTCCCACCCGAGGCGAGGGTCGCCGTCGCCGTGCTCGGCACGGCTCCGGGGGAGTCGCTGCACGCCGACCAGGTGCTCGGGTCGGGGGGTGTCGCGCGCTGGGTCGGTGTCGCCGAGCGGGGTGGAGATCTCGTCCTCGTCGTCCCCGCGGGGCCCGCTGCCGCGGTCACCGATGTCGTCGAGGACGCCCTGGCGGGACTCGACCGGCACGAGTCATCGGGCGCCGTGGCCGGTGTCGGCGAGGACGTGCCCCTGACGCACGCGGCGACGTCCTACCGAAGGGCGCGGGCCGCCCTTCGCGTGGTGCGGCCACCGACCGCGGGGACGGACACCCGGCCCCCGGCCCTGCGGGTGCACCCGTGGTCGTCGCTGGGGATCCGTCGCCTCCTGGGGGGCGAGGCCGGTGATGAGCTGGTCGAGGCGGTGCGGACCCCGGCGGTGACCGAGCTGCTCTCGGCCCCGGCCGGGCTCGTCGAGACCGCACAGGTCTACCTCGACGAGGCCGGCTCCGTCGCGGCGACCGCCGCCCGCCTCGGTCTGCACCGGCAGAGCGTCTACCACCGACTCCAGCGGATCGAGACGGTCACCGGCCTCGATCTCTCCCGGGGGCGCGACCGCCTCGAGCTGCACCTGGGGCTGCTCGTCCTGGACCCGCGGCCGGTCACAGCGAGCGGATGAAGACCACGCCGGCGCTGACGACGATCCCGGCGCCGAGCACCACGGCCGTCCAGGGTGCCCTGCGGGCCAACCACTCCGTCGCACGGTAGATCGCGGTGAGCGCGGCCACGGCCAGGGTGACGTGCAGCAGCAGGGCGAGCGCCGTGCCGGCGATCATCCCGGCCACCCTGAAGCGCCCCCAGACCTGGGCGATCACCAGCGGGATGGTCACCGCCCCTGCGGCTCCGGTGAGCAGTCGGGACCAGAAGGAGCCCTCGCCCATCCAGGGCACGCCCCCGAGGACGTCGACCAGGTCCGCCGTCGACCACAGCCCGAGCACGACGAGGACCGCGAGCGTGCCGATCGCCGTGACGCGCCAACGCCACCGCTCCACGCCCGACCAGCGCGAGTCACCGGTGACCATCATCGTCAGGGTGACCGCGGTCCACATCAGCCTGCGTCGCACGACGCCCGTCCCCGTGTCAGCCATGGCATCGCGGAAGACCCGGTTGGCCTCCTCGAAGTCGACCTCGATGCCCTCGGTGCTGATGTACGAGCGGCTTTGCGGTGTGCTGCCGACGAGGCCGTCGTGGAGGAGCGCGGCCGGGAGGTGACGACCGATGCGTGGGACCAGCCAGGCGAAGACCGATGGCACCGAGGCCAGGTCGCTGGTGAAGGTCGCCGGGTCGGCGGGCACGAGCAGCTCACCGAGCTCGCGGTCGAGGTAGGCGATGCGCCGTCCCATCCGGAACTCCCGGGGCGACATCTGCGGCGTGCGCTCCAGGACGATCAGCGGTGGCGAGGTCGGGTCGGGCGCGCCATCGACCGGCCCGCCGTCGTAGAAGCGTCGGGTCGGCGGGGGGAGCTGCTCGGTCACGACTCCAGCGTGGCAGGTGCCGGTGCGCGGGTCGCGAGGTCCTCGAGCACGGCGAGCAGCCGCCGGCGCAGGTCATTGGACGCCGTGGTGAAGCCACGTTGCCGCTCGACGTAGACGGCCTTGCCCTCCGGGGTCTCGATCGCCACCGGCTCGATGCCGAACCCGCTCACGTCATAGGGAGAGGCCGCCATGTCGAGCCGACGGATCTCACGTGCCAGCTCGAAGGCGGCGAGCGTCAGCTCGGACGGGATCGCCGGCGCGAGCGTGAAGCACCACTTGTAGACGTCCATCCCCGCATGGAGGCACCCGGGTTGCTCGAGGGCGGTCTGACCCTCGCGGGTGGGACGAAGGGCGTTGCGCTCCACCGCATCCGGCGTGAAGAAGCGATAGGCGTCGACGTGGCTGCAGCGGATCCGGTGCGACTCCACGACCGCGTCGGTGCTCTCCTGGCCCAGTCGCAGCGGCAGCTGCTCGTGGCGCTGCTCACCGGGGGCGAGGCGGTAGACCATCGCCCACTCGTGCAGGCCGAAGCAGTCATGGGTCCCGGGGCGCGACAGGGTCGCGGTGAGGAGGTTCCTGACGAAGGCGAGGGTCCGCCCCCTTCGCTCCACGAAGCCGGCGACGTCCAGCCGCGCGGTGCCCGCAGCGTCCACGCGGTATCCCGTGCGGTCCGCGTGGGTGTCCGCCGCGTCCGCCAGGGCGGTGCCCGGGCCCGGGTGCCACCGGCGCAGGTGACCCGGTCGGTGCGCGTAGTACTCGAAGAGGAAGTCCTCGACCGGGTGGCGCTCTCCGCGGCGGCGCCGGGCCCGGTGACCCGCGGTGAGCCGGTCCACCTCGTCGGCGTGCTCCTGCGCCCTCGCGAGCCACTGCTCCCTGGGCAGGAGGGTCTCGGTGGGGACATCCACGACCACAGGCTAACCGGGACGCCCCCGTCGCCTAGGGTGATCACGTGCGCATCGCGAGATATACCGAAGGGGACGACCCGGTCTACGGGCTCGTCGACGCCGGCGGGTCGAAGATCGCCGAGGTGAGCGGCGACCCGCTCTACCAGCGGATCGAGCTGACCGGGAAGACGACGACGGTCGAGGACGTACGACTCCTCGCGCCCGTCATCCCGCGCAGCAAGGTCATCGGCATCGGGCGCAACTACGCCGACCACGCCGCCGAGATGGGCAACGAGGTTCCGGCCGAGCCGATGATGTTCCTCATCCCGAACACCGCCGTCGTCGGGCCGCACGACCCCGTGGTCATCCCGTCCGCGCTCACCTCCGAGGTGCACTACGAGGGCGAGCTCGCCGTGATCATCGGCCGGATGTGCAAGGACATCGAGCCCGATGAGGCCACGAAGGTCGTCTTCGGCTACACGATCGCCAACGACGTCAGCGCGCGCGACCTGCAGCGCGGAGACGGGCAGTGGGCGCGGGCCAAGGGGATGGACACCTTCTGCCCGCTCGGTCCCTGGATCGAGACCGACCTCGACCCGCAGAACGTCTCGATCCTCACCCGGCGCGACGGCGAGGTCGTCCAGGACGGGCACAGCAGGGACATGGTCCACGGGGTCGCCGCGCTGATCAGCCACTGCTCCAAGGCCTTCACGCTGCTGCCCGGCGATGTCATCCTCACCGGCACCCCGGCGGGCGTCGGGCCGGTCGAGGCCGGCCAGCGCGTCGAGATCGAGATCGACGCCATCGGGACGCTGAGCAACCCCTTCGTCGCTTCCGAGTGACCGGGTGACGTGACGTGGACGTCGCCCGCTCGATCCCGCTCTTCGTCCTCGCGGCAGTGCTCGAGATCGGCGGGGCGTGGCTCGTCTGGCAGGGGATCCGCGAGCAGCGCGGCTGGGTGTGGATCGGCGCCGGGGTGCTCGCGCTCGGTCTCTACGGGGCCGTCGCGACCCTCCAGCCCGAGGCCGACTTCGGCCGCATCCTCGCCGCCTACGGCGGGGTCTTCGTCGTCGGCTCGCTGCTGTGGGGGATGGCCCTCGACGGCTTCGTCCCGGACCGCTGGGACGTCACCGGGGCGCTCGTCTGCCTCGTGGGTGTCGCCGTGATCATGTACGCCCCGCGCTCGGCCTGACGAAGGGGGCCTGTCGATCCGTCGTCCCGGCGACGGGAGCCCCCTTCGCCCGCCGGTCGCGGCCGGGGCCCGGGTCGGGGATACGATCGGCCCATCATGAGCAGCCCCTCCGCAGAGAACCCCCCGTCCACCACCGGCAGCGCCCCGCGACTGCGCGTCGCCCCCTCGCCGACCGGCGACCCCCACGTCGGCACCGCCTACATGGCGCTGTTCAACCTCGCCTTCGCGCGACAGCAGGGTGGGTCCTTCGTCCTGCGCATCGAGGACACCGACCGGGCGCGCTTCGACGAGACGAGCGAGCGGCAGCTCTACGACACCCTCGGGTGGCTCGGGCTCACCTGGGACGAGGGCCCGGACGTCGGCGGTCCCTTCGCGCCGTACCGGCAGAGTGAGCGGCTGGACACCTACCGCCCGTATGTCGAGAAGCTCATCGAGGAGGGGCACGCCTACTACTGCTGGTGCTCCACCGAGCGACTGACCGCGATGCGCGAGAAGCAGCAGAAGCTCAAGCTGCCCACGGGCTACGACCGGCTCTGCGTCGGCAAGACGCAGGAGGAGCGCGCCGAGCTCGAGGGCTACAGCGAGACCCCCGTCGTGCGGATGCTCGTGCCCGAGGACGCGCCGACGACCTTCGAGGACGTCATCCGCGGCACCGTCTCCGCGCCCCTCCCGGACGACCAGGTCATCCTCAAGGCGGACGGCTTCCCGACCTACCACCTGGCCGTCGTCGTCGACGACCACGAGATGGGCATCACCCACGTCGTGCGCGGGGAGGAGTGGATCTCCTCCACGCCCAAGCACGTCCTGCTCTACCGGTGGTTGGGCCTCGAGGCGCCGAAGTTCGCGCACATGCCGCTGCTGCGCAACCAGAACAAGTCGAAGATCTCCAAGCGCAAGAACCCCGAGGCCCGCCTCACGTGGTTCCAGGAGCAGGGCTACCTGCCCGAGGCCGTCGTGAACTTCCTCGGCCTGCTGGCCTACCCGCCGGCGAAGGGGGAGAGCGGCGAGGACGTCGAGAAGTTCACCGTCGAGGAGTTCAGCCGCGAGTTCGCCTGGGACAAGGTCAACACCGTCGGCCCGATCTTCGACCTGAAGAAGCTGGAGTGGCTCAACGGGGCATGGATCCGGGGCCTGGAGCTCGCTGACCTCAGCGCCCGCGTCCTGCCGTACCTGCAGGCCGATGGTGTCCTCGGCGAGGACCCGGGCGCGGAGGACCTGGCGCGGCTGGAGAGCATCGCCGAGCTCATCCAGACCCGGATGAACCTGCTCACCGAGGCCTCCGCCCTCGTGCGGCCCTTCTACGTGGCGGATGAGGAGCTCGAGATCGCCGAGGACGCCCGCGCCGGCCTGAAGGACACGGCCGGGGAGGTCCTCGACGCGGCCCTGGCCGCGCTCGAGCCGCTGGCCGCCGCGACCGGGGAGGGCAACCAGTGGCACGCCGCCGAGATCGAGCGGGTGCTGCGCGAGGCGATCGTCGACGGGATGGGCATCAAGCCCCGCCTCGCCTTCGGGCCGCTGCGCACCGCGGTCTCGGGGCAGAAGATCAGCCCGCCGCTCTTCGAGTCGATGGAGATCCTCGGCCGGGATTCGACGCTGGGTCGGCTCCGGGCGCTGCGATCCTCGCTCGCCTGAGCCGCGGATTTGGGTGGATCCCACCGGGTGGGTATCATTTCCACTCGGTTCACCGCCCGCGCGTGCCACGGCACGAAGGGGCAGTGATACCCCCTTGGGGTATGGTGTAATTGGCAACACGGCTGATTCTGGTTCAGTTGTTCTAGGTTCGAGTCCTGGTACCCCAGCGCTGCGAGTGGCCCGGCCACTCGATTTCGGAAAGGCGCCTTCCTCCGGGTAAGGTTCCCTCCGTTGCCCAGCCGGATGACCGGCAGGAAGCAGCATCTACGGCCCCGTTGTGTAGTGGCCTAGCACGCCGCCCTCTCAAGGCGGTAGCGCGGGTTCGAATCCCGTCGGGGCTACATCGCCAAGGCCCCCGTTCTGCGGAACGGGGGCCTTTGTCGTACCCCGCCCCCCCCAATTCGCATCTGCCTAGGCAGATGCGAAGGAGGGCAAGGGGGTCCCGCATCTGCCTAGGCAGATGCGAGCGGGGGCGGGCGAAGGGGGAGGGGAGTGTCGTCCCGTCCCCGTCTCCGGCCCTTCGTCACTCGGTGTCGCGGTCGGCGGCCTCGGCGGCCAGGGCGTGTTTCTCCAGGACCTCGGTCAGCTTGTTCGCGCCCGCGATGACGGTCGCGGCGTGCAGGCGGCCGGGCTGGCGGGAGAGGCGCTCCATGGGACCCGAGATCGAGACCGCGGCGATGACACGGCCGGAGGGGGAGCGCACCGGGGCGGAGACCGAGGCGACGCCGGCCTCACGCTCGCCGACGCTCTGCGCCCACCCGCGGCGGCGCACCCCGGAGAGCATGGTGGCGGTGAAGGCCGCCTCCTGCAGCCCGCGGTGCAGTCGGTCCGGCTCCTCCCACGCGAGCAGGACCTGGGCGGCGGAGCCGGCGTGCATCGTCAGGGTCGCGCCGACGGGGATCGAGTCACGCAGGCCGACGGGTCGCTCGGCAGCCGAGACGCAGACCCGGTGCTCCCCCTGGCGGCGGAAGAGCTGGGCGGACTCATTGGTGTGGTCGCGCAGGGCCCCGAGGACGGGGTTGGCGGCGACGAGGAGCTTGTCCTCGCCGGCCGATGCGGCGAGCTCGCCGAGGCGTGGACCGAGGACGAAGCGTCCCTGCATGTCCCGGGCCACGAGCCGATGGTGCTCGAGCGCGACGGCGAGCCGGTGCGCGGTGGGTCGGGCGAGGCCGGTGGCCGCCACGAGCTGCGCAAGAGTCGACGGGCCCGCTTCGAGGGCCCCGAGCACGACGGCGGCCTTGTCAAGGACGCCAACTCCACTACCATTGTCCATGGAGTGATACTGACATCTCATCTCGTGAGACGCAAGATCCGACTCCGTCGGGACCTGCGAATGTCAGTGGAGACACACCGTGCACGATCTGTGGCACCACGCATGGGACGGAATGAGGATCATGTCAGGAACGCTCGCCGAGAAGGTCTGGGACGCGCACGTCGTCCGTCGCGCGGAAGGGGAGCCCGACCTCCTGTACATCGACCTCCACCTGCTCCACGAGGTGACGAGCCCGCAGGCCTTCGAGGGGCTGCGCCTGGCCGGCCGGCCGGTGCGACGCCGCGACCTCACCCTCGCGACCGAGGACCACAACGTCCCGACGACGCCGGGCCCGATCACCGACCCGGTGAGCAAGATCCAGGTGGAGACCCTGCGCGACAACTGCGCAGAGTTCGGCGTGCGCCTCTATCCCATGGGCGATGCCGAGCAGGGCATCGTCCACGTCGTCGGCCCGCAGCTGGGGCTGACCCAGCCGGGCACGACCGTCGTCTGCGGCGACAGCCACACGAGCACCCACGGCGCCTTCGGTGCGCTCGCCTTCGGCATCGGGACGAGCGAGGTCGAGCACGTGCTCGCGACCCAGACGCTCTCGCTGAACCCCTTCAAGACCATGGCGATCAACGTCCACGGCGAGCTGCAGCCCGGCGTGACCGCGAAGGACGTCATCCTCGCCGTCATCGCCAAGATCGGCACCGGCGGCGGGCAGGGCTACGTCCTGGAGTACCGCGGCGAGGCCATCGAGGCGCTGTCGATGGAGGCGCGGATGACCGTGTGCAACATGTCGATCGAGGCCGGTGCCCGCGCCGGCATGATCGCCCCGGACCAGACGACCTTCGACTACCTCAAGGGCCGCGACCACGCCCCGACCGGCGCCGACTGGGAGGCCGCTGTCGAGAACTGGACCCGGCTGCGCACCGACGACGACGCGGTCTTCGACGTCGAGGTCGACATCGACGCCTCGACGCTCACCCCCTTCGTCACGTGGGGCACCAACCCCGGGCAGGGCTCGCCGCTGTCCGAGGCCGTGCCGGACCCGGCGGCCATGGCTGACGAGAACGAGCGGGCCACTGCCTCGAAGGCGCTCGAGTACATGGGGCTGACCGCGGGTACCCCGCTGCGCGAGGTCGCCGTCGACACCGTCTTCGTCGGCTCCTGCACGAACGGGCGCATCGAGGACCTGCGGGCGGCTGCCGAGATCGTCAAGGGGCGCCACGTCGCCGACAGCGTGCGCATGCTCGTCGTCCCCGGTTCCGCCCGGGTGCGCGTCCAGGCCGAGGCGGAGGGTCTCGACCGGGTCTTCACCGAGGCGGGCGCCGAGTGGCGGCTGCCCGGCTGCTCGATGTGCCTGGGCATGAACCCCGACATCCTCGCGCCGGGGGAGCGCTCGGCGTCGACGAGCAACCGCAACTTCGAGGGGCGGCAGGGCAAGGGCGGACGTACCCACCTCGTCTCGCCGCTCGTCGCCGCGGCCACCGCGGTGCGCGGCACGCTGTCGAGCCCCGCCGACCTCGAGACCGTCGAAGGAGCCTGAGAAGTCATGGAGAAGTTCACGACGCACACCGGTGCCGGTGTCCCCCTGCGGCGCAGCAATGTCGACACCGACCAGATCATCCCCGCCGTCTACCTCAAGCGGGTCTCGCGCACCGGCTTCGAGGACGGGCTCTTCGCCGCCTGGCGCAATGACGAGACCTTCGTGCTCAACCAGCCCGCCTACCGCGACGGCTCCGTGCTCGTCGTCGGGCCGGACTTCGGCACCGGCTCCTCGCGCGAGCACGCGGTGTGGGCGCTGAAGGACTACGGCTTCCGGGTCGTGATCTCCTCGCGTTTCGCCGACATCTTCCGCGGCAACTCCGGCAAGCAAGGACTGCTCGCCGCCGAGGTCAGCCAGGACGACGTCGAGCTGCTGTGGAAGTACCTCGAGAACACCCCCGGTGCGCAGATCACCGTCGACCTCGCTGCGAAGACCGTCACCGCCGGGGACATCGTCTGCCCCTTCCACGTCGACGACTACACGCGATGGCGCCTCATCGAGGGACTCGACGACATCGGTCTGACCCTGCGCCACGAGCAGGACATCACCGAGTTCGAGGCGGAGCGACCCGGCTGGAAGCCCACGACACAGCCGGTCTGAGCGACACCACGGCAACGGGCATCCTTGCAGGACAGGGGTGCCCGTCCTGCTACCCGTCGCATTGGTCGGCGACCACGGTTGCCCGAGAGTCGGCGGGGTGCGTCCGGACCGACGAATGTTCTTGTGCGGCAAGAAAAAGTGACCAACCCCAAATCCTGCACGGAGGGTCCCGACGGCCCTACCGTCGTGACAGGTCGGGTGTACGGCTCGGCTTTCCCAGCCGGGGGAACTCCGGCGTCGGACGGCTACGGGAGTGACCGTGAACAAGGCAGAACTCGTCAAGGCTCTCGAAGAGAGGTTGGGTAGCCGCAAGGCCGCCCAGGAAGCGCTGGAGGTCGTGCTCGACACGATCGTCCGCGAGGTCGCCAAGGGAGGTCGCGTCGCCATCACCGGGTTCGGAACCTTCGAGAAGGCAGCCCGAGCCGCCCGCACCGGCCGCAACCCGCGGACCGGTGAGGTCGTGAAGATCAAGAAGACCAATGTGCCGCGGTTCAAGGCGGGTACGAGCTTCAAGGGGTACGTCGCGGATCCGAAGTCGCTGCCGAAGGCGGCGCCCGCCGCCGCCCGCGCGGCTGCGGGGACGGTCACCTCCGCTGCCGGCAGCGCCTATGCCCTCGCCGGGAGTGCACTGCCCGGGGGACGGAAGAAGCCCGCCAAGGGTTCCGCCGCCGGGTCGTCCCCGGCAGGGACGTCGACGGCCACGAAGTCGACGGCGAAGAAGAGCACTCCCGCGAAGAAGACCTCGGCAGCCAAGAAGTCGACCGCGAAGAAGACCTCGACCGCGAAGACCTCGACCGCGAAGAAGAGCACTCCCGCGAAGACCGCGGCGAAGAAGTCGAGCGCGGCGTCGTCGACGACGGCCAGGAAGTCGGCGCCCGCGAAGAAGACCTCGGCGGCGAAGAAGTCGACTGCGGCGAAGTCCACCGCGAAGAAGACCCCGGCGCCCGCGAAGAAGACCTCGGCGGCGAAGAAGTCGACCACGGCGACATCGACCGCGGCGAAGAAGTCGGCGCCCGCCAAGAAGAGCGCCCCCGCCAAGAAGAGCACCGCGCAGAAGACGGCGTCGAGTTCGGACTGATCCCAACCCCCCCCGGGCACCGGCAGGGGCCGCCCCGGTCACCGGTGGCGGCCCCGCGCCCTGTCCCGACGTCGGTAGGGGCGAGTCAGGTCAGCGGATCGTCTCGTCGTCGCCGATGCCGACGATCCACATCCGGGTGATCGCCCCGTCCAGCTCGGTGATGCTCACCCGCTGACCGGGCCGCACGAAGCGCAGCCCGCTCGCCGCGAACACCTCGGGTGGGACCTCGTGAGAGAGACCCGCGTCGGTGACGACGAGGGTGATGCCGTCCGGGACGTGGGAGAAGACCGTCGCTTGCACGGGGCCGAGCCTAGCCGTGGCCTAGGGTGAGCACGGCCAGAGCGAGGCGCCGGACGGGTGGCTGCGTGCCCCGACTTTCGACCAGGAGGACCATCGTGAATCACATCGCCGTGTTCGGGGCCGGTAGCTGGGGCACCGCCTTCGCCTCGATCCTCGCCGACGGAGGCAACGACGTCCGGGTCTGGGGACGTCGCCCCGAGCTCGTCGCCCAGCTCAACTCCGGCGTCAACGACGACTACCTGCCGGGCGTGGAGCTCCCTTCGGGCATCTCGGCGTCCACCGACCCGGCGGAGGTCACCGACGGCGCCGACATCATCGTCCTCTCCGTGCCCTCCCAGTCGCTGCGGGCCAACCTCACCGAGTGGGCGCCCCTGCTCACCGGTGACACGATCGTCGTCTCCCTGATGAAGGGCATCGAGCTCGGTACGACCAAACGCATGAGCGAGGTCATCCACGAGGTCGGTGGCATCCCCACGGACCGGATCGGTGTCGTCAGCGGCCCGAACCTCGCGCGGGAGATCGTGCAGCGACAGCCGGCCGCGACCGTCGTCGCCTGCCCGGACGGGGCCTCCGCCGACAAGGTCGCCGCAGCCTGCTCGACGAGCTACTTCCGCCCCTACACCTCCACCGACGTCATCGGCGCCGAGCTCGGGGGAGCGGTGAAGAACGTCATCGCGCTCGCGGTCGGCATGGCCTCCGGTCTGGGCATGGGCGACAACACCAAGGCATCGATCATCACCCGTGGCCTCGCCGAGACCACCCGCTTGTCGGTGGCCCTCGGCGCCGACCCGCGGACCCTGGCGGGTCTCGCCGGCGTCGGCGACCTCATTGCCACGTGCATGTCCCCGCTCTCGCGCAACCACTCCTTCGGGGTCAAGCTCGGGCAGGGCCTGACCGTCGCCGAGGTCACCGAGCAGACGAAGCAGACGGCCGAGGGCGTGAAGTCCTGCTCCTCGATCCTCGACCTCGCGCGGGCCCACGGGGTGGACGTGCCGATCATCGAGCAGGTCAACCGGGCCGTCCACGAGGAGGTCCCGCCGAAGGAGACCGTGCGCTCCCTCCTCTCGCGGGCCCGCAAGGCCGAGACGGAGTAGTCAGCCGATCGCGTCGAGGGCCTGGCGCAGGTCGGTCCAGAGGTCGTCGACGTCCTCGACACCGACGGACATCCGCACGAGATTGACCGGGGTGGTCTCCGGCTCGCCGGGCTGACGTCGGCGACGCTCGAGCTGGGACTCGACGCCGCCGAGACTCGTCGAGTGCGACCAGATCCGGGTGCCGGAGGCGAGCGTCTCGGCCTCGAGCGCGCCGTCGCCGTCGCCGGTGCCTGCGACGTCCACCGAGACGATCGCCCCCCACCCTGGGTAGCGCACGCGCGCGATCCGCGGGTGGTCGGCGAGGCGAGCGGCCAGGTCGGCGGCATTGGCGCAGGACCGCTCGAGGCGAAGGGCGAGGGTGCGCAGCCCGCGCAGGGCGAGCCAGGCCTCCATCGGCCCGGCGATGGCCCCGCCGAGGGTGCGGTGGCGGGCCGTCCGCTCGCGCAGCGCCCGGCCCGGCTCGTCGGCGGCGGTCACGGTGAGCCCGAGGATGACGTCGGAGTGGCCGGCGAGGTACTTCGTCGCCGAGTGCACGACGATGTCCACGCCGTCCTCGAGCGGGCGCTGCAGCAGCGGCGTCGCGAAGGTGTTGTCCACCGCGACCAGGGCCCCCGCCTCGTGGGCGGCGAGCGTCAGGCCGGCGATGTCCGCGACGTCGAGCAGCGGGTTGGTCGGCGACTCCAGCCAGAGCAGGTCGGCTCCGGTGAGCGCCTCGACGACCGCGTCGGCGTCGGTGACGTCGACCCAGCGCACCTCGAGGCGCCCGGCGGCGACGGCCTCGGTGAGCAGGACGACGACGCCGTTGTAGGCGGCCGCCGGGGCGACGACCACCCCGCCGGTCGGGACGAGGGCCAGCACCGCGGAGACCGCGGCCATCCCGGAGGAGTAGAGGAGGGCCTCGCCCCCTTCGAGCCCACCGACGGCCTCCTCGAAGGGGGTCCACGTCGGGTTGTCGACCCGCGCGTAGTTCGTCGGTCCGTCCGCGATGTACGTCGAGGTGAAGGTCACCGGTGGGTTGAGGGCGGCTCCGGGAGCGCGCTCCGGCCGTCCGGCGGCCACGACCCGGGTCCGGGGAGAGACGGCGACGGGGGCGGTGTGTGGGGCTGCGTGATCATCTACGGGGTGTGAGTCGTTCATGATGCCGAGGCTAGAGGCTAGTCTTCCCCCGATGAGCAGCCATCCCAGCCGCAAGCCCCGCGTCGCCGTCGTCTTCGGCGGCCGCTCGTCCGAGCACGCCGTCTCCTGCGCCACCGCAGCCGGCGTGCTGCGGGCCATCGACCGGGACACCTACGACGTCGTGCCCGTCGGTATCACCCGCGAGGGCGCGTGGGTCCTCGCCGCGGACGACCCGGACCGCCTGGCGCTCACGCCCTCCCAGACGCCCGAGGTCACCGACACCGGCACCCAGGTCATCCTCCCGACCAAGGTCGGCGAGAACTCCCTCACGGTCCACCGCCCCGGTGAGGCCCTCGAGGCGCTGGGCGAGGTCGACGTCGTCTTCCCGCTCCTCCACGGGCCCTACGGTGAGGACGGCACCCTCCAGGGGATGCTCGAGCTCGGCGACATCCGGTACGTCGGCTCAGGGGTGCTCGCCTCTGCCGCGGGGATGGACAAGCACTACATGAAGGTCATCTTCTCCGGTGCCGGCCTGCCGGTCGGCCCCTACACCGTCATCACCGACGCGCAGTGGCGTCGCGACAAGGCGGCCGCGATGGACGCCGTCGGTGCGCTGAGCTACCCCGTCTTCGTCAAGCCCTGCCGGGCCGGCTCGTCGATGGGGGTGTCCAGGGTCGAGCGCCCCGAGGACCTCGAGGCGGCGATCGAGACCGCCCGCGAGCACGACCTGAAGGTCATCGTCGAGACCGGCATCGTCGGCCGGGAGATCGAGTGCGCCGTGCTCCAGGGCCGCGGGCTCGAGGGGCCGCGCACCTCCCTGCCGGGCGAGATCGTCGTCGAGTCCGGGCACGGGCACGACTTCTACGACTTCGAGGCGAAGTACCTCGACGAGGGCTCGGTCGTCCTCTCCTGCCCCGCGGACCTGCCGCGGGGTGCGGCCGATGAGGTCCGTCGGCTCGCGGCGGCCTCCTTCGAGGCGCTCGCCTGCGAGGGCCTGGCGCGGGTCGACTGCTTCGTCACCGACGGGGGAGCGGTGGTCATCAACGAGATCAACACGATGCCCGGCTTCACCCCGTTCTCGATGTACCCGCGGATGTGGCAGGAGAGCGGCGTCGGCTACCCCGAGCTCGTCCACGAGCTGATCCAGCTCGCGCTGGAGCGCCCCGTCGGCCTGCGCTGATCGTCACGACCCGCGCGACTCAGCTGCACGCGTAGTCGGTGCGGGGGAGCTGCGTGGCCGCGTCGCTGAAGGCGGGCAGGATCAGCGGCGCCGGGTCGTGCTCCTGCGGCACGATGACCTCGATCGCCGGGTCCCGACCGAAGGTGGTCAGCCGCGTGCCGTCGTCGAGGTCCTCGGCCACCCAGTCGATGCCGTCGACGACGACGCACTCGTCCTCCGTCGGCCCCAGTGGCGGCATCCCGCAGCGTGCGACGATCGGCGGCTCACCCCAGGTGGCCACGGCCGGGTCGCTGGGGTCGGTCTCGCCCCCGCTCTGGCCCTTGACCTCGTCCGGCCACCGCTCGCTCGCCGCGACGCAGGCCTCGTGGTCCGCCTCCGGGGGGATCGCGACCTCCACGGCGCTGCTGCAGCCGCTGAGCAGCAGGCCGGCCACGAGGAGAGGCGCCAGGAGAGGCACGGTCGCGAGGCGGCGGGGCGAAGGGGGCACGGCCGGGAGGCTACCGTGCCGTCCTGACCCCCTTCGCCCACGTGAGGAGACCCGACGATGACCCGGGCCCGCCTGCAGGACCTCTCCGAGGGAGAGCTGCTCGCCCGGCTCTTCCCGCTCTTTCGCGGCACGAGCGGTCCGGCCCGGGTGCTCCTCGGTCCCGGTGACGATGCCGCCGTCCTCGCCGCACCCTCGGGAGGGGTCGTCCTCACGACCGACTCGATGGTCCGCGGTCGGGACTGGCGCGACGACTGGTCGGCCCCGCAGGAGGTCGGTCGCAAGGTGGTGGCCCAGAACGTCGCCGACATCGCGGCGATGGGCGCCATACCCACCGGTCTGCTCCTCGCGCTCGCCGCGGACCCGGCCACCGAGGTGGACTGGGTGATCGCCCTCGCCGAGGGCATCGCCGCCGCGGCGCACGAGGCGAACGTCCCCGTCCTCGGCGGTGACCTGTCCTCCGCCGGCTCCGGGACCGTACTCGTCGGCCTCACCGCCGTCGGCGACCTCCAGGGGCGTGACCCGGTGCGCCGCGACGGAGCGCGGGCCGGGGACGCCATCGCGGTCCGGGGCAGCCTGGGGCACTCCGGCGGTGGGCTGCAGCTCCTCCTCGACGGTCGTGGTCGCACCCACCTCGACGCGCCGCTCGTCGACGCCGACGACCTGGCGCGCGCGGTCGACGAGCTGAGTCGCGTGCACCGACGGACCGGCCGCGTGCCCTGGCGGGCGGGCGCCGAGGCGGCCACCGCCGGAGCCACCGCGATGATCGACGTCTCCGACGGGCTGGTGCGGGACCTGGGACGACTGGCCCAGGCGAGCAGCGTCCGCGCCGAGCTCGACGGGCGGGCGCTGATGCAGATCGCGGCCGGGCCGTTGACGCTGGCCCTCGGTGCCGAGGACGCGCTGCGGCAGGTGCTGTCCGGGGGAGAGGAGCACTCGCTCGTGGCGACCTTCCCGCCCGGGACGGTGCCGCGCGGCTGGCAGACCATCGGCGTGTGTGCCGGCGGGGAGGGCGTGCTCGTCGACGGCGAGGAGCCGACGGTCATCGGCTGGGACCACTTCCGCGACGGGTGAGGGCACGAAGAAGCCGCCGCCCCCCGAGGGGGAGCGGCGGCATTCGTCGTCAGGCTCGGGTCAGCGCTTGACCTTGCCGGCCTTGAGGCACGAGGTGCAGACGTTGAGACGCTTCGGGGTCACACCAGCGGCGCCCACCTTGGCCCGAACACGCTGGATGTTCGGGTTCCAGCGCCGCTTGGTGCGGCGGTGCGAGTGCGAGATGGAGTGTCCGAAGGACGGTCCCTTGCCGCAGACGTCGCAGTTGGCAGCCACGGGTTTCTCCTGTGTTCGTCAGTACGTGAGTAGTGCGCTCCGGCCGTCCACCCCGAAGGGGGAATGTCTGCCGGGCAACCGGTACAGACTAGCGGAGCACCGGCCCGGGGACCAAAACGGCCCACGAGGGTCACGATGCCCCACCGGCGCGACCATGATGGCCCACCCGTCGGTCTCCTCGGCTAACGTGACCGACGTGCTCGAGGTCATGGATGCGCAGTCAGTGCGGCGGTGGGTCGTCGTGACCCGAGCCGCGCTCGCGGCCCGCCGCGCGGAGATCGACGCGCTCAACGTCTATCCCGTGCCCGACGGCGACACCGGCACCAACATGTACCTCACCCTCGACCAGGCGCTCGACGTCACGCGGACCGAGCAGGAGCGACACGGCACCTTCGGCAACCTGCCGCTCGACGTCGAGGTCGCGGCGATGTCCCGGGCGACGCTCATGTCGGCCCGCGGCAACTCGGGGGTCATCCTCAGCCAGCTCGTGCGTGGCGTCAGCGAGGTCATCTCCGGCGACGCGCTGACCCAGGTCGACGCGTCAGCCGTGGCCCGCGCCTTCGTCCGGGGGGCCCGCCGCGCCCGCGAGAGCGTCGTGCGACCCCAGGAGGGCACGATCCTCAGCGTCGCCGAGGCCACGTCCGCCGAGGCCCAGCGGGTCGTGGAGGGCGGTGGGAGCCTCGGTGACCTGACCCGGGCGGCCGTCACCACCGCCCGCGCGGCCCTCGCCCGCACCCCCGACCAGCTCCAGGTGCTCGCCGATGCAGGGGTCGTCGACGCCGGTGGTGCCGGCTACCTCCTCTTCGTCGAGGCGCTCGACCAGGTCGTGCACGAGGAGGGGCCCTCCAGCCACTTCGCGGTCGACGACTTCATCCTCAACACCTCCCTCGAGCGTCGTGCGGACTGGTCGCAGGAGCGACCCGGGCCCACCGAGCGCGCGACGGACCCCACCGACGAGGGGCCCACCCACGAGGGGCCCGCCTACGAGGTGATGTACCTCCTGCACGACGTCACCGAGGAGCGGGTGAAGGACCTGCGCGGTGAGCTCGATGCCCTCGGGGACAGCGTCGTCGTCTCCAGCGCCGAGGACGTCACCCACGTGCACGTGCACACCGACGACATCGGTGGGGTCCTCGAGGCGGGCCTGGCCCACGCGGCTCCTCAGCGGGTCGCCGTCGCGCTCCTCGAGGCGATGGGTCCCACACCGCGGCGGGGTACCGGCATCGTCGCCTGTGCCGCGGGGCCCGGCATCGCCGCGGTCCTCGAGGAGGCAGGGGCGACGAGTGTCGACTCGGGCCCCGGGCACCGCGCCTCGACGGGTGAGCTGCTGGCCGCCGTGCGGTCCGCCGGCACGGCCGAGGTCATCCTCCTGCCCAATGACCGCGACACCCGCCTCGCCGCGGACGCGGCCGCCCGTGCCGCCGGGCAGGAGGGGCAGGTGGTCCACGTCATCGGCTCGACGACCGCGGTGCAGGGTCTGGCGGCGCTCGCGGTCTTCGACCCGGGCCTGCCGGTCAACGACAACGTGCTGGCGATGACCCACGCCGCCGCCGCCACCCAGCACGGCGCCGTGACGGTCGCGGTGAAGTCCGGGCTGACCAGTGGCGGCGCCTGCGAGGTCGGTGACGTCCTCGGCGTCGTGCGCGGCGACATCACCATCGTCGGCTCCGACCTGACCGAGGTCGGGGCCCGCGTGCTCGACGCGATCACGGGTGGGGGTGCCGAGCTGGTGACCATGGTCCTCGGGGAGGGTGTGCCCGACGGGCTCGTCGAGCAGCTGAGGCAGCGCCTCACCTCCCAGCACGTCGAGGTCGAGACGATCGACGGGGGCCAGCCGCACTACCCCTTGCTGTTCGGGGCCGAGTAGTGGCCCGCGAGGACACCCGGCTCAAGGGCCTGCTCGGCGGGCAGGCGGCGAGCAAGCTCGCGAAGCACCGCGGCATCGAGACCGTCGGCCAGCTGCTCGACTTCTGGCCCCGCCGCTACCGCGACGCCGACGCCGACCTCGGCCACCCGCGCATCGGCGACTTCCTCGTCGCCGTCGCCCGCGTCGAGTCGGCCTCCACCCGGTCGATGAAGTCGCGCCGTGGACGGATGCTCGAGGCGACCATCACCGACGGGCGCTCGCGGATGAAGGTGACCTTCTTCGACGCCCGCGGTCATGAGCACAAGCTCGTCGCGGGGCAGGAGTTCCTCTTCGCCGGGTCGGTCACCGAGTACCGGGGCGTGCGCCAGCTCGCCCACCCCGGCTACGCCACGCTCGAGGAGGCCGCCGCGCTCGGCGAGCTCGGTGACACCGACCACCGCGGGCTCATCCCGATCTACCGGCACGTGCCGGGCGTCCACCCGTGGACGATCACGCGCTGCGTCCGCCTCGTCCTCGGGCAGCTCGACGAGGTCGTCGACACCATCCCCGAGACGGTGCGCGAGCGCCGCGGCCTGCTCGATCGTGCTGGCGCCCTTCGGGCCGTGCACGCCCCCACGACCCACGCCGACGTCGACGCGGGTCGCCGGCGGCTGCGCTACGAGGAGGCGCTGGTCCTCCAGTGCCTCCTCGGGCAGCGCCGCATCGCCGCGTCGAGCATCGCCACCGAGGGCCGACGTCCCCGGGACGGGGGCCTGCTCAGCACCTTCGACGAGCGGCTCCCCTTCGAGCTGACCGCAGGCCAGCAGCAGGTCAGCGCCGAGATCCTCGGCGAGATGGCCCGGCCCACCCCCATGCACCGCCTCCTGCAGGGCGAGGTAGGCTCCGGCAAGACCCTCGTCGCGGTGCGGGCGATGCTCGCCGCCGTCGACGCCGGGGGCCAGGCCGTCCTCCTCGCTCCGACGGAGGTGCTCGCGGCCCAGCACGCGGCCTCCGTCACCACGATGCTCGGTGACCTGGCCGAAGGGGGGATGCTCGGGGGCGACGAGCACGCCACGCGCGTCGCGCTGCTCACCGGATCGTTGTCCACCGCCCGACGCAAGGAGGCGATGCTCGAGATCGCCTCCGGCCAGGCGGGCATCGTCATCGGCACCCACGCCCTCCTCGAGGACCGGGTGACCTTCGCCGACCTCGCCCTCGTCGTCGTCGACGAGCAGCACCGCTTCGGGGTCGAGCAGCGAGATGCCCTGCGCGCGAAGGGCGCGACGCCGCCCCACCTGCTCGTGATGACCGCCACCCCGATCCCGCGGACCGTGGCGATGACCGTCTTCGGCGACATGGAGACCTCGACGCTGCGAGAGCTCCCGCGGGGCCGTGCCCCGATCACCACCCACCTCGTGCCCACCGGCCGGCCGGGCTGGGTGGACCGCACCTGGCAACGGGTGGCCGAGGAGGTCGCCGCGGGGCGGCAGGCCTACGTCGTCTGCCCACGCATCGGTGGTGACGGGGCCGACGACCGCACTGACCTGGAGGGCCTGGACCTCGTCGCCGAGGACACGGTCGTCGACGACGAGCACGACGACGGGGAGCGGGTCGAGGACGCGGGCGCCGAGGAGCGACCCCTCGCCGCGGTCGTCGAGGTCCTCGAGACGCTGCGCTCGCACCCCGCCGTGGAGGGCCTCACCCTCGAGATGCTCCACGGACGGATGCCGCCGGAGGAGAAGGACGCCGTCATGGCGCGCTACACCGCCGGTGCGATCGACGTCCTCGTCTCCACGACGGTGATCGAGGTCGGCGTCGACGTGCCCACGGCCTCGACGATGGTCATCCTCGACGCCGACCGCTTCGGCGTCTCGCAGCTGCACCAGCTGCGCGGTCGGGTCGGCCGTGGCGGGGACCCTGGCGTCTGCCTGCTCATGACGGGCAGCGAGAGCGAGTCGGCGATCGAGCGGCTGGAGGCCGTGGCCGCCACGAGCGACGGCTTCGAGCTGGCGCGGCTCGACCTGACGCAGCGTCGCGAGGGCGATGTCCTCGGGTCGGCCCAGCACGGTGCCCGCAACCAGCTGCAGCACCTCTCCGTGCTGCGCGACGAGGCGCTCATCGAGCAGGCGCGCGAGGACGCCGCGCTGCTGCTCGACGAGGACCCGCGCCTCGCCGACCACCCCGCGCTGCAGGAGCGGATCGCCGACTGGCTCGATGCCGAGCAGGCCGCGTACCTCGAGAAGGGGTGAGGCCCCCTTCCTCCCGGTTGGTCGGCGCAGCGGTCGATGGCGCATCATGGTCCTCGTGACTCGGATCATCAGCGGCGAGGCCGGCGGCCGGCGACTGCGCACGCCGAGCGGCGACGGCACCCGGCCCACGACGGACCGGGTCCGCGAGGCGCTCTTCTCCTCCCTCGAGGCGCGGGACGTCATCGACGGGGCCCACGTCATGGACCTCTACGCCGGCTCCGGCGCCCTCGGCCTCGAGGCGGCCAGCCGCGGTGCCGCGAGCGTCCTGCTCGTCGAGTCCGACCGCAGCGCCTCGGCGACGATCCGCGCCAACATCTCCGACCTCGGGGTGGCCGGCGCACGGCTGCAGTCCGGCACGGTCGAGCAGGCCCTGGACCGTCCCGCGTCGCTGCGCTACGACGTCGTCCTGGCCGACCCGCCCTACGACGTCACCGAGGACTCCCTCGGCGCCGTGCTCGAGATGCTCCTGGCGCACCAGTGGCTCGCCCAGGAGCCGGTCATCGTCGTCGAGCGCTCCTCCCGTTCTCCCGAGCCGTCCTGGCCGGACGGGATCGTGGCCGAGGGCTCGAAGACCTATGGGGAGACCGTCCTGTGGTTCGCTGCGCGGGTCGCCCCCGACTACCAGATCTGAGCCCCCGGACGCACTAGGGTCGAGGGCGTGAACGACTACACCATCCCCCGTCCAGCGGCCGGCGACATCGTCGACCTCATCACCGCAGACCACCGCCTCCTCGAGGACCTCATGCGCGCCATGCGTGACCAGGAGGCCGACCGGGACGCGGCCCGTGCCGCCTTCTCCGGGCTGCTCGTCGCGCACAGCGAGGCGGAGGAGGAGATCGTCTACCCGCGCCTGAAGTCGAAGAAGGTCATCGACGGCGAGGAGGAGGAGCACGGGGAGAAGGAGCACGCCGCCACCAACGAGGCGCTCCTGCACCTCCTGCAGGCGAAGGGGACCGACACCCAGAAGTTCGAGGATGCTCTCGAGGCCGTTGCCGAGGTGCTCAACCACCACATCGGCGAGGAGGAGCTGTCCATCCTCAATCCGGCGCGCGAGGACGCCCCCGAGGAGCTGCGCCAGCGCCTGGGCGAGGCCTGGTCGCAGAAGCGCAATGCGCTGCTCGGGGACGACTGCGGTGCGCGGGAGAGCGTCGAGCAGATCGTGCGACAGGCCTACACCGACGAGCTGCTCCCGAACGACGACCAGCCGGAATGAGCGCCCCCACGCGTCGGGCCGTCTGCCCCGGCTCCTACGACCCGGTGACGGTCGGGCACATCGATGTCTTTCGTCGTGCCTCCACCCTCTTCGACGAGGTCGTCGTCGCGATCCTGCACAACCCGGCCAAGCAGGGGACCTTCACCGTCGAGGAGCGGGTCGGGTTCATCCGCGACCAGGTCGACGACCTGGGCAATGTGCGCGTCGAGCCCTTCGCCAACCGGCTCATCGTCGACGTGTGCTCGCAGGTGGAGGCTCAGGTCCTCCTCAAGGGCCTGCGCGGCGAGACGGACTTCTCCTACGAGTGGCCCATGGCGCTGATGAACCGGCACCTCACCGGTGTCGAGACGCTCTTCATGCCGGGGGACACCCGCTACGAGCACATCTCCTCCTCCCTGGTGAAGGAGGTCGCCCGCTTCGGTGGTGACATCGACGGCCTCGTGAGCGACGACGTCCGCGACGCCCTCGTGGAGCGCCTCCCGCGGCCCTGAGGCCGCACCCGTCGCGAGTTTGGGGCGAAGGGGGTCGCCCCGGTAGTCTGGTGCGTCGGTCTACGTCGTCGTGTCGTGGACCGTTCTGCCGGAGACTGGAGCCATGGACCGCAACACCCCCGCCCTGCCGTTGGTGCTCGACACCAAGGACGTCGGCCGGCGACCCGGGGCGATGCACGAGGTGGATCTCCAGCCCGGCGCACCCGCCGACTTCGGCACGGACGTGCTGTCCGTACCGCAGGACCAGACCATGGACCTGCAGGTGCGGATGGAGTCCGTGCACGAGGGCGTGCTGGTGACCGGGACGGTCTCGGCCACGGCGCACGGGGCCTGCGTGCGGTGCCTGGATGAGATCGACTACCCCGTCGAGGCCTCCTTCCAGGAGTTGTACGTCTGGCCCGATCGGGCGAAGCACCACCGCGAGGTGGATGCAGAGGCCGAGGAGGACGAGGAGCACCGGATCGAGGACGAGAAGATCGACCTCGAGCCAGTACTCCGGGACGCAGTGCTGCCGAGCCTGCCGTTCCAGCCGGTGTGCCGGGATGACTGCCCGGGCCTGTGCTCCCAGTGCGGAGCGCGGCTCGAGGACGACCCGGAGCACCACCACGAGCAGATCGACCCCCGGTGGGCGGCACTCGAGGCGCTTGCGCCTCTCGCCTCCGACACGGGGACCGAGGACAACCGAGAGAAGAGGAACTGACGTGGCCGTCCCGAAGCGGAAGATGTCGCGCTCGAACACCCGTAGCCGCCGCGCGAACTGGAAGGCGACGCCGACTGCCCTGTCGACCTGCCCCCAGTGCAAGTCGCCGGCGCCGCCCCACCAGGCCTGCCCGAGCTGCGGTACCTACAAGGGTCGCTACTACGCGACTGCGGACCGCACCGAGCACCAGGCCTGATCCTCCTGTCGCACATGGGCGACAGGACCTCACCGCAGCAGCGGCCCGTCGAGGAGCTCTCCCGGTACCTCACCGAGGTCACCGGAGAGCCCGTCGACGAGCCGCTGCTCACGCGTGCCCTGACGCACCGCTCGTACTCCTACGAGAACGGCGCCCTCCCGCACAACGAGCGCCTCGAGTTCCTCGGGGACTCGGTGCTCGGGCTCGTGGTCACCGACCACCTCCACGAGACCCACACGGAGGTCTCCGAGGGCGAGCTGGCGAAGCTGCGTGCCGCCGTGGTCAACATGCGTGCCCTGGCCGAGGTGGCCCGCGCCATCGACCTCGGGTCCTTCATCCACCTCGGTCGCGGTGAGATCAGCACCGGTGGGCGGGACAAGAACTCGATCCTCGCGGACACCGTCGAGGCGGTGATCGGGGCGGTCTACCTCTCCACCCCGAAGCCGGACGGACTCCACGCCGCGGCCAAGCTCGTGCACTCGCTGCTCGACACGGTGATGGTCTCCTCGGCGCAGCTCGGGGCGGGACTGGACTGGAAGACCTCCTTCCAGGAGGTCTCGGCCGGTCAGGGGCGTGGCGCCCCGTCCTACCGCACGAGCGACGAGGGACCGGACCACGACAAGACCTTCACGGCCGAGGCGCTCGTCGACGACGAGGTGGTCGGGACCGGGGTGGGCCGGACGAAGAAGGATGCGGAGCAGCAGGCCGCCGCTCGTGCCTACGCGGCGCTGACGGCCCACGAGCCGGCCCCCGCGGACTGAGGTGCCCGAGCTGCCCGAGGTCGAGGTCGTCCGCCGCGGCCTCGCCGCCCACGTCACCGGCCGTGTCGTCGCCACGGCCGAGGTCCGGGGCCACCGGGTGGCCCGCCGCCACGAGCCGGGCCCCGAGGACCTCGCCGACCGGCTGGCCGGTCGCACGCTCACCGGCGCGCACCGTCGCGGCAAGTACCTCTGGCTCTCCTTGGGTGAGGACCGACTCATCGAGCCCGACGAGGCACTGATCGTCCACCTCGGCATGAGCGGCCAGATGCTCGTCTCCGAGCGCACCGCACCGGAGCCGAAGCACACCCACGCGCGACTGACCTTCACCGACGCCACGGACGAGCTGCGCTTCGTCGACCAGCGGACCTTCGGCGGCTTCGCCCTCGCCGAGCTCGTGGGGGGAGTGCCGAGCAGCCTCGCGCACATCGCGCTGGACCCCTTCGACCCGGACTACGACCGGGCCGCGGTCATCGCCGACGTCAGGCGTCGCCGCAGTGGGATCAAGCGGGTCCTGCTCAACCAGACCGTGGTCTCCGGCATCGGCAACATCTATGCCGACGAGGCCCTCTGGCGTTCCGGTGTCCACGGCGAGCGGCTCGCCAGCAGCCTGACCGGGCCGGCGGTCGGCCGCCTCCTGGACCACGCGAAGGAGGTCATGGCACAGGCCCTCGAGCAGGGTGGGACGAGCTTCGACGAGCTGTACGTCAACGTCAACGGTGCCTCGGGGTACTTCGACCGGTCCCTCTCCGCCTACGGGCAGGAGGGGCGGCCGTGCCCACGCTGCGGCACGCCGATGCGTCGGGAGCAGTTCATGAACCGCAGCTCGACCAGCTGCCCGCAGTGCCAGGTCCGCCCCCGAGGGGTCTGATCACGGACGGGGCAGGTCCTTCAGGCTCACCGCGGTGCCGGTGTGCTTCTCGGAGAGGTCGGCGAAGGCCTGCCGGATCGTCGCCGCGTAGGTGTGGGCGCCGCCCAGCGAGGGGTGGATCCCGTCGGACTGCAGGTCCTCGACGGAGACGGCCGAGTCCCAGTCGGCGAGGGCGACGTTGGGGTGCTCCTCGGCGATCCGCTTCAGCGCCGCGTTGTCCTCGTCGATCCGCGAGAGCCGGTCGGCGTGGAGGGTGACGATGACGACCATTCGCTCGTCCCCGATCTCCTCGAGGATGTCCTCGACCGTCTCGGGGTCGGTGCCCGCGTTGGTGCCGAAGGCGAGCACGACCGCCCGGCGGAGGGAGGGTCCCGCGGACTCCACCGCGTCGAGACCGGCCCGCCACTGACGGTTGGACCGCGCATCGATCTGCACGCCCGGGAAGTAGTACTCGAGAGCGGGCACCGCGCCGACGACCATGGAGTCGCCGAAGATGTCGATCTCCTCTCCCTTGGGCATCGTGAAGCTCTTCGTGCCGGCTGCGGTCGAGGCGGGGGCGGTGGCCCGGGGTGAGGCGGCGCGGGCCTGGTTGTTCTCGATCGTGCGCTGCGTGCGGGTCGTCTCCGGCGCGGTGAGCATCACGAGGACGAGGGCCGAGGCGAGGGCGAGGACCGTCCCGGCGACGATCTTGCGGTTGCGGGCGGAGCGCATCCGCAGCGTGCGCGCGACGCGTCGACCGGTCTCGCGGAAGCCGAGCCGGCGCACCGGGGTCTCGACGAAGCGGAAGGACAGGTCAGCCAGCGCCAGCGTGACGAGGACCGCCCACACGCGGGTCCAGACGAAGGGGGAGGTGCCGGCATCGGTGGGGATGTCCTGGCTGACGATGAGGATGACCGGCCAGTGCCACAGGTAGATGCCGTAGGAGCGGCGACCGATCCAGGCGAGCGGGGCGAGGTCGAGGGTGCTGCGCAGCGGCCCCGGGCGGTCGACGGACGCGAGGACGAGCACCCCCGTCGCCACACTGATCAGCGGGATGCCGAGGCGGAAGGTCCAGGCGCTCTCCTCACCGGCGAACAGCAGGAGGGCGGCGATGACGAGGACGGCGCCGAGGATGAGCCAGGTGCGCCGCCTGTGCCACAGCGGCGTCGTCGTGTAGCCGCGCATCGGGCCGGTCCACACGATCGCCAGGGCGGCCCCGAGCATCAGCCCGAACAGGTGGGTGTCCGTGCCGTAGTAGGCCCGGGTGGCGTTGGTCGGGTCGTAGGTGGCGGCCATGAGCAGGGCCGAGGCCACCCCGACGCCGAGCACGAGCGTCGCGAGCGCCCCTTCGGTCAGGGCCAGGCGGCGGTGGAGCGCGAGGAGCGCGAGCATCACCAGTGGCCAGAAGAGGTAGAATTGCTCCTCGACCGCCAGGCTCCAGAAGTTCATGAAGAGTTGGGGCGAGGTGGCGGCGAAGTAGTTGCTGCCCCCCGCGATCTCGAGCCAGTTCGTCGAGAAGGTCAGGGCCCCGAGCGCCTGGCGCCGGATGCCCACGAGCAGGTCCGCCTCGACGGTGCGGGCGATGAGGATCGCGGCCGGCACGACGACGAGGAGTGCCGGGAGGAGGCGTCTCGCCCGGCGGGTCCAGAAGCCGACGAGGTCGATCCTGCCGGTGTCCCGGCGCTCGCGCACGAGCAGCGTCGTGATGAGGAAGCCGGAGATGACGAAGAAGATGTCCACCCCGAGGAAGCCTCCGGGCAGCCAGTCGGGGTCGAGGTGGAAGACCATGACGGCGGCGATGGCCAGCGCCCGGAGGCCGTCGAGCCCGGCGAGGTGGCCCCGTGCTGGGTGTGGGCGGGCGTCGGGGGTGCTCGGGGACGCGGCGTGCGACGCCGGAGTTCCGGCGTCGTCGAGGGTGGCGGGAGGCTGGACCACGAGGGCGACGCTAGGCACAGGGCGGGCCCGGGTGGGGGAGGCGCACCGGGAAGGGCGGTACTTTCGGTGCATGAGCACCGTCACCCGCGCCACCTGGTTCGTCCGAGGACACGTGCAGCGGGTCGGCTTCCGATGGTGGACCCGGGCTCGGGCGCTCGAGCTCGGTCTCGTGGGTCATGCCCGCAACATGGACGACGGTCGGGTCGAGGTCGTCGCCCAGGGAGCGCCGGCCGACCTCGAGCGCCTCGGCGTGCTGCTCGAGGAGGCGGTCTCGACCACCTCGCGCCCCGGTCGCGTCACCAGCGTCGTCCGTCAGGACGGCTCCCCTCGGGAGGGGACCGTCGGCTTCGTCGAGAAGTGAGCCGGCCCCCTTCGTCGTGCGGCGCACGGTTCACGGGGTGGACCTGTGCTGTGCCGAAGGGGGAGACCCGCCTAGCCTGTCCGGGTGAGCGAGACACCCCCCGAGCTGCAGCGGCTGCGTCAGTCGATCGACAACATCGACGCAGCGCTGATCCACCTGCTCGCCGAACGGTTCAAGGCGACCCAGGGCGTTGGTGTCCTCAAGGCGCAGATCGACCTGCCCCCGGCCGACCCCGCCCGTGAGGAGCGCCAGATCGCGCGCCTGCGCGGACTGGCCGACGAGGCCGGTCTCGACCCGGTCTTCGCGGAGAAGTTCCTCAACTTCGTCATCGCCGAGGTCATCCACCACCACGAGCAGATCGCGGGCCGGTCCGACCCGGCCTCCTGACGGGTGCGAGAGTGATCGCATGATCGAGCTGAAGACCCCCGACGAGATCGAGGCGATGCGCCCCGCGGGCCACCTCGTCCACGCCGTCCTCGAGGCGCTGGTGGAGACGGCGGACGTCGGCGTCAACCTGCTGGAGCTCGATGCCCTGGCCCACCGGATGATCCGTGCGGCCGGCGGGAGCTCCTGCTACATCGACTACCACCCCTCCTTCGGGGCGAGCCCCTTCGGCAAGGTCCTGTGCACCTCGGTCAACGACGCCGTGCTCCACGGGCTCCCTCACGACTACCGACTCAGGGACGGCGACCTGCTCTCCGTCGACTTCGCCGTCTCCGTCGACGGCTGGGTGGCGGACGCCGCCCGCTCCTTCATCGTCGGGACCCCGGCCGCGGAGGACCTGCGCCTCATCGACACCACCGAACGTGCGTTGGCCGCCGCGATCGAGGTCGCCCGCCCCGGTCACAAGATGGGTGACATCAGCGCCGCCATCGCCGCCATCGCCCGTGCCGAGGGGTACACGATCAACACGCAGTTCGGCGGCCACGGCGTCGGCCGCGAGATGCACGGCGACCCGCACGTGTCCAACGACGGCCGACCCGGCCGCGGGATCCCCCTTCGTCCGGGGCTGGTCATCGCCATCGAGCCGTGGTTCCTCGCGACCACCCACGAGATCTACACGGATCCGGACGGGTGGACCCTGCGCAGCGCCGACGGTTCCCGCGGCGCGCACAGCGAGCACACCATCGCGATCACCGACGGCGACCCGATCGTCCTCACCGCCTGACGTCGTTGTGCGCACCCGGACCCACGAAATTTCGTGGGCCAGGTGCGCACAACGACGACAGGTCGCCGCTCGGGGGTGAGGAAGGCGCCGCGCCGCGGGTGCCGCTCGGGGCAGCGAAGTAGGGTGGCCGTGATCGTCCATCCGTCGGCCCGAGGAGCGTCCCGCTCGTGTACGTCAAGAGCCTCACCCTCAAGGGCTTCAAGTCGTTCGCCTCGTCGACCCATCTGCGCCTCGAGCCGGGGATCACCTGCATCGTCGGACCCAACGGCTCCGGCAAGTCCAATGTCGTCGACGCACTCGCCTGGGTGATGGGTGAGCAGGGCGCGAAGTCCCTGCGCGGCGGCAAGATGGAGGACGTGATCTTCGCCGGCACCACCGGTCGTGCCGCCCTCGGGCGCGCCGAGGTGACGATGACGATCGACAACAGCGACGGTGCGCTGCCGATCGACTACTCCGAGGTGACGATCAGTCGCACGATGTTCCGCAACGGCGGGTCCGAGTACGCCATCAACGGCACCTCCTGCCGTCTCCTGGACATCCAGGAGCTCCTCTCCGACAGTGGCATCGGGCGGGAGATGCACGTCATCGTCGGGCAGGGCCAGCTCGACGCCGTGCTCCGCGCGACGGCCGAGGAGCGTCGCGGCTTCATCGAGGAGGCCGCTGGTGTCCTCAAGCACCGCAAGCGCAAGGAAAAGGCGCTGCGCAAGCTCGACGGCATGGAGGCCAACCTCTCCCGGGTCGCCGACCTGACGACCGAGATCCGACGACAGCTCGGCCCGCTCGGCAGACAGGCCGAGACCGCACGCCGGGCCGCCGTCATCCAGGCCGACGCCCGCGACGCCCGACACCGTCTGCTCGCGCACGACCTCGTGCAGCTGACCTCGGCGCTCCAGCAGGAGGTGGCCGACGAGGAGGCGGTCCTCGCCCGCCGCAAGAGCCTCGAGGAGTCGGTGCTCGCCGTGCGCAACCGGGTCGCCGAGCACGAGCAGGACGGCGCCGCCGCCACGGCGGAGCTCGCTGCTGCGCGTGACCGCGCCGTGCGCCTGGCCTCGCTCACCGACAGGCTCACCGCCACCGCATCGCTCGCGGCCGAGCGGGTGCGCCTCCTGGGACAGGACGAGGAGGTCGAGACGACGAGTGGCCGCGACCCCGAGGCACTGCGTCAGCAGGCGGCCCGGGCACGCGCGGACGAGGACGCTCTGCGGGCCGAGATCGCCGAGGTCACCGAGCAGCTCGCCCGGACCGTGGCCGCCCGCGAGGCGGCGGAGCAGGCGTTCACCCGCGAGCAGCAGCGCATCGCCGCCCTCACCCAGCGCGCCGCCGACCGCCGGGAGGGCTTGGCCCGACTCGCCGGTCAGGTCGGTGCGCGCCGCTCACGCATCGAGGCCGGCGAGGCCGAGGTGGGTCGCCTCGAGGCGAGCGTCGCCACGGCGCTGGCCCGGGCGGAGGAGGCCGAGCGCGAGTTCACCCGCCTCGAGAGCACGATCGCTGACGAGGAAGGGAGCGAGGAGGGCCTCGACGAGCAGTACGAGAAGGCCGACCTGGCGCACGAGGAGCTCGAGGCCGAGGTCGAGCGGATCGTCGAGGCCGGGCGGACGGCAGAGCGTGACCGACAGTCCGCCCAGGCCCGTCTCGAGGCGCTCGAGCTGAGCCTGCGACGCAAGGACGGGGCCGAGGCGCTGCGCGAGGCGGCCGCCGACGAGCACGAGATCCTCGGAGCCGTGGCCGAGCTCGTCGCCGTCTCCGGCGGGCACGAGGCCGCGATCGCCGCGGCCCTGGACCAGGCCGGCAATGCCCTGGCCGTGGGGAGCGTCGCCGCCGCCGCCCGCGCCGTCGACCGGCTGCGCACCGACGACTCCGGTCGCGCGACCCTCGTCGTCGGCGCGACCGCCCGGCCCGGCGGCCGGGACGACTGGCCGTCCCTCCCTTCGCACGCCGAGTGGGCCCTCGACGTCGTCGAGTCCCCGTCCGAGGTCAAGCCGGCCGTCGACCAGGTCCTCGAGCGCGTGGCCATCGTCGCGGACACGACCGCAGCCCTCTCGCTGCTCGCCGAGCTCGGTGAGCTCACCGTCGTCACGGCCGACGGTGATGTGTACGGGCCGGGTTTCGTGCGTGGCGGCTCGAGTGCGGCGCCGAGCCTGCTGGAGCTGCAGTCCGCGGTCGAGGAGACGCGTGCGGGCCTGGCGGATGCGACCCGTCGCAGCGAGGAGTCGACCTTCGCCCTGACCACGGCCCGCGCCACCCTCGCCGAGCGCTCCGAGGCCCGGGACGCGGCCATGGAGGCGCTCCACGAGTCGGACGCCCGGATGGCCGCCGTGGCCGAACAGCTCGGCAGCCTCGGGACCACCGCCCGCAGCGCGAAGGCCGAGGCCGAGCGCACCCGCGCGAGCATCACCGACGCCAACGCCACCCTCGCGTCCGATCGTGCCGAGCTGGGCGAGCTCGAGCAGCGCCTGGCGGAGGCGTCGGCCGAGCCCGTCGAGGAGGAGGGCGAGGAAGAGGGCAGCGACGACCGTGACCGCCTCGAGCTCGCGGCCAGCTCCGCACGCACCGCCGAGACCGAGGCGCGGCTCGCCCTGCGCACGAAGGAGGAGCGGGCTCGCTCCCTGCACGGCCGCGCCGAGTCGCTCGAGGGCGCCGCCCGCAACGAGATCGCCGCCCGGGAGCGCCTGCGGGCGCGCCGGGAGCGGCGTCTGCGCGAGGCCGAGGTCGCCGCCGCGGTCGAGACCGCGGCCCGGTGGTCGGCCGAGCGCGTGGCCGCTGCGGCCGAGGCCGCGGGTCATGAGCGGGACGCGGGGGAGGCCGCGCGCACCGAGCGCGACGAGATCCTGCGCGGGTTGCGCACCGAGCTGACCGAGCAGCAGGACGTCCTGCGCCAGCTCACCGACGAGGTCCACCGCGACGAGGTCGCCCGGGCCCAGCAGGTCGCGAAGATCGAGCAGCTGCAGACCAAGGCGATCGAGGAGCTCGGGGTCGACCCCGAGGTCCTCATGGACGAGTTCGGGCCCCACCAGCTCGTCCCGCACGTCGTCGGCCCGGATGAGGACCCGCAGTCCGAGGACGTCCCGGAGCCGCAGCCCTACGACCGGGCGGTCCAGGAGAAGCGGCTGCGCACCGCCGAGCGCGGCCTGAAGTCGCTCGGCAAGGTCAACCCGCTGGCGCTGGAGGAGTTCGCGGCACTCGAGGAGCGGCACACCTTCCTCACCACCCAGCTCGAGGACCTGCGTCGCTCGAAGAAGGACCTGCTCGACATCGTCGCCGAGATCGACGAGCGGGTGGAGGAGGTCTTCGCCGAGGCCTTCGCCGACACCGCGGAGCAGTTCGAGGGGGTCTTCTCCCGACTCTTCCCCGGTGGTGAGGGCAAGCTCGTGCTCACCGACCCCTCGAACATGCTCACGACCGGCATCGAGGTGGAGGCGCGCCCGCCGGGCAAGAAGGTCAAGCGGCTGTCGCTGCTCTCCGGTGGGGAGCGATCGCTCGTGGCCGTGGCGATGCTCGTCGCGATCTTCAAGGCCCGACCCTCGCCCTTCTACATCATGGACGAGGTCGAGGCGGCCCTCGACGACACCAACCTCGGCCGCCTGATCATGCTCTTCGAGGAGCTGCGCGACTCCAGCCAGCTCATCGTCATCACCCACCAGAAGAAGACGATGGAGGTCGCCGACGCGCTCTACGGCGTCTCCATGCGCGGCGACGGCATCACCACGCTCGTCAGCCAGCGCCTGCGGGATGTCGCGCCCGAGGATGCAGCGCAGCCCGTCTGAGACCGACGATCCGGGGTGCGTGCGCCCTCGTGCGGCGGGTCGAGTTGAGCGGTGTCGTCGCGGAGAGGACCATGGGCCCATGACCGCCATGATCGTGGGGCTGCTGATCTGCCTCGTCCTCTCCATCGCAGTGATGGCCCTCGTCGCGATCCCCGCACGACGGGAGGGGCGCGAGATCCTCACGGCACGTGGTGAGCGGGTGGTCGTCAAGGTCCGTGCGACGACGGACCACGCGACCAGTCGCACGTCCGGCTCCGGCGTCTCCGGCAAGCGCTCGAGCACGACCAAGCGAAAGGCCTCATGAGCACCCCGCACGATCGCAGCGACACCTTCCGTGGGCCGGTCGACCCGCAGGTCCGGCCGCAGGACGACCTCTTCGGTCACGTGAACAACCACTGGCTCGAGCGTGTCGAGATCCCGGCGGACCGCGGCCGGTACGGCGTCTTCGACGTGCTGCGGGAGCGCTCCGAGGAGGATGTGCGCACCCTCATCGAGGAGGTCAGCGCCGACGGGTCGGGCGGCGTCGAGTCGGTGGCCGGCAAGGTGGGTGCCCTCTACCGGTCCTTCCTCGACGAGGACCGGGCCGACGAGCTCGGCGCCGAGCCGCTGCGGGACCTGCTCGACACCGTCGACGAGATCACCTCCGTCCCCGACCTCGCCGCCGCGACCGGGCGGTTGGCGCGCGATGGCGTGAGCGGCTTCGTGCTGCCCTTCGTCAACACCGACGACAAGGACTCCTCCCGCTACGTCGTCTACCTCGAGCAGGGTGGCCTCGGGCTGCCCGACGAGTCGTACTACCGCGAGTCGCAGCACGAGGAGACCCTGTCGGCCTACCGCGGACACCTGTCACGGCTGCTCGGTCTGGCCATCGGGCTCGGCGAGCGCGCCGCCGCCGAGACGGCCGACCGCGTCGTCGACCTCGAGACCCGGTTGGCGGCGGAGCACTGGGACCGCGTGGCCAACCGCGACCCGGTGCGCACCTACAGCCTGCTGGGCTCCACCGAGCTGGAGGAGCTCGCTCCCTCGGTCGACTGGGCCGCCTGGGCCCGAGGGCTCGGAGCGGATGCTCCCTTCGCCGAGGTCGTCGTGCGCCAGCCCGACTTCCTGCGCGGACTCTCCTCGCTGCTCTCCTCGGTCGATCTGGCCACGTGGCGCGACTGGCTGCGCGTGCGCATCATCCAGGCCCTGGCGGCCCACCTCGACAGCCGCATCGTCGCCGAGGAGTTCGACTTCGTCGGTCGGACCCTCTCCGGCATCCCCGAGCAGCGCGCCCGCTGGAAGCGCGGCGTCGCGCTCGTCGACTCCTCGCTCGGCGAGGCGGTCGGGGAGCTGTACGTGGAGCGTCACTTCCCGCCGGCGGCACGTGAGCGGATGGTCGAGCTCGTCGACAACCTCGTCGAGGCCTTCCGCCGGTCCTTCGCCGAGTCGGCCTGGATGAGCGCGCAGACGCAGCAGGAGGCCCTGGCCAAGCTCGAGGCCTTCACCCCGAAGATCGCCCACCCGGTGAGATGGCGCGACTACTCCGCGCTGGAGATCATCGAGGGTGACCTCGTGGGCAATGTCCGCCGCGTCGCCGCCTTCGAGGTGGATCGCGCCCTCGGCAAGCTCGGCGGGCCCGTCGATCGCGACGAGTGGTTCCTCACGCCGCAGACGGTCAACGCCTACTACAACCCCGGCCTCAACGAGATCGTCTTCCCGGCCGCGATCCTCCAGCCGCCGTTCTTCGACGTCGAGGGCGATGACGCGGACAACTACGGCGGCATCGGTGCGGTCATCGGTCACGAGATCGGTCACGGCTTCGACGACGCCGGATCGACCTTCGACGGCCAGGGGAACCTGCGGGACTGGTGGACCGAGGCCGACCGGATGGCCTTCGAGGAGCGGCGCGACGCGCTCATCGACCAGTTCGGCGAGTACCAGACCCGGCACGCGCCGGGCCACACCGTCAACGGCGCCCTGACCGTGGGTGAGAACATCGGCGACATCGGCGGTCTGGCCATCGGGCACGCGGCCTACCGCATCGCCGCCGGGGAGGCCGCAGAGCAGGTCGGTGACGGGGGCCTCACCGGCGACCAGCGCTTCTTCCAGAACTGGGCCCGGGTGTGGTGTGGTGACGCGCGGACCGAGGAGGCGGTGCGGCTGCTGTCGATCGACCCGCACTCGCCGCAGGACGTGCGCGGCAACGCCGTGCGCAACATCGACGCCTTCCACGAGGCCTTCTCCACCGGTCCCGGTGACGGGATGTGGCTGGAGTTGCCCGAGCGGGTCTCCCTCTTCTGACCCCGGCCGTGACCACACCCCGCGACCGCAACCCGCAAGGACGGGCGGAGAACGCCCGTCCGCGTGACGGGCTGGGCCGTCCGCTGCCGCACGGCAGCGCCGGCGTCGAGCGGGTCGAGGCCCGCGACCGGACGGCGGGCGAGGCCCTCGACGAGGCACAGGACTTCCTGGACCGCGAGATGCCCTTCCACGCGCACGAGGTCCTCGAGGAGCAGTGGAAGGCCGCCGCACCGGAGGAGATCGCGCTCTGGCAGGGGTTGGCGCAGCTGGCCGTCGGCCTGACCCACCAACGCCGGGGCAACCCGCGGGGGGCGTGTTCGGTGACCGCACGAGGTGCGCAGGCCGTCTCCGGGTACGCGGAGGACCCACCCCACGGCATCGACGCCGCCGGGCTCTTGGTTTGGGCGCACGACCTGGTCGACACCCCCGAGGGGGACGTGCCCGTCCCACGGTTGCGGGGCTGACCGACTCGGTTCGGGTACGGGCCCGCCCCCTGCGAAGATGGGCTGCGTGATGGGTATCGACACGCTGACCGAGTACATCGTCGTGGGCGTCGGGCTCCTGGTCCTCCTCGGAGGGCTCGGCCTGGGGCTGTTGCGCGGGGGTGGCGGCAAGACCAAGGAGTTGCCGCCCGAGCACCGCCCGCCGGAGCGGCCGAAGGGATCCGCCGACCACCGCAGCGGGGCGATCGTCCTCGACCGGCCGAGCGAGCACGCCCAGCCGCAGACGCCACCCGAGGACGGGAAGGGCGACGAGCCGCCGGCCGCGACCACCGAGACCGAGGAGCCGGCGACGGCACCGGGGGAGCCGGCCGCGGCGGGGCCGGACCCGACGACCGGGGCCCCCGCGCCGGACGAGCAGTTCACCCCCGTGGAGTCCGATGCGCCCGAGCGCGCTCGCACCGCGACGTCCGCGCCCGAGACGGAGACCGTCCCCGAGCCGGAGCCGAAGCCGACCCCGGAGCCGGAGCCGACCCCGGAGCCGGAGCCGGAGCTGGACACCCCGGCCCCGACCCGGGACCGGATGCGCAACCTGCGCTCGCGGCTCGCCCGCTCCAACGGCGCCATCGGCAAGGGTCTGCTCGCGTTGCTCTCCCAGGGCACCCTCTCCGAGGAGGACTGGGAGGAGGTCGAGGACACCCTGCTGGCCGCCGACCTCGGCCTGGAACCGACCACCGAGCTCGTCGACTCCCTTCGGGAGCACGTCTCCGTCGACGCCACCACCGATCCGGACGTCGCCAAGGACTGGCTCTATGCCGACCTCCTCGCGCTCGTCGACCCGAGCATGGAGCGCGGCCTGGCCGCTTCACGCGTTGACGGTCGCCCCGCATGCATGCTCGTCGTGGGCGTCAACGGCACCGGCAAGACGACCACCGTCGGCAAGCTCGCCCGGGTCCTCGTCGCCAACGACCGGGACGTCGTCCTCGGCGCCGCGGACACCTTCCGTGCTGCGGCCGCCGACCAGCTCGAGACGTGGGGGGCCCGCGTGGGCGTGCCGACCGTGCGCAGCGACCGCGAGGGCGCGGACCCGGCGGCCGTCGCCTTCGACGCCGTCAAGGCCGGAGCCGAGATGGAGTCCGACGTGGTGATCGTCGACACCGCGGGACGCCTGCACAACAAGGTCGGGCTCATGGACGAGCTGGCCAAGGTCAAGCGGGTCATCGAGAAGCAGAGCCCGATCGACGAGATCCTCCTCGTCCTCGACGCGACGACCGGTCAGAACGGTCTGGCACAGGCCAAGGTCTTCGCCGAGGCGGTCAACATCACCGGGGTCGTGCTCACCAAGCTCGACGGGACGGCGAAGGGCGGCATCGTCGTTGCCGTGCAGCGCACCCTCGGTGTCCCGGTCAAGCTCGTCGGCCTCGGCGAGGGACCGGACGACCTGGCGCCCTTCGTCCCGGAGGCCTTCGTCGACGCGATCGTCGGCTGACCTCCACCCCTGGTCGGCGGACCTGGCGAAACCATGCCCACACGGGGACGCCGACCTTCTGCGGAGGCCGACCGGGAGCGCCGTAACCGGGCGGTGGGCCGTAGCCGGGCGGTGGGCCGTAGGGACCCTGGCCCTGCCGTCCGGGCGGGATGGGTGGCGTGGTCATGGCTCTCCCTGCTGCGGCGTCGCCCCCCGGGCGCGCTCGTCACCCAGGATTAACGCCGGGGCGAGAGGTGAAACACGGCGGTAACACGCCACGCCCCTGACCGAAACGGTGGCAGCGGAAGGTGAGCGTCATGGAAAATGCACTCGACACCGGCCTCACCGCCTGGATGCTCGTCAGCGCTTCGCTCGTGCTGCTGATGACCCCCGGCCTTGCGCTCTTCTACGGCGGGATGGTCCGCACGAAATCCGTCCTCAACATGATGATGATGTCCTACGGCGCGATGGCCGTCGTCGGGGTCGTCTACGTCCTCTGGGGTTGGTCGATGTCCTACAGCACGGACTCGATCGGTGGCATCGTCGGCAACCCCTTCACCCACTTCGGCCTCGCCGACACGATCACCGACGGGGCCGGGCAGTACGTCCTCGACGGCGGTCTCCCGGTCGTCGTCGACGTGGGCTTCCAGGTGACCTTCGCGATCATCACCGTCGCCCTCATCAGCGGGGCCATCGCCGACCGCGCCCGCTTCGGCACCTGGCTGGTCTTCACCGCGTTCTGGGTCACCCTCGCCTACTTCCCGATGGCCCACATGGTCTGGGGTGGCGGGCTGCTCAGCGGTGACGGGCCCTTCGCCTCGATCGCCGAGCCCATCGACTTCGCGGGGGGCACGGTCGTGCACATCAATGCTGGTGTGGCCGCCCTGGTCCTCTCACTCGTCATCGGCAAGCGAGCGGGCTTCGGCACGGTCGCGCTGCGTCCGCACAACCTCCCGCTCGTCATGCTCGGGGCGGGGTTGCTGTGGTTCGGCTGGTTCGGCTTCAACGCCGGCTCGGCCTACGGCGCGGACGGTGTGGCCGGTCTCGCCTGGCTCAACACGACCACGGCAGCCGCTGCGGCGATCCTCGGCTGGCTGGTGGTCGAGCGACTGCGTGATGGTCATGCCACCTCGCTCGGCGCCGCCTCGGGCATCGTCGCCGGGTTGGTCGCGATCACCCCGGCGGCCGGTGCGCTCTCCCCGGTCGGCTCGATCGCCCTCGGCGGTGTCGCCGGCGTCCTGTGCGCCTACGCCGTCGGGCTGAAGTACGCGCTGGGCTACGACGACAGTCTCGACGTCGTCGGTGTCCACCTCGTCGCGGGTCTCTGGGGCACCGTCGGGGTCGGCTTCCTGGCCACTGAGACGGGTCTGTTCTACGGCGGCGGCTTCTCCCAGCTGGCGGTCCAGGTGATCATCGCCCTCCTCGCGGTGGCCATCTCCGCGGTGATCACCACCGTCATCGCCCTCGGGCTGAAGTACACGATGGGGTGGAGGATCAGTCCGGACGACGAGGCGCTCGGCATCGACGCCGCCGTCCACGCCGAGTCGGGGTACGACGTCGGTGGGGTCGGCGCGAGCCGGGCCTCGACCCTGCCCGGCTCGACCCACCCCCTTCCCGCCACGGCCAGCACGGCCACCGACCACTCGGAGGTCCCCGCATGAAGCTCTGCACCGCCATCATCAAGCCGCACCGGATCGACGACGTCAAGGAGGCCCTCGAGTCCTTCGGCATCACCGGGATGACCGTCAGCGAGGCCAGCGGCTTCGGCCGCCAGCGCGGCCACAGCGAGGTCTACCGGGGTGCGGAGTACACCGTCGACTTCGTCCCGAAGATCCGCCTGGAGGTGCTCGTCGAGGACGCCGACGCCGCGTCGGTCGTCGATGTCATCGTCTCCGCCGCCAGGACGGGACGCATCGGTGACGGCAAGGTCTGGGTCACGCCGATCGAGGGCGTGGTGCGAGTGCGCACCGGCGAGAAGGGAGCCGAGGCCATCTGAGCCTCGAGATCTCCATGACTCGCACCGGCACCACCATCCGCGCCGAGCGGCTCGACCTCGCCGGCACCCGGGAGTTCACCACCCCGGGTGCCGGCGGGGCCCGTCGGGCCGCCATCGGGCGGGCCACCCACTCCTGGCTCACCAGCCTCTACCTCGACGCCGTGGGTGAGCGGGAGGGCATCGCCCTGGCCGCCGTCGGTTCGCTGGGGCGTGGGTGGTCGGGCCCGCTGAGCGACCTCGACCTCGTCCTCGTCCACGACGGCCGCACGGTCGCCGCCGCGGACCTCACCGAGATCGCCGACCGGCTGTGGTACCCGGTGTGGGACTCCGGGCTGGCGCTCGACCACTCGGTCCGCTCCGCCGCGCAGTGCCGGGCAGTGGCCGGGGAGGACGTGTCCGCGGCAGTCGGTCTGCTCGATCTCTCCCTCGTGGCCGGGGACCCCGATCTCGTCGCAGGCGTCCGGTCGAGCGTCGGGCAGGACTGGCGTTCCGGCGCTCGCACCCGGCTGCCGGGCTTCATCGAGTCGGTGCGAGAGCGTCACCACCGCCACGGCGACCTCAGTCAGCAGATCGAGCCCGACCTCAAGGAGGCCTTCGGGGGACTGCGGGACGTCACCGTCCTGCACGCCCTGACCCGGGCGTGGTTGAGCGACCACCCCCACGGGGCGGTCGAGCCCGCACTGGACCACCTGCTCGACGTGCGCGATGCCCTGCACGTCGTGACCGGCCGGGGCCGTGACGTGCTGCTGCGGGAGGAGCACGACGCGGTCGCTGCACTGCTGGGCTTCTCCGACCCCGATGACCTGCTCACCCTCGTCTCGGGGTCCGCGCGCGCGATCGGGTGGTCGCTGGAGTCGACCATGCGCCGCGCGGGACAGAGCCAACGGGCCCGGGTGCTCCGGGTGGGTCCGCGGCGCCCGACGATGACGCCGCTCGGCCACGGGGTCCACGCCCACGATGGGGAGGCCGTCCTCGGCTCGACGCGGAGCATCGAGACCGACCCGAGCCTGCCGCTGCGCGCCGCGGTCGTCGCCGCCCGCCACCGGCTGCCGCTCTCCCCGCAGACCCTGACCAACCTCGCCTCCGGCCCCTCGTTGCCCACGCCCTGGGAGCAGGAGCACCTGGACCTGTTCGCTGACCTGCTCGCCAGTGGGGCCGGGCTGACCGCCGTCTGGGAAGGACTCGACCACGTCGGTCTGGTCGACCGGTGGTTGCCCGAGTGGGCCGCCGTGCGCTGCCGACCCCAGCACAACCCCATCCACCGGCACACGGTTGATCGCCACCTCCTCGAGACCGTGGACCGTGCCGGCGCCCTCTCCAGGGACGTGTCGCGACCCGACCTGCTGCTCATCTGCGCCCTCCTGCACGACATCGGCAAGATCTCCGGCGCGCGGGACCACTCGCACACCGGTGCCGCCATCGCCGCCCGTGTCGTGGCTCGGTGGGGCCTGGACGAGGCGGATCGGAGGACGGTCGTCCTCCTCGTGCGCGAGCACCTGACCCTCGTCGAGATCGCGACCCGTCGCGACCTGGGTGATCCGGCGACGACGACCATGGTCTGCGACCTCGTCGGCGCGGACATCGAGACCTTCGAGCTGCTGCGGGCGCTGACGATCGCCGATGCCCGCGCCGTCGGGCCCCAGGCGTGGACCCACTGGCGCGCCAGCCTCTTGGACACTCTCACGGGCCTGGTGCGCGAGCGGCTCACCGGTGCGGTGCCCCCGGTGCCGTCGCTGGCCCCCGCGCCCGCGCTCGATGAGGCAGCGCTCGTCGAGGTCGCTGACGGGCGCCCGCACGTGCGGGTCGACGCCGCCGGGGGCGGGTGGACGCTGACCGTCCACTGCCGCGACCGCGGGGGCCTCTTCGCTGACACCGCCGGCCTGCTCGCGGCGCACGGGATGTCCGTGCGCCGGGCGCGCCTGGCCACGGTCGACGGTGTCGCCGTCGACGAGTGGTTCGTGGAGTCTCCCGGCGGGGACCCGCCGGAGCCGGCTCGCATCGTCGCCGGTCTCGCCCGGCTCGCGGCGGGGGGCCGGTCCGCGCCCGGGGCGTGTGCCGGCGCCCGTCCCACCCGTCGAGGGACGGGTGCCGCCGGGACCCGGGCCTTCGTCCTGCCGAGCGCCGGCAGCGCTGCGACCGTCATCGAGGTGCGGTCCCAGGATCGGCCGGGGTTGTTGCGCGATCTCGGGTGGGCGCTGACGGGCGAGGGCCTGAGCGTGCGATCGGTGCACGTCTCCACCTTCGCCGGTCAGGCACTGGACACCTTCTACGTCACCGACGGCGGCGGTCGCGCACTCCGCCCGGCGGCCGTGGCACGGGCTCTCTCGGCGGTCATCGACGCCGGTGACGGGGACCTGCGCGAAGGGGGACCGGCGGGAAGATAGCCTTGGCCGGGTGTTCACCAGCCTGTCCGACCGCCTGACCGCGACGTTCAAGAACCTCCGCGGCAAGGGGCGCCTGTCCGAGTCCGACGTCAACAAGACCGTCCGGGACATCCGCATGGCGCTCATCGACGCCGACGTCGCGCTGCCCGTCGTCAAGGAGTTCACCTCGGCGGTACGCGAGCGTGCCACCGGCGCAGAGGTGAGCCAGGCGCTCAACCCGGCCCAGCAGGTCATCAAGATCGTCAACGAGGAGCTCGTCGGCATCCTCGGCGGCAACACCCGCACGATCCAGCTCGCCAAGCGCCCGCCGACGGTGATCATGCTCGCCGGCCTCCAGGGCTCCGGCAAGACGACCTTCGCCGGCAAGCTGGGTGCCTGGCTGAAGGAGCAGGGGCACACCCCCGTCCTCGTCGCGGCCGACCTGCAGCGCCCCAACGCCGTCACCCAGCTCGAGGTGACCGGTGAGCGCGCGGGCGTGCCCGTCTTCGCACCGGAACGCGGAAACAGCGGCGGTCACGACGCGGTCCTCGACTCCGGTGAGGGGACCCAGTCCTTCGGCGACCCCGTCGCCGTCAGCCGAGCCGGTGTGGACCACGCCCGGTCACAGCAGCACGACGTCGTCATCGTCGACACCGCCGGGCGGCTCGCCGTCGACGCCGAGCTGATGCAGCAGGCGGCGAACATCCGCGAGGCGATCGTCCCCGACGAGGTGCTCTTCGTCATCGACGCGATGATCGGTCAGGCTGCGGTCGAGACCGCCCGGGCCTTCGCCGACGGCGTCGACTTCACCGGCGTCGTGCTCTCCAAGCTCGACGGTGACGCTCGTGGTGGTGCGGCGCTGTCCGTCGCCGGCACGACCGGTCGCCCGATCATGTTCGCCTCCATCGGCGAGCAGACGCGCGACATCGAGGTCTTCCACCCGGACCGGATGGCCAGCCGCATCCTCGACATGGGCGACGTCCTCACCCTCATCGAGCAGGCCGAGCGCGCCTTCGAGCGCGGCGAGGCCGAGGAGATGCAGCGGAAGTTCCTCGCGGAGGAGGACTTCACCTTCGACGACTTCCTCCAGCAGATGAGCGCCATCAAGAAGATGGGCTCGCTGAAGTCGATGCTCAAGATGATGCCGGGCATGGGACAGATGTCCGCCCAGCTGGACAACCTCGACGAGCGGGAGTTCGACCGCATCGAGGCGATGGTGCGCTCGATGACCACCTTCGAGCGCAACCACCCCAAGCAGATCAACGGCTCGCGCCGCTCGCGCATCGCCAAGGGTTCCGGCGTGACCGTCTCCGAGGTCAACCAGCTGCTCGAGCGCTTCACCGAGGCGCAGAAGATGATGAAGCAGCTCGCCCGCGGTGGGGGCATGCCCGGGATGCCTGGACTGCCGGGCGCAGGGGGCGGCGGTGGCCGCAAGAAGGGCAAGCAGCCGCAGAAGAAGAAGGGCAAGTCGGGCAACCCGGCCAAGCGGGCCCAGCAGGAGCGGGAGGCCGCGGACAAGGCCGCCGGTCGCACCAGCGCCCCCGGCTCCGCCTTCGGTAGAGGGGCAGCCGGCGGGGAGCACCAGCCCGGACCGGCGGACCTCGACGCGAGCCAGCTCCCGAAGGGGTTCGAGAAGTTCCTGGGGCAGTGATGGGTGCGCCGCGCCTGCACGCCATGAGCTCCGGGGAGAGCGGCCCACGGGTGGCCTTCTGCCACGGCCTCTTCGGGCAGGGACGCAACTGGAACCAGATCGCCAAGGGCCTCGACGACATCTGCCGCCCGACCCTGCTCGACCTGCCTGACCACGGCCGCTCACCGTGGACCGAGCGCTTCGACTACGTCGGCGCGGCCGGGCAGGTGGCGCAGTCGCTGCGAGCCATCGACCCGGACGAACCCTGGATCGTGGTCGGTCACTCCATGGGCGGCAAGATCGCCATGCTCGTCGCACTGACCGAGCCCGAGCTCGTCGAGCGGCTGGCCGTCGTCGACATCTCCCCGGCTGCGACGACGGGCTTCACCGAGTTCGAGACCTACATCAGCGCGATGCGGGCGATGGACCTCGACGCCATCGACAGCCGTGCCCGGGCCGACGAGGCGATGCGGGAGGCCGCGCCCGACCCGGGCGTGCGGGGGTTCCTCCTGCAGAACCTGCGGCGGGACGGGGACGGGTGGCGCTGGCAGCCCAACCTCGAGGTCATCGGGCGCGACATCGAGACCATCGGCGGGTGGCCGGCGGACGAGATCAGCCAGCAGCCCCCCTTCGAGGGGCCGGTGCTCTGGCTCTCCGGAGGGGAGTCCTCGTACGTCACCGACGACAACGAGACGGAGATGCGCCGGATCTTTCCCCGGGTGCGCCACGTGACGGTCAAGGGGGCCGGTCACTGGGTGCACTCGGAGCAGCCCGAGGTGACCATCCAGGCCCTGCGTGCGCTGATCACCTCAGGACGCTGACAGCGGAGTGTGGTGGGGTGGAGGGGTCCGTGATCCTCACCGGACACCCTCGATCGGAAGGACCCACCATGTCCCGCATCGTCATCGTCGGCGGCCACGGCAAGATCGCCCTGCTGCTCGCCCCTCTTCTGGCCGAGCATGACCACTCCGTCACCGCCCTCATCCGCAATCCCGAGCACGCCCGCGACATCAAGGAGGTCGGCGCGAGCCCGGTGGTGGCCGACGTCGAGCAGCTCGACACGGCCGGGATCGCCGAGGTCATCAGCGGGCACGACGCCATCGTCTGGGCCGCCGGCGCCGGCGGTGGCAACCCCGAGCGCACCCGCGCCGTGGACCAGGACGCGGCCATCCGCTCCATGGATGCCGCGAGCGAGGCGGGCGTGCACCGCTACGTCATGATCAGCTACTGCGGCGCGGGACCGGACCACGGAGCCGACCCGGAGTCCGCGTTCTTCGCCTATGCCGAGGCGAAGGCCGCGGCCGACGAGCACCTGCGCGGCACCGACCTGGACTGGACGGTCCTCGGGCCGAGCGCGCTCACCCTCGACCCCGCGAGCGGATCGATCCAGGTCGGCCGTGAGGGCAGTGGGTCGGTCTCCCGGGAGAACGTCGCCCGGGTGATCGCCGAGGTCCTCGACGCCAACGCCACGGTCGGCCGGACGATCGAGTTCCACGACGGCAGCACGCCGATCTCCGAGGCCCTGCGCTGACCGACGTCCGGCGGATAGTGTCGGGCCATGGCTGATGTGCTGCACGTGACGGGCGAGATCCTCATCTCCGAGCAGGAGAGTGTGCCCGAGCTCTGGGTCATCGACGGGAAGGTCTCCTTCACGCCGCCGACGGGCGGTGACGTCGAGTCCGTGCACGGTTTCGTCCTGCCCGGCTTCGTCGATGCGCACTGCCACGTCGGGCTCGACGCGCACGGCGCCGTCGATGCCGCGACGAGCGAGGAGCAGGCGCTCACCGACCGTGACGCCGGCACCCTGCTCATCCGGGACGCGGGCTCGCCTGCCGACACCCGGTGGATCGACGAGCGGGACGACCTGCCGAAGATCATCCGGGCCGGGAGGCACATCGCCCGCACCCGCCGCTACATCCGCAACTTCGCCCACGAGATCGAGCCGGAGCAGCTCGTCTCGCGGGTGCGCGCCGAGGCGCGGGCCGGTGACGGCTGGGTCAAGCTCGTCGGTGACTGGATCGATCGCGGCGCGGGTGACCTCACCCCGTGCTGGCCGCGCGACGTCCTCACCGAGGCGATCGCCGCCGCCCACGAGGAGGGCGCCCGCGTCACCGCCCACTGCTTCGGTGAGGAGTCCTTGGCGGACTTCGCCGCGGCCGGCACCGACTGCATCGAGCACGCCACGGGTCTCGTTCCCGAGACGATCGCGGCCTTCGCCCAGCAGGACATCGCGATCGTCCCGACCCTGGTCAACATCGAGACCTTCCCGCAGCTGGCGGCCCCCGCGGCCGAGAAGTTCCCCGACTACCACCGGCACATGCTGCAGCTGCACGAGCGGCGTTTCGAGACGGTGGCCGCGGCCCGGGACGCGGGCATCGCGGTCTACGTCGGTACCGATGCCGGTGGCTCCCTGCCGCACGGCCTCGTGGCGCAGGAGATGGAGCTGCTCACCCGCGCCGGCTTCTCGACGACCGAGGCGCTCGCCGCCGGCACCTGGCGCTCCCGGGAGTGGCTCGCTCGCCCCGCCATCAGCGAAGGGGAGGACGCCGACCTCGTCGTCCTGGCGGATGACCCGCGCGAGGACGTGCGCGCATGCGGGACCCCGGAGCACGTGATCCTGCGGGGCGCCCGCGTCGGCGGGCGCTGACTCCCTTCGGCCGCCTCCAGATTCTCGGGTGACCCGGAAAACCTGGGGTCAGGCCCGGTCGCCGATGAGCTCCGGCTCGTCATCCGCGACCGGCGCGGCGCCCGATTCGGCGGCCACCTCCCGGCGGTGCGCCCGCAGGCTGTGCGTCACGGCGCCGACCCAGGCGGCGAGGACGAGGCCGTGGACGAGCCAGGTGATGCCGCCGCCGAGAGCCAGGGCGTCCTCACCCATGATCGTCCGCGAGTTGGTGAGGACGATGACGCCGCCGACCGCGGAGCCGAGGACGCGGGGCGGGATGGTCCGTACGAGCCAGGCGGCGATCGGCGCGGCGATGACACCGCCGAGCAGGAGCATGGCCGCCCAGGAGAAGTCGATGCCCTGCGAGCCGAGCGCCAGGAGGAAGCCCGTGCTCGCGGCCACGGAGATGAGGAACTCACTCGTGTCGATCGAGCCGATGACCTTGCGGGGCTCCAGGCGGCCGCTGGCGAGGATCGCCGGTGTGCCGACCGGACCCCACCCGCCGCCACCGGTGGCATCGACGAATCCGCCGACGAGGCCGAGCGGGGCGAGGAACCGCGTGCGCAGGGGAGTGCCGAGGCGGTCCGTGCGCAGGCCCGTCACGGTGAACCGGATGAGGACGTAGAGGCCGAGCGCGAGCAGGATGCCCGACATCACGGGTGTGGCGGTCGTGGTGTCGAGGCTCGACAGGAAGGTCGCGCCGGCGAAGGCACCGACCGCGCCGGGCAGGCCGATCTTGAGCACGACCGCCCAGTCGACGTTGCCGAAGCGCCAGTGCGAGGCACCGGAGACGAGGGTCGTGCCGATCTCGGCGAGGTGGACCGTCGCGGACGCCGCCACCGGGTTGGTCCCGATCGCCAGCAGCAGGGTCGTGGTCGTCACGCCGTAGGCCATGCCGAGCGATCCGTCGACGAGCTGGGCGAGGAGACCGACGACGGCCAGGAGGACGAGCTTGCGCATGCGGAGGACTCTTTCCGTCAGGAGTGCGGCGCGGCGTCCAGCGGATCTCCCACTGGATGAGCAGGAGTTTTCGGTAATCAAGGGTTATGTGTCAAATAACCATGCGTTATGTCTCAGTCCCCGACCCCGTCGTCGTCCGTGACGGTGGTGGGCGCCGCGATACTGGGCGCATGGACATCTCTGCCCGAGCGGACTACGCGGTGCGCGCCATGCTCGCCCTCGCCGCGACCGAAGGGGGTGCCCCGTGCTCCGTGGTCCGGCTCGCCCACGAGCAGGACCTGCCGCGCAAGTTCCTCGAGGCCATCCTCGGCGACCTGCGTCGGGCCGCCCTCGTGACCAGTCGGCTGGGAGTGACCGGGGGGTACGTGCTCGCCCGCCCGGCCGGTGACATCTGCATCGGCGACGTCATCCGTGCCGTCGACGGCCCGCTCGCGGAAGTGCGTGGGGAGCGGCCGCAGACCACGAGCTATGTCGGCGCGGCGGCCCACCTGCCCACCCTGTGGGTTGCCGTGCGGGCCAGCGTGCGCTCGGTCCTCGACGCGACGACGCTGGCCGATGTCGTCGCCGGGGACTTCCCGGCGAGCGTTCGCCGGGCGCTCGAGCTGCCGGGCTCCTGGGAGAACCGCTGACGGATTCGGGGCGCGCGGGTGGTCTCTGGCAGACTGTGGCGCTGTACCCGTCCGCGCCGGGGAAGAGCTCCTGCGCGCCGGATGCCTACACCCGAGTACCGGTACCCCGTGCGACAAGCGCACGGTCTGGCCGTGCTCACGAGCACAAGGAGACCACGCCAGTGGCCGTCAAGATTCGTCTCAAGCGCATGGGCAAGATCCGCGCCCCCTTCTACCGCGTCGTCATCATGGACGCCCGCGCCAAGCGGGACGGCCGGGCGATCGAGGAGATCGGCCTGTACAACCCCACCGAGGAGCCCTCGCTCATCAAGATCGACAGCGAGCGCGCCCAGCACTGGCTCACGCAGGGCGCCCAGCCCACCGAGACCGTCGCCGCGCTGCTCAAGGTCACCGGTGACTGGCAGAAGTTCAAGGGCGAGGCCGGCGCCGAGGGCACCCTGAAGTTCAAGGAGGCCAAGACCTCCAAGAAGGAGCTCTACGAGGCCGCCCTCGCCTCCTCCGACACGGAGGCCGGCGAGCACGAGGCCATCACCGCCAAGAAGAAGGCCGACAAGGAGGCCGCTGACAAGAAGGCGGCCGACGAGAAGGCTGCGGCGGAGAAGGCTGCGGCCGACAAGGCCGCCGCGGAGAAGGCCGAGGCCGACAAGGCCGCCGAGACCCCCGCCGCCGAGGACGCTCCGGCCGAGGCCGAGACCACCACCGAGGCCTGACATGCTCGACGAGGCGCTCGAGCACCTGGTCACCGGCATCGTCGACCACAAGGACGACGTCGTCGTCCGGAGCAAGGACCTGCGCCGTGGCCAGATCCTCGAGGTGCGCGTGCACCCCGAGGACCTGGGCCGCGTCATCGGTCGCTCCGGTCGCACCGCCTCCGCCCTGCGCACCGTCCTCGGTGCGCTCGCCGGCGGCGAGAACGTGCGCATCGACATCGTCGACACGGACCGCGAGCGCTGACCCGCCCGTGAGTCTGGTCGAAGGGCCGCCATCCACCCGGATGGCGGCCCTTCGGCATGTCACGGACGAAGGAAAGGACACGTATCTTGTCCCGCATGGATGCAACTGAGGGTCACGTCGTCGCCCGGATCGGCAAGCCCCACGCGCTGCGCGGTGAGGTCACCGTGCAGCTGCACACCGACGACCCCGAGTCGCGCTTCGTGCCGGGCGTCGTCTTCGACACGCGCGCCGAGCCCGGCTCCGGCGTGCCGCGGCAGCTGACGCTCGCCACGACGCGCGTGCACCAGGGCGTCTGGTTGCTCGGCTTCGAGGGCATCCCCGACCGCACCGGCGCGGAGTCGCTGCGCAACACCCGCCTCGTCCTCGCCGAGGAGGAGCTGGCCGACGACCCGGACGAGGGGTGGTACGAGAAGGATCTCGTCGGTCTGACCGCCCGCACCCCTGACGGTGAGGTCCTCGGCGAGGTCGTCGCCCTGCAGCTCGGCGCCGCACAGGACCGGCTCGTGCTGCGGCGACCGGACGGGAGCGAGGCGCTCGTCCCCTTCGTCGAGGCGATCGTGCCGGAGGTGGATCCCGAGGCCGGCCGGCTCGTGGTGGACGCGCCACCCGGGCTGCTGGACCTCGACACGAAGGGGGAGTGAGCCGTGCGCATCGACGCGGTCTCGATCTTCCCGGACTACCTCGCGGCCCTGGACCTCTCCCTCATCGGCAGGGCCCGCCGGGACGGCCTGATCGACCTGCGGGTCCACGACCTGCGCGACTTCACCCACGACCGGCACCGCACCGTCGATGACACCCCGTACGGAGGGGGAGCCGGCATGGTGATGAAGCCGCAGCCGTGGAGCGAGGCGCTGACGCACGTCCTCGACTCCGCGGACGCGACGACCGGAGCGGCCCCGGTCCTCCTCGTCCCCGGCCCGGGTGGCGAGCGCTTCACCCAGGCGATGGCCCGGGAGCTCGCGGAGGCACCGTGGCTCGCCTTCGCCTGCGGTCGCTACGAAGGGATCGACGAACGGGTCCATGACTGGGCCTGCGAGCGCATGCAGGTCCGGGTCGTCTCCCTCGGGGACTACGTCCTCAACGGCGGTGAGGTCGCCGCGCTCGCGATGGTCGAGGCGATCGGTCGGCTGCTGCCGGGGGTCGTGGGCAATGCCGAGTCCCTCGTCGAGGAGTCGCACGAAGGGGGGCTGCTCGAGTACCCCATCTACACCAAGCCGGCCGTGTGGGACGGCGGCGACGGCGTGGAGCGGCCGGTGCCCGAGGTCCTCCTCGGTGGCAACCACGCGGCGATCGCCGACTGGCGTCACGCGCAGCGCCTGGCGCGCACCGCGGCCCGGCGTCCCGACCTCCTGCACGTCGCCGCGACGACCGACGACCTGGACGGGCTCGAGCACTCCGTGGCGACCCGCGCCGACGCAGCAGAGCTGGCGGTACTGCAGAAGGCCTGCTGGATCGAGATGGTCACCCCTGCCGAGCACTGGTGGGGTGCTGCCGCGGAGGACGCCGGCACCGTCGCCGAGAACCTCGGGCACTGGACGACGCACCTCTTTCGCACCGGCGGGCGACTCGTCGGGTCGGTCCGCGTGCGCACGGACCCGCAGGACCCCACGACGTGGCAGATCGGTCGGCTGCTCGTGGCCCCGGACCTCCAACGCCGGGGGCTGGGTCGAGCGCTGCTCGCCCGTGCCCAGGCACTTGCTCCCGCCGGGGTCACGACCTTCCGGCTCAACACCGGGGCCGACCAGGAACGCCTCCTGCGGATGTACGCCCGGGCCGGCTATCGGGTCGTCGGTGCCGGGGACGGCCCGGGAACGCTCGACCTGACCCGGCCTGCGCCGGCACCGGAGGGCTAGAGGGTCCTCGAGCCTCGATTTCAGGTCCCGCGCCCCGCTCTGGCAGAATCGGGCACCGCGCCCATGACACCGCCCCTGCCACAGGGGGAGTGTGGCTCACGGACACCCACGGGTGGCCCACGATCCGCACGCGGCGGTGGGCGCGACTCCTCACCACTACTGACGAGGGCGGACGGCCTGTGGCGTTCGCAGGAAGCGACAACGCCATGCAGCGTTTCGACGAGATCGACAGGGCGTCCCTGCGGGACGACGTCCCCGAGTTCCGCGCGGGTGACACCGTCAAGGTCCACGTGAAGGTCATCGAGGGCAGCCGCTCTCGTGTCCAGGTCTTCCAGGGTGTCGTCATCCGACGCCACGGAGGGGGAGTCGGCGAGACCTTCACCGTCCGCAAGACCTCCTTCGGCGTCGGGGTGGAGCGCACCCTGCCGGTGCACAGCCCCGTCATCGAGAAGATCGAGGTCGCCAGCCGCGGCGACGTCCGCCGCGCGAAGCTGTACTACCTGCGCGAGCGCCGCGGCAAGGCCGCCCGCATCCGCGAGAAGCGCGAGACCCCCGCGAAGTGATCCTCGTGTCCTGAGCGGACCGTAGGCTGACCCCGATGTCGACCGAGCCCGCCCAGGACGACGACGCTCCGACCCCCGCCGGTGATCCGGCGGGGGTCGACGTGCATCGGACCCGGCGCCTGCTCCTGCAGATCGGTGTCGGCGTGCTCCTCGCCCTCCTCCTGCGCGCCTTCGTCATCCAGTCCTTCCACGTGCCGAGCGAGTCCATGGCTCCGACGATCGCCCCCGGGGACCGGGTCGTCGTGACGAAGGTCGGTGCCGGGCAGGTCGAGCGCGGAGACGTCATCGTCTTCGACGGCACGGACACCTTCGCTGCCACGGACCGAACCACCGTCCTCCCGGACGGGGTCATCGGGCGCAGCCTCTCCGCGGTGGCGTCGAGCCTGTCGATCGACCTGGGGGAGCAGGACTTCCTCAAGCGGGTCGCCGGCGTCGGCGGGGACACGGTCTCCTGCACCCCCGGCGGGGGGCTGGTCGTGGGCGGTGAGCCGGTCGCCGAGCCCTGGCTGCCGGCCGACGAGGTGGCCTGTGCCACCCCCTTCGAGGTCACGGTCCCACCGCAGCGTCTCTTCGTCCTCGGCGACCACCGCTCCAGCTCGGCCGACTCCCGCAGCCACCTGGGTGACCCGGGTGGGGGCATGGTCCCCGTCGATGACGTCGTCGGACACGTGGCGTGGCGGTACTGGCCGCCGGACCGGGTCGGTGGGCTCGGGAACTGACCGGTCACGACGCGCCGGTGCGTCCGACGGGCCGATGAACAGGGATACTGGAGCGGATGACGCCCGACGGGGGCGCGATAGAGGAAGAGACCTGTGGCACACGACCCTGATTCCGCACGCGCGGAGGCCGAGGACGCCGACCGTGAGCGAGCCCGGACCGAGCGCGCCCGCGAGGAGCGGGGCTTCGGGTCCCGGCTCGGTGCTGCCGTCAAGGAGCTCGTCGTCGTGCTCGCGATGGCCCTGACGCTGTCCTTCATCGTCAAGACCTTCCTCATCCAGGCCTTCTTCATCCCCAGCGAGTCGATGGAGGACACCCTCCTCGTCGGGGACCGCGTCGTCGTCTCCAAGCTGTCACCGACGCCCTTCGGGATCGAGCGGGGCGACATCGTCGTCTTCGACGACCCGGGCAACTGGCTCGACCCGAGTCCCGAGGTCAACCGGGGTGCGGTCCTCAACGGACTGCGCGACGGACTGATGTTCGTCGGGCTGCTGCCCGACACGTCCGAGGGCCACCTCATCAAGCGCGTCATCGGGCTGCCCGGTGACACGGTCCAGTGCTGTGACGCCGAGGGCCGCCTGCTCGTCAACGGCGAGCCGATCGACGAGGGTCCCTACCTCAAGCCGGGGGCCGAGGACACCGAGCAGGAGTTCAACATCACCGTGCCCGAGGGCAGCCTGTGGGTGATGGGGGACAACCGCGGGGACTCCTCGGACTCGCGCTACCACGATCCCGCCGGCGACGGGTCCGACGGATCGGTCTCCACCGACCTCGTCGTCGGCAAGGCCGTGGTCACCGTCTGGCCCTTCGACCGGACGGGCCGGCTCTCCGACCACGACGACGTCTTCTCCGAGGTGCCGGATGCCGGGACCCAGTCCCTCGCCCCGCCAGCACGGGAGCCACACACCTCGTGACACCACCCCGCCGGGCCCCGCGCTCCGCCAAACCCAGCCTGCGTCTCGAACGTGAGCTGCAGCGGGCCGGGCACCGGGTGCTCGCGGGCATGGACGAGGTCGGTCGCGGCGCGCTGGCCGGGCCGGTGAGCGTCGGGGTCGTCGTCATCGACGAGGGCAGTCCCAGCGCGCCGGCCGGCGTCAAGGACTCCAAGCTGCTCACGCCCTCGGCCCGCGAGCGGATGGTCCCGCGGCTGACCCGGTGGGCCCGCGCCCACGCCGTGGGCCACGCCCTGCCCGCGGAGATCGACGAGATCGGGATCATCGCCGCCCTGCGCCTCGCCGGCACCCGGGCACTGGCCCGGCTGACGGTCGTGCCCGACCTCGTCATCCTCGACGGCAACCACGACTGGCTCACCGACCCGCAGGAGGTGGGCCTCCTCGCGCAGCCGGCCGGGACCTCGACACCACCGGTGCGCACGATCATCAAGGGCGACCTGCGGTGCAGCTCGGTCGCTGCCGCGAGCGTCCTGGCGAAGGTCGAGCGCGACGGCCTCATGGCCGAGCTCGGCGACGTCCATCCGCAGTACGGCTGGGCCGACAACAAGGGCTACTCCGCGCGCACGCACCTGGAGGCCCTCGCGGCACACGGTCCGTGCGCCGAGCACCGACGGTCCTGGTCATTGCCCGGGGTGACCCCTGGGGTGGTCGAGACCGTGGTGGATGATGGAGGGGTCGTCGGCGGTGTGCGGCTCGGCGAGATGATCGGCGACGGGAGGACGACGTGAGTTCCGAGGACCTGGAGAAGTACGAGACGGAGATGGAGCTCGCGCTCTACCGCGAGTACCGCGACGTCGTCCACCTCTTCAGCCACGTCGTCGAGACCGAGCGACGCTTCTACCTGGCCAACAGCGTCGAGGTGAAGGTGCGCGGCGAGGGCGCCGAGGTCTACTTCGAGGTGACGATGGAGGACGCGTGGGTGTGGGACATCTATCGCCCCGCCCGGTTCGCCCGGCAGGTGCGGGTCGTCACCTTCAAGGACGTCAACGTCGAGGAGCTCGCGAAGTCCGAGCTCGAGGTGCCGGACACCGGCTTCCGCCCCGGCGGTCGCTGAGGAGCGTCCCGCTCCACAAGCGTGACCCGGCCACGGCAGTGGTGCACAGGCCCGCGGAGGGGCTGCCGCACCGTCCCTCCACGCCGTTGACTGGCGGTGGAGGTGGTCGCGATGACCGAGGAAGCACCCGCCCGAGCAGCTGTGGGCGCCGCTGGCGAGGAGCTCGCCCAGCGATATCTCACCCACCGGGGGATGGTCCTGCTGGACCGCAACTGGCGCTGCCGTGAGGGTGAGATCGACCTCGTCCTGCGGGACGGTGACTGGATCGTCGTCTGTGAGGTGAAGACCCGCAGGAGCAGCAGCTTCGGCGACCCGCTGGAGGCGATCACGCGGGCGAAGCTCGCCCGGTTGCGGCGGCTGGCCGGATGCTGGCTCGCCGAGCACCCGATGGGAGTGCGTGGGGTGCGCCTCGACGTCGTGGGGCTGCTCCGCCACCCGGACGGCAGCTACCGGGTGGACCACCGCTCGGGGGTGGGGCAGTGAGCATCGGCGTGACCCGCGGCGTCGCCCTGCGCGGCATCGCCGGTCACCTCGTCGAGATCGAGTGCCACATCGGGCAGGGGCTGCCCACCTTCGACATCGGTGGGCTGCCGGACACCGCTCTGCGCCAGGCGCCGCAACGCGTGCGGGCCGCGACGATCTCCGCGGGGCACTCGCTGAACTCCCGGCAGCTGACGGTCAACCTCTCGCCGGCGGCGATCCCGAAGCACGGCACGGCCTTCGACCTCGGCATCGCCGTCGCGGCGCTCGCCGCGAGCGAGGCCGTCCCCCCGGCAGCCGTGCGACCGGTGGTCCACCTCGCCGAGCTCGGTCTCGACGGACGGCTGCGACACGTGACCGGGATCCTGCCGGCGGTGCTCGCCGCCCAGCGGGCCGGGTGCACCCACGTCGTCGTCTCCCCGGAGGACGTCGTCGAGGCCCGGCTCGTCGACGGGGTCACCGTGTGCACGGCCGCCACTCTCGGTGACCTCGTCGCGGCGTACCGCGGCCTGGCGAAGGGGGAGTCCCTGCCCCCGGCGGCGGTCGCTCCGGCCGGCGAGCCGGCCCCCCGGACCCGGGAGCTCGACCTGGCGGACGTCTCGGGTCAGCACGAGGCCCGGGCAGCCCTGACGCTCGCCGGGGCCGGCGGGCACCACATGCTCTTCAACGGACCTCCGGGGTCGGGCAAGACGATGCTCGCCGAGCGACTGGTGACGATCCTGCCGCCGCTCAGCCGGGAGCAGGCGCTGGAGAGTCTGGCGGTGCGCTCCCTCGTCGGTGCGGTGCCGTCCACGGGCATCGACCGGGTACCCCCCTTCGTCGCCCCGCACCACTCCGCGAGCGTGGCCGCGCTCGTCGGTGGCGGCACCGGGTCGGCCCTGCCGGGGGCGGTGTCCCAGGCCCATCAGGGGGTGTTGTTTCTCGACGAGGCGGCCGAGTTCGCCGGCTCCGTGCTCCAGGCGCTGCGTCAGCCGCTGGAGTCCGGACGCGTCGTCATCGCTCGGGCGCGGGAGCGGGTGACCTTCCCGGCCCGGGTGCAGCTCGTCCTCGCCGCCAACCCGTGCCCCTGTGGTGAGGGATTCGGCAAGGGGCTGGCCTGCCGCTGCCGGCCCACCGAGCGGCGCGCCTACGCCGCGCGGCTCAGCGGACCGCTCATGGACCGGGTGGACATCCAGGTGCAGGTGCCCAAGGTGAGCCTGGCCGACCTGAGCGAGGACCCTCCGGACTCGAGCGCCGCCGTCGCGGCGAGGGTGCTCCACGCCCGCGCGGCCCAGGCCGCACGATGGGGCCCGCACGGCTGGGTGCTCAACAGCCAGGTCCCCGGCCCGGTGCTGCGGCGTGCCCCCTGGCGGCTGCCCTCCGCGACGACGCGCCTGCTCGACCGTGCGCTGGACCTGGGGCAGGTGACCGTCCGTGGCTACGACCGGGTGCTGCGGCTGGCGTGGACCTCGGCGGACCTGCACGGGCGCAGCGCCCCGAGCCTCGATGACCTCGGGCTCGCCCTGATGTACCGCACGCAGGGCGCGGTGGCCGCATGAGCAGCAACCGACCGCGGGTGCCGACCCGGGCCGAGACCGGCCGGGCGCATGCCGAGGTCGGCTCGGACGAGCGGCGGGCACGGGTCGCCTGGTCCAGGGTGCTCGAGCCACGGCGTGAGCGGAGCGGGGAGGAGCCCTCGCTGCTGCACTCCCAGGTGGTCGCCCTCGGTCACGTCGAGGCGTGGCACCGACTCGTCGACGGTGACCTGCCGCGGTGCGCCAGCGCGCGGGCGCACGTCGCCGACGTCGATGTCGACGGGGAGCTGACCCGGGTGGCGCAGGTCGGCTCGCGGGTGGTCATCCCGGGCGACGCCGACTGGCCCGCGGCCTTCGACCACCCGGACATCTCGCCGCACCTCGTCCACGTCCGCGGAGACGCCTGCCTCGCCGATCTGGCACGACGGGCCGTCGCGGTCGTCGGGTCCCGAGCGAGCAGCGGGTACGGCGAGGCGATCGCCCGGGAGATGGGAGCCGGGCTCGCGCACCACGGGTGGACGACCGTCTCCGGTGCGGCCTACGGCATCGACGGGGCGGCCCACCTGGGGGCACTGGCCGTCGACGGTCCGGTCGTCGCGGTGCTCCCGTGCGGTCCGGAGCGGGCCTATCCCGAGGGGCACCGGCGCCTCATCGATGCGGTGGCGCAGGCCGGTGTCGTCGTGACCGAGCTCGCCACCGGGACCGTCGCCCGTCGGCACCGCTTCCTCGCACGCAACCGGCTCATCGCCGCGCTCGGTCAGGCCTGCGTCGTCGTCGAGGCCGGACTGAGATCCGGCTCGCTCAACACCGCGGGGTGGGCCGAGGCGCTGCACCGCCCGATCGGGGCGGTCCCGGGACCGGTGACCCAGATGTCCTCGGCCGGGTGCCACGAGTGGATCCGCCTCGAGCGCGCGATGCTCGTCACCGACACCGCCGAGGTCCTCGGGCTCGCGGCTCCCGTCGGGCAGGCGCCCGACGAGGTCGTCGAGCGGCTGGGGCCGGCGCGAGCACCGGACGTGCTCTCGAGCGCCCAGCGCCGCATCCACGATCTCCTGCGCGTGGGCGCCGGCGTCGACACCGCAACCCTGGCGACCGACCTCGTCGCCCCCGTCGAGGAGGTCATCGGTCAGCTGGCGCTGATGCAGCTCCAGGGGTGGGCGGTGCAGGACGACGCCGGGATGTGGCGCGATCCCGGACGATGAGGGTGCTCGGGTTGAGGTGGCCCCTGCGCCGACGCGGGGCCGATCAGAGCTCGCCCCCCGGGGTGGAGCCGCACGGCTCGCCGGGCGCTCGCGTGCCGGGTCCGCACGTCGGGTGACCGCCCGTGGCACGGTGGTCAGGTGAGCGCGGCGCCGACCCCCGAACCGTCCCCCGCACCTGCGTGGGTGGCGCGCTGCGTCGAGGACTTCGCCGACCACCTCTCGCGGGAGAGGGACCGGTCCGAGCACACGGTCCGGGCCTACGTCGGGGACGTGCGCGCGTGCCTGACCTGGTGCGCCGCGAACGGCAGCCACGGTCTGACCGACATCGACCTCGCCACCCTGCGTGCCTGGCTGGGCACCCTGGCCTCCGGGGGAGCGGCCCGCGCCACCCTCTCGCGACGCTCGGCGGCGGTACGGACGTTCTTCGCCTGGGCGCGTCGCTCCGGTCTCCTCGAGTCCGACCCCGCCCTGCGGCTGGCCTCGCCCAAGCGGGCGCGGACCCTTCCCGATGTGCTCACCCGTGAGGGAGCGACCGCGGTCCTCGACATCGCCGCCGTCGCCGCCGACGACGAGGACCCGATCCACCTGCGCAACCGGGCGATCCTCGAGCTGCTCTACGCCACCGGCATCCGGGTCGGGGAGCTCACGGGTCTCGACGTGGGCGACGTCGACCGCTCACACCGGATCGTGCGCGTCCTCGGCAAGGGGCGCAAGGAGCGCATGGTCCCCTTCGGCCAGCCGGCCGATGAGGCCGTGGCGACCTGGCTGGAGCACGGTCGCCCGGCCGTCCTCACGGGGGACTCCGGCCCCGCGCTCTTCCTCGGGCGACGTGGCCGCCGGGTCGACCCGCGCCAGGTCCGTGAGGTCGTGCACGCCCTGCTCAGGCACGTGCCCGACGCGCCGGACCTCGGTCCGCACGGTCTGCGGCACTCCGCCGCGACCCACCTGCTCGAGGGCGGCGCCGACCTGAGGATGGTCCAGGAGCTCCTCGGCCACGCCTCGCTGGCCACGACGCAGCTCTACACCCACGTCTCCCTCGATCGGCTGCGCCAGAGCTACCAGCAGGCGCACCCGCGGGCGTGATCACGAGAACGGCAGCAGGATCACCCGCCGGGCGCCGAAGAAGGGCAGCGGATCGAGGTAGTCGGGTCCCCGCTTCGCCCCCAGGTGCAGGCAGACGCGTGGCGTGCAGTGGCCGGATCCGGCGCCGATGTCACCGATGACCTCGCCGCGGCGCACGCGATCGCCGGCCGAGAGGTCGGAGTCCACCGGCTCGTAGGTGCTGCGGACGCCGTGGGCGTGGGTGATGCTCACCGTGCCCCGACCCGCGATGCGACCCCGGTGCGTCACGACGCCGTCGGCGACCGCGGTGACCTCCGCTCCCTTCGCCGTGCGCAGGTCGATGCCGCGGTGTCCCGGTCCCCATCGCTCGTGCGGTGCGTCGAAGGGGGCCTCGAGCCGCGGACGCTGCCCCTCGCCGACGGGCCACTCCCACCTCGCTCCGGTCGATGGGGGAGGCGACCCGAGGAGGTGGGCGACCAGGGCGAGGGCGATGAGCTGTGCTGCGGCCATGGGCGCCAGCCTGACGCTGCCGGGACGGTCGGTGGCCGGACGGGACCCGAGCGTGGACAGCGGTCCGTCGACCCGGGTGCTTGTGGATCAGCCGGTGTACGCAGCCAGGCGACGACAGCCCTCGTGCAGGACCGACTCCTGCTTGCAGAAGGCGAAGCGGACGAGGGTCGCGGTCGGCGCGGGGTCGTCGCAGAAGACCGACACGGGGACGGCGGCCACCCCGGTCGCAGCCGGGAGATCGAGGCACCAGGTCGCGGCATCGGTCACCCCGAGGGGGGCGGCGTCCGCGACCACGAAGTAGGTCCCCTCGCTGGGGCGCACGGAGAACCCGGACGCGGCCAGCCCGTCGACGAGGAGGTCGCGTCGTGCGCGCAGCGAGTCCGAGAGGTCGGTGAGCGGGGCCGGTCCCATCCGCAGCGCCGCCGCGACGGCGTGCTGCAGCGGGGAGGCGGTGGTGAAGGTGAGGAACTGCTTGACCACCCGGACCGCGCGGACCAGGTGCGCCGGGCCGCTGATCCAGCCCACCTTCCAGCCGGTGACCGAGAAGAACTTGCCCGCGGAACCGATCGTCAGGGTGCGCTCGTGCATTCCGGGCAGCGTCGCGATCGGCACGTGCGGGACGCCGTAGGTGAGGTGCTCGTAGACCTCGTCGCTGATGACCCATGCGTCGTGTCGGCGGGCCAGGTCGGCGACGAGCTCCAGCTCCTCGCGCGTGAAGACCTTGCCCGAGGGATTGTGCGGGGTGTTGAGCAGGACGACCTTCGTCCGGTCGGAGAAGGCAGCGGCGAGTCGGTCGGGATCCACCGTGAGGTCGGGGAAGGTCAACGGGACGGCGCGCTTGACCCCTGCCGCGAGGGCGATGCCTGCGGAGTAGCTGTCGTAGGAGGGCTCGAAGGTGACGACCTCGTCCCCGGGCTCGACGAGGCCGAGCAGGGCCGCGGCGATCGCCTCGGTCGCACCCGAGGTCACGAGGACCTCGTCGGACGGGTCGAGGAGGATGCCGTGGTGGCGCTGCTGGTGCTCGGCGATGGCTGCGCGCAGCCCGGGGATGCCGACCGACGGCGGATACTGGTTGTGACCGGCCGAGATCGCCTCCCGGGCGGCTTCGAGCACCTGGACCGGGCCGTCGGTGTCGGGGAACCCCTGCCCGAGGTTGACCGCATCGTGCTCGAGCGCGAGCGCGGACATCGTGGCGAAGATCGTCTCGCCGTAGGGGTGCATCCGGGTCACCAGTGGGTCGCTCATGACCCGACCCTATGAGTACCCGGACCGGGCCCGGGCGCTACGGCATCTCGAAGCCGAGGTCGTCCCGGATCGCGATGGTCGCGAGCGACAGGAGCAACCGGTCCCGCGGGTCGTCCAAGGATCGACCCGTGAGCTGCTCGATGCGTTTGATCCGGTACACGACCGTGTTGCGGTGACACATGAGGTCCTCGGCCGCTGCCGTGGCCGAGCCCCCGTGTCGCAGCGCCACGACGAGGGTCTCCAGCAGGGACTGCCGGGTCACGCCCGTCAGGCCCAGCAGCGGTTCGATGGCCTCCTCGACGATCAGGGCGCTCAGCTCGGGAGCGCTGGCCACCAGTGCCTCGGGCAGGCACTCGGTGATGTCCGCGACCGAGTGCGAGCCCCGCGGCAGGGAACTGGCCGCGGCGAGAGCGTGGGTGTGGGCGGCGACCACCCCGGCCAGCCCGTGCCGGCAGGCGGCGGTGCCGACCTGACCGCGGACGGAGCGCGCCATGACCGCACGCACCCGCGCCTGCTCCCCGGGGACAGCGGCCGCCAGGCCCACCGCGTACTCGCCGTGGACGCGCCACCATGCCTGCACTCCGGCGTTCTGGAGGCGCTCGCGCACCACGGCGACGGAGGGGAGGGGCTCCTCGGGCAGCCACACGAGGCACATCAGTGCCGAGTCCGCGGTCAGGCCCAGCACATGGCGAGCCTCGGCGGCGAACTGCGGATCCGAGCCCATCCCGCGCAGCAGACCGTCCAGCACCCTGGCTGCCTGCGCCGGGTCGCCACTTTCGAGGACGAGCTCCTCCCGGCGGTGGCTTTCCCGGAGGGTGTGGCTCTGCACGTCGAGGTCGCTCCAGAGGACCTGACCGGCATGCAGCAGGACCGAGGCGGGCACGTCCAGCTCCTGACCCACCTCGAGCAGCGCGTCCCAGAGCCGGCGCGTGCCGTAGCTGTAGGCGGAGAGCACGACGGCCACGGGGATCCCCTGCTGGGCCCGCCGGCGCCCGGTCTCCCGCCACAGGTCGACGGCCCGTCGGCTGGAGTCGGGGCGACCGGCCATCCGCTCGATCCCACGTTGGATGTGGGCCCGGGTGCTCGCCCGGAGCTCGGCGCTGACCTGTCGTCCGTCCCCGTACCAGGTCCGTTCAACATCCAGCAGGTGGTCGGTGATGGCGTCAGCGATGTGGTTCGACCGGGGCAGGAGAGCGGCGAAGGCGTCCGCGATCTGCGCCTGCTCCGCGGGACTCAACGCCGGTTGCCCGGCTCGGTCGTCTGGTCGGGGTGGTCCGACATCCTGCTGCGACATACGACCCAGTCCTCGGTACGGCATGAACCTGAACAGACTAACAAGTGTCATGCAGCACAACGGGGTTTGTGCACCGCGTCCATGGAGTGACGCGGCCTTCTCGGTCAGAGTCGTCACACCCGCACACCGTGGTGCGGGCCCCTCGAGGAAGGATGCCGTGTGCCGGTGCCACCCACGCAACCCGTGCTCGCGATGGACGGGGTCGTCGTCCGCTTCGGCGGTGTCGTCGCCCTGGACGGAGTCCACCTGGAGGTCGACCCCGGCGAGGTGCTCGGGGTCATCGGCCCCAACGGTGCGGGTAAGACGACCCTGTTCAACGTCGCCTGCGGGTTCGTGCCGCCGACCGAGGGCCGGCTCTCCTTCGAGGGCGCCGATGTGACCGGGTGGCAACCGCACCATCTCGTCGATCACGGGGTGGCGAGGTCCTTGCAGGGCCTGGGCCTGTTCGACCGGCTCAGCGTCGTGGACAACGTGCTCGTGGGGGGCGACCGCCACGCCAAGAAGGGGTTCCTCTCCTCGCTCCTGGCGACGCCGGCCGCGACCAGGGATGAGGCGGCCCTGCGGGAACGGGCCATGGAGGTCCTCGAACGACTGGACATCGGCCACCGGGCCGAGGAGACGGTCGGCAGTCTGCCCTACCCGCTGCGCAAGCGGGTGGCACTCGCCCGGGCCCTCGTGTCCGAGCCTCGACTGCTGCTCCTCGACGAACCCGCCGCGGGTCTGTCCGAGAGCGAGATGAGTGAGCTGGGGGACATCATCTCCGGCCTCGCGGGGGAGATGTCGGTGATGCTCGTGGAGCACCACATGGATCTCGTGATGCGCGTGTGCCACCGGCTGACCGTTCTCGACTTCGGTCGGGTCATCGCGACCGGCTCTCCGGATCAGGTGCGCAACGACCCGGCCGTGCTCGAGGCCTATCTGGGTGCTGCCGTCGAGGAAACCCCGACGAAGGAGCCCAACGGTGCTTGAACTGCGTGGGGTGACGAGCCGATACGGCCCGGTCACCGCTCTCGACAATGTCGACCTCGTCGCCGAGGAGGGGCGGGTCACGTCGGTCCTGGGGGCCAACGGTGCCGGCAAGACGACCCTCCTGCGCACCGTCTCGGGACTGCACCGTGCTGACTCGGGGACCATCCGCTTCGACGGCCAGGACATCACCAAGCTGTCGCCGGACCGGATGGCCCGGGCGGGTCTGGCGCACGTCCCCGAGGGGCGTGGGGTGATCACCGAGCTCACCGTCCGCGAGAACCTCCGGCTCGGCGCGCTGGGCCGGTCGACGCACCGCGAGGCGGTGTCCCTGGACGAGGTCGTCGATCTCTTCCCCATCCTCGGGGAACGCTCGCACGCGCTGGCGCACACCCTCTCCGGCGGGGAGCGGCAGATGCTCGTCATCGCCCGGGCCCTGCTCGCCACCCCGAAGATGCTCCTGCTCGACGAGCCGAGCCTGGGTCTCGCGCCACGCATCAGCGCACAGATCTTCGGCGTCATCCGTCTGCTGGTCGAGGAGCACGGCCTGTCGGTCCTGCTCGTCGAGCAGAACGCGCGGAGCGCGCTGTCCATCGCCGACCTCGGGGTGGTCCTCGGACTCGGCAAGGTCGTGGCCTGCGACTCCGCCGAGGTGCTCAGTGGCGACGAGAACCTGCGCCACGCCTACCTGGGTTACTGACAAGGAGTCCCCGTGCAACTCATCAACACCGTCCTGGGCGGGCTCTCGCTGGGCATGATCTACGCCGCCTTCGCCCTGGCGCTCGTGCTCATCTGGCAGTCCACGAGGATCGTCAACTTCGCCCAGGCCCCGATGGCGATGATCACGACCTTCATCGCCCTCTACCTCATCGATTCCGGCTACAACTACTGGGTCGGGTTCTTTGCCGCCCTCGTCTGCGGCCTGATCCTCGGCGCACTGGTCGAGCGCCTGATCATCCGGCACGTCGACCACGACAACCACATCAACCCGGTGATCCTCACGCTGGGGCTGTTCATCGTGCTCCACGCGCTCGCCGCGATCATCTTCGGCAGCGACTTCCGTTCGTTCCCAGCGGGGTTCAGCCTGCGGGGCGTGGAGGTGGGGGGGAGGACCCTGGCGCTCACCCCCTTCAGCATCTTCACCATCCTCGTCGTGGTCGTGGTGATGGCCCTGCTGCGGCTGCTCTTCCTCAGGACGAACCTCGGCCTCACCATGCGGGCGGCGGCCTTCAACCAGGAGGTCGCCCGGATCCTCGGGGTGCGGGTCAACCGGACCCTCACCCTCGGCTGGGCCCTGGCGGCCATGGTCGGTTCGCTGTCCGGGCTGCTCATCGCGGGCGGTGGTCTCATCCACCCGGGCTACATGGACGGGGTCGTCGTGTACGGCTTCGTCGCCGCGGTGCTCGGCGGGCTCGACAGTCCGGCGGGTGCCGTCGTCGGTGGTCTCATCATGGGCGTCGTGCTCTCGCTCGTCAGCGGCTACCTCGGATCCGGACTGGTTCCCCTGGCCGCCCTCATCGTGCTGATGATCGTCCTGCTCGTGCGGCCGGGCGGGCTGTTCTCCACCACGAAGGAAAGGACGGTCTGATGACTCGACTCCAGGGCTCTCCCGTGCTGCGGCGCGTGCTGGTCGCCGTCGCCCTCCTCATCGTCTCGATCTTCGTCATCGATCTCCTGTCCGACTTCCGACAGGGGCAGGTCGCCTCGGTCGCCTACCTGGCGATCGCCGCCGGAGGCCTGAGCGTGCTCACCGGGATCAACGGCCAGCTCTCGCTCGGCCACGGCGCCTTCATGGCCATCGGCGCCTACACGACGGCGAAGCTCGTCGAGGACGGACGTGAGGTGCCGCTCCTGCTGCTCCTGGTGGCCGCCGTCGTCATGGCCCTCGTCGTCGGAGGGGTCGTGGGGGTCGCGGCAGCCCGTTTGCGCGGGCCCTACGTCGCGGGCGCCACCCTGGCCCTCGCGGTCGCGGTGCCCTCGCTCGCCATCCACTTCCGCACCACCCTCGGGGGCGAGCCGGGGTTGCGGGTGTCCGCTCCGGAGATCCCACAGGTCGCCGACGACGCCCTCTTCTTCCTCACGGGGACCGAGATCGGGACGATGCAGTGGCTGGCCACCGTGTCGACGGCCTGCCTGATCCTCACCTTCTTCCTGCTGCGCAACCTCTCCCAGTCGAGGGTGGGGCGGCAGTGGCGCGCCGTGCGCGACGACCCCGTCGCGGCACAGCTCGCCGGGATCAACCTCGGGCGCAACCGGGTCGGCTGCTTCGTCGTCAGCGCGGCCTGCGCCGGTCTGGCCGGTGCGCTCATGGCGCTCGTCACCAGGGTCGCGGCGCCCAGCGGCTTCACCCTCATCCTGTCGCTGACCCTGATCATGGCGGTCGTCCTCGGCGGACTCGGCACCCTCAGCGGTGCGCTGTTCGGGGCCGCGCTGCTCACGCTCCTGCCCACCTACGTGACGAATGTCGGCTCGGGGCTGGGGCTGACGGACCTGCAGTCCGCCGAGCTCGCCCCCCTGGTGCTCGGGCTGACGACGATGGCCGTCGTGCTGCTGGCACCGGCGGGGCTCGTCGGCTCCCTGGCCCCCCTGCTCCGTCGAGCGCGACCCCGCGCCCGATGATCCGCCCATCCACCACCACGAGGAGAAGACCATGAACAGAGTTCGACTGCGGGCAGCGGTGGCCGCTGGCACCGCTGCGCTCGTGCTCGCCGGCTGCGGAGCCGGGGGACGCGACTCCGGCGGAAGTGAGGGTGCCGAGGGTGACACCACCGGGATCACCGACTCGACGATCAGCATCGGCACCCACATGCCGTTGACCGGGGTGGCTGCTCCGGGCTACTCGGAGATCAACACCGGGATGAAGGCCTACTTCGAGCACGTCAACGAGCAGGGCGGCGTCCACGGCCGTGACATCGAGCTGTCGGTCAAGGACGACGGCTACAACCCGACGAACACGTCCAAGGTCATCGATGAGCTCGTGCTCAAGGACGAGGTCTTCGCGATCCTCGGTGGCCTGGGCACGCCCACGCACAGCGCGGTGGTCGACTTCCTCAACCAGGAGGAGGTCCCCGACCTCTTCGTCTCCTCCGGCGCCCAGCTGTGGGGCGACGACCCGAAGGAGCGCCCGTGGACCTTCGGCTGGCAGCCGGACTACGAGATCGAGGGCAAGATCATGGGCGAGTGGATCAAGGAGAACGAGCCGGACGCCAAGGTCGGGCTCTTCCTCCAGGGCGACGAGCTCGGGGAGGACGGCGAGAGTGGCCTGCGCACGTACATCGACGACCAGATCGTCGAGCGGGTCGAGTACTCCTCGGGGAACACCGATGTGGGTCCGCAGATCGCCAAGCTCAAGGCATCCGGTGCGGACCTCATCGTCGGCTTCAACACCCCGAGCTACACCGCGCTGAGCCAGCTCGTCGCCCAGAAGCTCAACTACGAGCCGACCTGGATGTACACCAATGTCGGTTCCGACCCGAAGCTCGCCGGCAGCCTCCTCTCGAAGTTCTCGGAGGGCCAGGTCAAGGGCGGCGGCGCCCTCGACGGCGTGATGACGACCGAGTACATCCCCGGTGTGGGCGAGGACAGCCCGTGGGTCGACCTGTGGCAGCAGGTCTGGGACGAGCAGGGCGGCAAGGGTGAGCTGACGAACTACCGGATCTACGGCATGTCGATGGCCTACCTCTTCGTCTCGGCGCTGGAGGCCTCGGGCGAGGACCTCACGCGGGAGCGCATCGTCGAGGTCATCGAGAAGGACGCCCAGAACTGGCCCGGCCCGCACCTGGCTCCGTTCCGCTACTCCGAGGACTCCCACCTCGGGATCTCCGGCATGCGCCTCGTGGAGATCACCGGTCAGAAGACCGATCCGCTGACGGACGTGCTCGTGACCGACCTCGGTGACGCGGAGATCACCAAGGACCCGGACAGCGCGGCCAAGGCCGAGCCCGGCAAGAACGGCATGCCGGAGGTCGAGGTCCTCGAGTGACGGCTGCCGGCTGATCGGGTCGTGGGCGGGCTCCCCGGTGGATACCCCGGCGAAGGGGGAGCCCGCCCACCCCCTTCGTGGTTGTGTGAGGAGGATTTCCTCCCGTCGTCCGCGTGGCCCTAAGATGGAGGACACATCCAGTCTGTCTGGATGAATTCGCGTGTTCCTTCACCGGGTGACGAGTTCCGACTCCGAATCCGGGGCGCACCACGGCAGTCCCGATCTCCTGATCGGGCGGGGTGGGTCGGAGCACCAGGAGCCAACTGACAACCACGACGAAAGGACTTCGGCATGGCCGTCGTCACCATGCGCCAGCTCCTCGAGAGCGGCGTCCACTTCGGGCACCAGACCCGCCGGTGGAACCCGAAGATGAAGCGCTTCATCATGACCGAGCGCAATGGCATCTACATCATCGACCTGCAGCAGTCGCTGACCTACATCAACGACGCCTACGAGTTCGTCAAGCAGACCGTCTCCCACGGGGGGACGATCCTCTTCGTCGGCACGAAGAAGCAGGCCCAGGAGCCGATCGCCGAGCAGGCGACGCGCGTCGGGATGCCCTACGTCAACCACCGCTGGCTCGGTGGCATGCTCACGAACTTCCAGACGATCTCCAAGCGCCTCACGCGCATGAAGGAACTCGAGGAGCTCGACTTCGACACCGTCGCCGGCTCCGGCTACACGAAGAAGGAGCTCCTCATCCTTCGCCGTGAGAAGGACAAGCTGGAGAAGACCCTCGGTGGTATCCGCGACATGGCGAAGGTCCCCTCCGCCGTGTGGATCGTCGACACCAAGAAGGAGCACCTCGCGGTCGACGAGGCCCGCAAGCTCGGCCTCCCGGTCATCGCGATCCTCGACACCAACTGCGACCCCGACGAGGTCGACTACAAGATCCCCGGCAACGACGACGCCATCCGCTCCGTCACCCTGCTGACCCGCGTCGTCGCCGACGCGGTCGCCGACGGGCTCATGGCACGAGGTGGCGGCAACGCGACCGAGGGCGCGTCCGCCGAGGCCGAGCCGATGGCCGAGTGGGAGCGCGAGCTCCTCGCCGGCGAGGGCGAGACCGCCACCGCCGTCGAGAAGGCCCCCGCTGCCGCCGTCCCCGATGCCGAGACCCAGGCCGCTGCCACCGAGGCCGCTGCCGAGGTGCCGGCCACCGAGGCTCCCGTCGAAACGCAGACCCCGGCCGAGACCGCTGCGTCGGACCAGACCGCGACCTCCCCCGAGACTGCTCCCGCCACCCCGGCAGCAGACACCCCCGAGGCCTGAGTCCACCACTCACTCACTTCCGCGAAGGAGAACGGCACACACATGGCGAACTACACCGCCGCTGACATCAAGGAGCTGCGCGAGCGCACCGGCGCCGGCATGCTCGACGTGAAGAAGGCGCTCGACGAGGCCGAGGGTGACCAGGCCAAGGCCACCGAGGTCCTGCGCATCAAGGGCCTCAAGGGCGTCACCAAGCGCGAAGGGCGGACCGCCTCCAACGGACTCGTGGTCGCCCGGGCCGAGACCGGCGTGGGCACCCTCGTCGAGGTCCTCTGCGAGACCGACTTCGTCGCCAAGAGCGAGCCCTTCGGCGCCCTCGCCGAGCAGGTCCTCGCCGCGGCCGTCGAGGCGAAGGCGTCCACCGCGGACGAGCTCCTCGCCGCACCGGTCGACGGCAAGAGCGTCAAGGAGCTCCTCGACGACGCCAACGCCACCATCGGCGAGAAGATCGAGGTCAAGCGGGTCGCCCGTGTCGAGGCCCCCACGGTCTCGGCGTACCTGCACAAGACCAGCCCCGACCTGCCGGCGCAGATCGGTGTCCTCCTCGGAGCCGAGGGTGGCGACGACCAGGTGGCTCGTGACGTCGCGATGCACATCGCCGCGTTCAGCCCCTCCGTCCTCACCCGCGACGACATCGACGCGGAGACGGTCGCCAACGAGCGTCGCATCGCCGAGGAGACGGCCAAGGAGGAGGGCAAGCCCGAGGCAGCCCTGCCGAAGATCGTCGAGGGTCGCGTCAACGGCTTCTTCAAGGAGAACGTCCTGCTGGACCAGCCCTTCGCCAAGGACTCGAAGAAGTCCGTCGGCACGGTCCTCGAGGAGGCCGGTGCGAGCGCCACGCAGTTCGCGCGCTTCCGCGTCGGTTCCTGACCCACGCTGCACCCCACGAAGGGGGCCGCACCCGTTCGCCGGGTGCGGCCCCCTTCGTCGTGCTCGCCGAGGAGTCGGCCACTGACCGCGGTCAGTGGCCCGCCTCGCCGCCGATGAAGTTGGCGCACTTCTGCTCGTCCTGGACCCCGTCCGGGAACATCTGGTCCAGCGTCGGTTGGTCGATCTGCGCACAGGACCCGGTGGCCGGTGCGGGGGCGGAGGCCGAGGTGGTGGGCGTCGGTGCGGACGTGGGTGCGTGGGCGATGATCTCGCCGCCCGCCTGGGTGCGGCAGGTCGAGGCCCGGCCCGGTGCCTGGGAGGAGGAGCTGTTGCAGTTCCACTCGCCGATGTCGACGTATCCGCCACTGCCCTGGGGAGGGGACGGGGGATTCGTGTAATAGCGGGTCAGCAGGTCGACGGCAAAGGTGCAGTCGACGTCCCCGGAGATGATCTCGACCGTCGCCCGGTCACCGATGGCCGTCGTGACCTGTGTGCAGCGCTGCGGGCCGACGGCGGCGGCTGCGGTGGTGGCCGTGGTGCTGGGTGGGCTCGTCGTGGTCGTGGTCGCGGTCGTGGGCGCCGAGGTCGAGGCGCTCGTCGAGCTGGGGGTCGTCGAGCTGGTGGTACTCGTGCTGGTGCTGCTCGTGCTGGTGGTGTGTGTCCGCGACAGGGTGCTCGTCGAGCTCCTGGTGGAGGAGGAGCTGGGCGTGCTGGTCGAGGAGGTGGACTCGGCGGACGAGGAGGACGTGGCGGCCTCGGTCGATCCGGAGCCACCACAGCCGGCGAGCACCAGAGCGGCGGCGAGCAAGGGGGCGGTCGTCCCGAGACGGAGGGTCGTGGGTGCCATGCCGAGCTCCTCGCTGAGTGGAGCACCCAGATTAGTGACGGGCGTCCCGGGCGACAAGGGCCGGGTCCACGGGCGGGGTCTTCGCAGCGCCCGTACCTGTGGAAGGATCGGGCAAAACCATCTGCCCGACCCAGGGAGCGCCCACGTGACCGACCAGACCACACCCCCGCCCCGCCGCAGGGTCCTGCTCAAGCTGTCCGGCGAGGCCTTCGGCGGCGGCAAGGTCGGGGTGTCCCCGGACGTCGTCCGCGGCATCGCCGATCAGATCGCCACCGCCGTGCGAGAGGGCATCGAGGTCGCGATCGTCGTCGGTGGCGGCAACTTCTTCCGCGGCAAGCAGCTGCAGGAGCAGGGCATGGACCGCACGCGTGCCGACTACATGGGGATGCTCGGGACCGTGATGAACTGCCTGGCCCTGCAGGACTTCCTCGAGGACGCGGGCATCGACACCCGGGTTCAGACCGCGATCACCATGGGTCAGGTCGCCGAGGCCTACATCCCGCGGCGGGCGATCCGGCACCTCGAGAAGGGCCGCGTCGTGATCTTCGGTGCCGGAGCGGGGATGCCCTTCTTCTCCACCGACACGGTGAGCGCCCAGCGCGCCCTCGAGATCAAGTGCGACGCCGTCCTCGTGTCGAAGAACGGCGTCGACGGGGTCTACGACTCCGACCCGCGCAGCAACCCCGATGCCCTCAGGCTCGACCGGCTGACCTACGAGCAGGCCCTCCAGCAGGACCTCAAGGTCGTCGACGCCGCGGCCTTCAGCCTGTGCCGTGAGAACGGCCTGCCGATGCTCGTCTTCGGTATGGAGGGCGAGGGCAACATCACCCGTGCCCTGCTCGGCGAGCCGATCGGCACCCTCGTCACCGCCGGAGTGACACACTGAGCCCAGCCCCAGCGTCCCTGACGCGCACCGCCCGTTGCGACCCGAGAGGGTCGAGTCGAAGGAGTCGAGAGACATGATCGAGGAAGCCCTGCTCGAAGCCGAGGAGAAGATGGAGAAGGCCGTCGAGGTGGCCAAGGAGAGCTTCGGAGGGATCCGTACCGGACGGGTCAACCCGGGCCTGTTCAGCAAGGTCATGGTCGACTACTACGGCGCCCCGACCCCGCTGCAGCAGCTCGCCTCCTTCCAGTCGCCCGAGGCCCGCACGCTCCTCATCGCCCCGTACGACCAGTCCTCGCTGCAGGCGATCGAGGGTGCGCTGCGTGAGTCCGACCTCGGTGCCAACCCGAGCAACGACGGGTCGACGATCCGCATCACCATGCCGGAGCTCACCGCGGAGCGGCGCAAGGAGTACATCAAGCTCGCGCACACGCAGGGCGAGGACGCGAAGGTCTCCGTACGCCACGTGCGTCGGCACGCGAAGGACACCATCGACAAGCTCGTCAAGGACGGCGATGTCGGTGAGGACGAGGGCAACCGCGGGGAGAAGGAGCTCGACGCGCTGACGAAGAAGTACGCCGACACCATCGACTCCCTCGTGAAGTCCAAGGAAGCCGAGCTCTCCGAGGTCTGACGTGCCCGAGTCCGACTTCGTGACCCGTCGCGCCATCCGGTCGGCCACGCCGGCCCCCGCCGGGCCGTCCAGCCGCGCGGGCCGGAACCTGCCCGTGGCCATCGGCACGGGGGTCTTCCTCGGCGCGCTGGCGATCGGTCTGCTCCTGCTCCACCCGGTCGGCTTCCTCGCGCTCATCTGCGTGGCAGTGGTCGTCGCGGTGTGGGAGATGCGCCAGGCGCTGGCCGAAGGGGGGCTGTACGCCCCCTTCGTCCCCGTGGCCGTGGGCGCGGTGAGCATGACCGTCGCCGGGTACCTCCGCGGTGCCGAGGCACTCGTCTTCGCGGCCACCCTGACGATCATCGCCATCCTCATCTGGCGCGTCGCCGACGGCCTGACCGGGGCGCTGCGGGACGTCGGGGCCGGGGCCCTCGTGCTGCTCTACCCGTGCTTCCTCGTCGGCTTCGCCGCGCTGATGCTCGCCGAGCCGCAGGGCCGGTGGCGGATCTTCGTCTTCATCCTCATCACCGTCTTCTCCGACATCGGTGGCTACGCCGTCGGAGTGCTCCTCGGCAAGCACCCGATGGCGCCGAAGCTCTCGCCGAAGAAGTCGTGGGAGGGCTTCGCCGGGTCGGTCGTCAGCTGTGCGCTCGTCGCCGGCATCACGATCCCGCTCGTCTTCGACGGCGGGCTCTGGTGGCAGGGCGCGGTCCTCGGGGCGCTCATCGCGCCGGTCGCGACGATCGGTGACCTCATCGAGTCGAGTCTCAAGCGCAATCTCGGCATCAAGGACATGTCCAACATCCTCCCCGGCCACGGTGGGCTGATGGACCGGCTCGACTCGCTCGTGCTCGTCGTGCCCCTGGCGTGGTTTGCGCTGCGGATCATCGCCCCGTACTGACCTGCTTGGCGGGCCTGAGACACTGAGGGGGATGACCGACCTGCCCACGCCCTCGACCGCGCCCCCCGTGCCCGGCCAGCTGACGATGACCGCGCCCCGGCGCGGCAAGCCGCCGCGCCACCTCGCCGACCTCGACCTCGCCGGACGGGTCGAGGTGGCCAAGGAGCTCGGCCTGCCCGGATTCCGCGCCAAGCAGCTCTCGACGCACTACTTCGCCCACCACACCGACGATCCCGCGGCGATGACCGACCTGCCGAAGGGGGGCCGCGACGAGCTCGTCTCCGCGCTGCTGCCGCGACTGCTCACCCCGGTGCGCACGATCTCCGCCGACCAGGGGGCGACGCTGAAGTCCGTCTGGCGCCTGCACGACGGTGCGACCGTGGAGTCGGTGCTCATGCGCTACCCGCGGCGGGCGACGATCTGCATCTCCAGCCAGGCCGGTTGCGGCATGAACTGCCCCTTCTGCGCCACCGGCCAGGCGGGCCTGACGCGCAACATGTCGACCGCCGAGATCGTCGGCCAGGTCGTGGCCGCCAACCGGATGCTCGCCGAGGCGAGTGACCTCTCCGCCCCGCACGAGGGTGGAGCCGAGCTCGGGGACGAGGCCGACGAAGGGGAGTCGCTCCCGGCGTCCGGTGGTCACCGGGTGACCAATGTCGTCTTCATGGGCATGGGTGAGGCGCTGGCCAACTACTCGGCCGCCATCGGCGCCATCCGCCGGATGGTCGACCCGGCTCCCGAGGGACTCGGGATGAGCGCGCGCGGGATCACGATGTCCTCGGTCGGGCTCGTCACCGGCATCGACCGGCTCACCCGGGAGGGCATCCCGGTGACGCTCGCGCTGTCGCTGCACGCCCCCGACGACGAGCTGCGTGACGAGCTGGTGCCGATCAACACCCGCTTCAAGGTCGACGAGGCGATCGACGCCGCCCACCGGTACTACCTCGCGACGGGCCGACGCGTGAGCATCGAGTACGCGATGATCCGCGACATCAATGACCAGGCCTGGCGTGCCGACCTGCTCGCCGAGAAGCTCACCGCCCGCGGCAAGGGCTGGGTGCACATCAACCCGATCCCGCTCAATCCGACGCCCGGGTCGAAGTGGACCGCCTCGCGACCCGGCGTCGAGCAGCAGTTCGTCGAGCGGCTGCGCGCGCACGGCATCCCCACGACGGTGCGCGACACCCGCGGCAGCGACATCGACGGCGCCTGCGGCCAGCTCGCGGCGACGACGGCGTGAGCGGGCGACCCCCGAGCGACCTCGGGCGAGAGGTCGTCCTGACCCTCAACGGCCCCGACCGCCGGGGCATCGTCCACGCGGTTACCGGCGCGATGGTCGGGCTCGACCTGAACATCCTCGACAGCCAGCAGTTCGGCGACCCGTCGACGGGGGAGTTCCACCTGCGGATGCACCTCGGCGGCTCCACGCCGATCGACGCGGTGGCGCTCGAGGCGGCCCGGACGCGCCTGGCGACCGAGCTCCGGGTGGATGTCGACGTCCACGACCCGCACGAGCCGCACCGGCTGCTGATCATGGTCTCCCGTCAGGGGCACGTGCTCAACGACCTGCTCTTCCGGGTGCGTACCGGCCAGCTCAACGTCGAGGTCCCGGCCGTGGTGTCCAACCACGAGGACTTCCGCGCCGAGGTCGAGTGGCACGGCATCCCCTTCCACCACGTCCCGGTGACGAAGGAGAACAAGTCGCAGGCAGAGGCTCGACTGCGGGAGATCATCGAGACCGAGCGCGTCGAGACCATCGCCCTGGCCAGGTACATGCAGGTGCTCTCGGAGGACGTCTGCGGTGACTTCCCGGGGCGGATCATCAACATCCACCACTCGCTGCTGCCCTCCTTCAAGGGCGCGCGCCCCTACCAGCAGGCCCACGAGCGGGGTGTGAAGGTCATCGGTGCCACCGCGCACTACGTCACCGCGGACCTCGACGAGGGACCGATCATCGAGCAGGACTTCCGCCGGGTCGACCACCGGATGAGCCCCACGCAGCTCGCCGCCACCGGCGCCGAGCTCGAGGCGATGGCCTTCGCCCGGGCTCTGCGCTGGCACGTCGAGCGCCGGGTCGTCCTGCGCGGTCGGCGCACCATCGTCTTCGACTAGGGGACACCCCTTCGCCCGCCCTCGCCCCACCCGGATACGAACTACTGCAGGCAGTACTTGGTATGCCCAGCAGTAGCTCGAGCTACTGCTGACGCGACGAACTACTGCCTGCAGTAGTTCGTCGCGCCAGGCCGGCCCACCGCCTCAGAGGTGGTTCTCGGCCTCGGTGAGCACGGAGCGCAACCGCTGCTCGATGTCGTCGAACTCGCTCTGGCCGATGGTCAGCGGGGGAGCGAGCTGCACGACCGGGTCACCGCGGTCGTCGGCGCGGCAGTACAGACCGGCGTCGAAGAGTGCCCTGGACAGGAAGCCGCGGAGCATCGACTCGGACTCGGCCTCGGTGAAGGTCTCCCGGGTCGTCTTGTCCTTGACCAGCTCGATCCCGTAGAAGTAGCCCTCGCCGCGCACGTCGCCGACGAGCGGCAGGTCGAGGAGACGCTCGAGGGTCTTGCGGAACCTCGGGGCGTTCTCCTTGACGTGGTCGTTCAGGCCCTCGCGCTCGAAGATGTCGAGGTTGGCCAGGGCCACCGCGGAGCTGACCGGGTGGCCGCCGAAGGTGTACCCGTGGAGGAAGGAGCTGGTCCCCTTCTTGTACGGCTCGAAGAGCCGGTCGCTCGCGATCATCGCGCCGAGCGGGGAGTAGCCGGAGGTCATCCCCTTCGCGCAGGTGATGATGTCGGGCACGTACCCGAAGTCGGTGCACGCGAACATCGACCCGATCCGGCCGAAGGCGCAGATCACCTCGTCGGAGACGAGCAGCACGTCGTACTCGTCGCAGATCTCGCGCACCCGCTCGAAGTACCCCGGCGGCGGCGGGAAGCACCCGCCGGCGTTCTGCACCGGCTCGAGGAAGACGGCGGCGACGGTCTCCGGACCCTCGAACTCGATCGCCTCGGCGATGCGGTCGGCGGCCCACCGGCCGAAGGCCTTCGGGTCGTCGCGCAGGTCCTCGCTGGCGCGGTAGATGTTGGTGTTGGGCACCTTGTGGGCTCCGGGCACGAGGGGCTCGAAGTCGGCCTTCATCGGCGGGATGCCGGTGATCGACAGGGCACCGTGCGGGGTGCCGTGGTAGGCCACCGCGCGTGAGATGACCTTGGTCTTGTGCGGCTTGCCGGTCATCTTGAAGTACTGCTTGGCCAGCTTCCACGCCGACTCCACGGCCTCGCCGCCGCCGGTGGTGAAGAAGACCCGGTTGAGGTCGCCGGGCGCGCCCATGGCCAGGCGCTCGGCCAGCTCGATGGCGGCCGGGTGGGCGTAGGACCACAGCGGGAAGAAGGCGAGCTTCTCGGACTGCTTCAGCGCCGCCTCGGCGAGCTCGGTGCGGCCGTGCCCGACCTGGACGACGAAGAGGCCGGAGAGCCCGTCGATGTACTCACGACCGGCACTGTCCCAGATCTTGTGCCCCTCTCCGCGCACGATGATGGGCACCTCGCCGCCGTCCTCGTAGACCGAGTGGCGACTGAAGTGCATCCACAGGTGGTCCCGGGCGGCGTCCTGCAGGTCGGTCCCGAGGGCGGTGGTGGTCGGGTGGTTGGTCATCTGGTCCCCCAGTTGTAGTGCTGCTTGTTCAGCTTGAGATAGACGAAGGTCTCGGTGCCCCGGACGCCGGGCAGGCTGCGGACCCGGTCGGTCAGCAGTGACAACAGGTCGTCGTCGTCCTCGCACACGACCTCCGCGAGGATGTCGAAGCTTCCCGCCGTGGTCACGACGTAGGAGACCTCCGGGAGCGCCGCCAACGCGTCACCGACGGGAGTGATGTCCCCGTCGACCGAGATGCCGATCATCGCCTGACGACGAAATCCCACCTGGAGGGGATCCGTGACGGCGACGATCTGCATGACGTCGGCATCGAGGAGTCGTTGCACCCGCTGGCGCACCGCGGCCTCGGACAGTCCGACGGCTCGGCCGATCGCGGCATAGGACTGACGACCGTCCTCCTGCAGGTGCTCGATGATCTGCTTGCTCACCTGGTCGAGGCGGACGGCGTCGCGTGGGGTCGACTCGGTCACCCGCCCATAGTGGCGTCATCACGTCGGCAGCGCAAACCCGAGGCAACGGATTTCGCATCTACTTCGCCAGTCAACACTCGGAATCGAATGAAATGTTCCAGGGCACTGTTGATATGGCCCGTGCATGGGTATGGTCGGCGTCACACCCGATCTTCCGTACGTAAGGACACTGTCGTGACAGAGCCCCGCACCCTTCGCAACTTCGTCGGTGGCGAGTACGTCGACTCCGCCGCAGACGAGCGCCTGGACGTCATCGACCCCTCGACCGGCAGGCGCGTCGCGACCGCGCCGATCAGCACGGCCGAGGACATCGATCGCGCCTACTCCTCCGCCTCGACGGCCTTCAAGGAGTGGGGGGCGACCACCCCCGGTGAGCGACAGGCGGCGCTGCTGAAGTTCGCGGACGCCATCGAGGCCCGCGCCGAGGAGTTCGTCCACCTCGAGGCGCAGAACACGGGCAAGCCCTTCGCGCTCACCGCCTCGGAGGAGGTGCCGGTGATGTGCGACCAGCTGCGCTTCTTCGCCGGGGCCGCGCGCATCCTCGAAGGCAAGTCCGCCGGCGAGTACATGAAGGGCCTGGAGAGTTGGGTCCGTCGCGAGCCGATCGGTGTCGTCGGCCAGGTGACCCCGTGGAACTACCCGATGATGATGGCCGCGTGGAAGATCGGTCCGGCCCTCGCCGCCGGCAACTCGATCGTCCTCAAGCCGAGCGACACCACCCCGGAGACGACCCTGCTCATGGCGGAGATCGCCAGCGAGTTCTTCCCGGCGGGCACCTTCAACGTCGTCGCCGGCGACCGGGGGACCGGCCGGGCCCTCGTCGAGCACCCCACTCCCGCCCTCGTCGCGATCACCGGCTCCGTCCGCGCGGGCCTCGAGGTCGCGGCCTCGGCAGCGAAGGACCTCAAGCGCGCCCACCTCGAGCTCGGTGGCAAGGCTCCCGTCGTCGTCTTCGACGACGCCGACATCGAGGCGGCCGTCGCCGGGATCGGCGAGGCGGGCTACTTCAACGCCGGCCAGGACTGCACCGCCGCGACCCGGGTCCTCGTCGCCCCGCGGATCCACGACGACTTCGTCGCCGCGCTGGCCGAGTTCGCGAAGAACGACGCCAAGGTCGGCCTGCCCGACGACGCGGATGCCCTCCTCGGCCCGGTGAACAACGCCAACCAGCTGGACAAGGTCACCGGGTTCCTCAACCGGCTGCCCGACCACGCGACCCTTGCCGCCGGTGGGAGCCGTCTCACCGAGATGGGCGAGGGCTACTACCTCTCGCCCGCCGTCGTCTCGGGTCTGCGCCAGGAGGACGAGGCGATCCAGCAGGAGATCTTCGGTCCGGTCATCACCGTGCAGAAGTTCACCGACGAGGACCAGGCCGTCGCCTGGGCCAACGGCGTCGAGTACGGCCTCGCCTCCTCGGTGTGGACGAAGGACTTCGGCCGGGCCATGCGGATGAGTCGCCGGCTGGACTTCGGCTGCGTCTGGATCAACACCCACATCCCCCTCGTGGCCGAGATGCCGCACGGCGGTTTCAAGAAGTCCGGCTACGGCAAGGACCTGTCCATGTACGGCTTCGAGGACTACACCCGCGTCAAGCACATCATGGCCAACATCGAGAGCTGACCCAGCGCGCGCCCCTCCCCACTCCTGCTCACCCAAGCGAGGTCCCACCATGGACCGGTCCCGGTACCCGACCGACCCCCGGACGACGGCACTCGTGCGTGCGGCGCGCGCCTCGGCGCGCAGTCGTTCCTCCGCCGGCTCGCTCAGCCGCCGTTCCCTCCTGGGAGCCGGTGCGCTGGGTCTGGGGGCGGGTGCGCTCGGAGCGTGCGCCCCTCCGGACCCGCCGGAAGGGGGTGGGGCCGCCGAGGTCGACCTGCCCGAGGACCGCTCGGACACCGAGAAGACCGTGCGGTGGGCCAACTGGACCGCCTACCTCGACATGGACGACGCCGGGAAGCGCTACCCGAGCCTCGAGGCCTTCGAGAAGGAGTCGGGCCTGACGGTCTCCTACACCGAGGACATCGAGGACAACGACAGCTACTTCAACAAGATCGCTCCGCAGCTGCGCGCCGGCCAGGACATCAAGCGCGACATCTTCACGTTCACCGACTGGATGGCCAACCGGATCATCCGGGAGGGGCTGTGCCAACCGCTCGACCTGCTGCGGATGCCCAATGCCACCCACCTGCTCGAGCCGCTCAAGGACGTCTCCTTCGACCCCGGCCGCACGCACTCGTTGACCTGGCAGTCCGGGTTCGCCGGCATCGGCTACCACAAGAAGAAGGTCGGTCGGGAGCTGAAGAGTCTCGACGACCTGTGGGCGGACGACCTCAAGGGGCGGATCTCGGTGCTGAGCGAGTTCCGCGACACCCTCGGCCTGATCATGCTCGACCAGGGCGTCGACCCCTCGGGAGACTTCACCGCGACGCAGTTCGAGGCGGCGATCGCCGAGGTCGACCGGCGCCTCTCCGACGGGTACATCCGCAGGATCAAGGGCAACAGCTACCTCAACGACCTCAAGAGCGGCAATGCCGTCGCCGGGATCGTCTGGTCCGGTGACCTCTTCATCCTGCGCGCGGAGACCGAGGACGACGACTGGGAGTTCGTCATCCCCGAGAGCGGCGGGATGCTGTGGAGCGACAACCTCATGGTCCCGATCACGAGTCACCACAAGCGCAACGCGCAGGAACTGATGAATCACTACTACGACCCCAAGGTCGCTGCCGAGGTTGCCGCCTGGGTCAACTACATCTGCCCGGTCGAGGGCGCCCGGGCGGAGATGGAGAAGATCGATCCGGAGCTCGCCGAGTCCCCCTTCATCTTCCCGGGCGAGGACTACATCGCCGACCACAACATCAAGGGCTTCCGCGCCCTGTCCGCCACGGAGGACGCCGACTACAGCGCGGCCTGGGCCAAGGCGGTGGGCAACTGATGGGCCTGTTCGCCAGGGGCACGGGGGGCGCCGGTGGTGTCCGGGAGGCGAAGGGGGACCTGCGCCTCGAGTCGGTGACGAAGAGCTTCGGGAACTTCACCGCGGTCGACGACCTCACGCTGCACGTGCCCCGCGGAGGCTTCTTCGCCCTGCTCGGCCCCTCGGGCTGCGGCAAGACGACGACCTTGCGGATGGTCGCCGGTCTGGAGCAGCCGAGCGCGGGGCGGCTGCTCATCGGCGACGCCGACCTCACGGGGTCGCGCCCCTACGAGCGCCCGGTCAACACCGTCTTCCAGAGCTACGCACTCTTCCCGCACCTGAGTGTCCGCGACAACGTCGCCTTCGGCCCCAAGCGTCGTGGGCTCGCTGATGCCGGGACGCTGGCGGACGAGACGCTCGAGCTCGTCCAGATGACCCACTTCGCCGGCCGTCGCCCGGGCCAGCTCTCCGGTGGCCAGCAGCAGCGCGTGGCCCTCGCCCGCGCGCTCGTCAACCGACCCGAGGTGCTCCTGCTCGACGAGCCGCTCGGTGCCCTCGACCTGAAGCTGCGTCGCCAGATGCAGGTGGAGCTCAAGCGGATCCAGACCGAGGTCGGGCTGACCTTCATCCACGTCACCCACGACCAGGAGGAGGCCATGACGATGGCCGACACGGTCGCGGTGATGAATGCCGGGAGGATCGAGCAGATGGGGGCCCCCGAGGCGCTCTACGACCTCCCGGGTACCGCCTTCGTCGCCGGCTTCGTCGGGCAGTCCAACCTCGTGCCCGCGAGGATCACCGGTTCCGACGGGGACCACCTCGTCCTCGACGCGGCGGGCACGCGCGTGCGGGTACCCCGCGAGCGCGCCGCGGTCACGTCCGGGGATGTCCTCTTCGGCGTGCGACCCGAGAAGGTCACCCTCGACGCGGGCCCGTCCGGCGACCCGGCCTCCGGCGGGGTCACGGCCACGGTCCTCGACGTCTCCTTCACCGGCGTCGCCACCCAGTACCTCGTCACCGTCCCCTCGGGGGGCCAGTGGACGGTCTACGAGCAGAACCTCGACGTCGAGCCCCGTCGCACCCGGCCGGGTGACGAGGTGTCGCTCTCCTGGAACCCGGCCCACACCTTCGTCGTCGCGGCGGACGGGATCCCGGAAGGAGCCGAGGGCAAGGCCTTCATCGCCACTGCCGAGGCCACGTCATGACGGACACGGAGCCCGATGTCATCGACGCCCGGCGCAGCCGGCGGTGGGCGTACCTGCTCCTGCTGCCCGGCATGGCCTGGCTGGTGATCTTCTTCGTCGTCCCGGTCGTCCAGCTGTTCACCGTGTCCCTGCAGAGCGACTACCCCGGTTTCCCCGGGTACTACTACCGGGACCTCAACGTCGGGAACTACGTCGACGCGCTCGTCGAGTTCTGGCCCCACATGGTCCGCTCGCTGGTCTTCGGCGCGCTCGCGACCTTCTTCGCCTTCCTCCTCGCCTATCCGCTGGCCTACGCGATGGCCTTCAAGGCGGGCAAGTGGCGCGGGGTGATGCTCATCAGCGTCATCGCCCCCTTCTTCACGTCCTTCATCCTGCGGACCATCGCCTGGCGGCAGATCCTCTCCGACGACGGGCCGGTCGTCTCGGTGCTCTCGACCCTGCACGTCCTCCCCGGCGAGCGGATCACCGAGACGTGGATCGCCGTCGTCGCCGGCCTGACCTACAACTTCCTGCCCTTCATGGTGCTGCCGATCTACGCCTCCCTGGAGCGGGCGGACCCGCGGGTCATCGAGGCCGGGGGAGACCTCTACTCCAACGGCCTGACGACCTTCGCCCGGGTGACCCTGCCGATGTCGATGCCGGGCGTCCTCGCCGGGACGCTGCTGACCTTCATCCCCGCCTCGGGCGACTACGTCAACGCCGAGCTGCTCGGCTCCGACCGGAGCACGAAGATGGTCGGCAACGTCATCGAGAGCCAGTTCTTCCGGGTGCCCGGCGGGTTCGACACGGCCGCCGCGCTGAGCTTCACGCTGATGGCGATGATCCTCGTGCTCGTCTTCGTGTACGTGCGCCGCTTCGGCACGGAGGAGTTGGTGTAGATGCGTGCTGCGCTGCGTGTCCCCCTGCGCTGGATCGGCGATCGCTTCGCGATGATCGCCGCGCTCCTCGTGCTCTTCTACCTCTTCCTGCCCGTGCTCTACACCCTGATCTTCAGCTTCAACGACTACCGCAAGTCCAACATCGTCTGGAACTCCAACGCCGGCCCGACCCTCAAGCACTGGACCAACCCGTGCGGTGCGCCGGGCATCTGCGAGTCGCTGGCGACCTCGCTGCAGGTCGCGATCCTGGCGACGCTCGTCGCCTCGGTCCTCGGCACGATGATCGCCTTCGCGCTCGTGCGGCACCGCTTCCGCGGCCGGGCGGCCGGCAACATGCTCGTCTTCGTCCCGATGGCGACCCCGGAGATCGTGCTCGGCGCGAGCCTGCTGACGATCTTCGTCCAGGGGTTCTCGCGCTTCGGTCTGCAGCTGGGCTTCGTGACGATCGTCTTCGCCCACATCATGTTCTGCCTGAGCTTCGTCGTCGTGACCATCCGGGCCCGGTTGCAGAGCCTCGACCCCCGCATCGAGGAGGCCGCGCAGGACCTCTACGCCGACCCGGTGGGCACCTTCCTGCGGGTGACGCTGCCGCTGATCATGCCCGGCGTCCTCGGGGCCGCGATGCTCGCCTTCAGCCTGAGCTTCGACGACTTCATCATCACCAACTTCGTCTCGGGCGACACCAACACCTTCCCGAAGTTCGTCTACGTCAGCTACCTGCGGGGGATCCCCGCGCAGGCCAATGTCATCGGCTTCTCGCTCTTCGCCATCGCCGTGCTGCTCGTGGTCATCGGGCAACGGCTGGCGACGAGCCGGACCTCTCGATAGTCACGAAGGAGATCACCGTGCGAGTTCTCATGATCGGCGCCGGAGGCGTCGGCGACGCCGCGGCCAAGATCGCGGCCGAGCGCGACTTCTACGACACCTGGGTGGTGGCGGACTACTCCCTGGAGCGCGCCGAGGCGACGGTGGCCGCCGCCCGGGAACGACGGGGGGATGCTCCCTTCCTCGCGGCGCAGGTCGACGCCTCGGACAGGGCAGCCGTGACCGCGCTGGCCCGCGAGCACGCCGCCACCCACGTCTTCAACGCCGTCGACCCGCGCTTCGTCATGGCGATCTTCGACGGGGCGCTCGCCGCCGGAGCCGACTACCTGGACATGGCGATGTCCCTGTCGACCCCGCACCCGGAGCGTCCGCACGAGCTCCCGGGGGTCAAGCTCGGTGACTGCCAGCTCGCCGCAGCGGGGGAGTGGGAGCGGGCCGGGCGGCTGGCCCTGCTCGGGATCGGTGTCGAGCCCGGGCTCTCGGACGTCTTCGCGCGCCACGCCGCGGACACGCTCTTCGACGAGATCGATGAGCTCGCGACGAAGGACGGCGCCAACCTCGTGGTGCGCGACGAGGCCGGCAAGGAGGTCTTCGCGCCCGGCTTCTCGATGTGGACGATCATCGAGGAGTGCCTCAACCCCCCGGTGGTGTGGGAGCGCGATCGCGCCGGGGGAGACGTCGAGGCGGGCTTCATCACCCTGCCGCCCTTCGCCGAGCCGGAGGTGTTCGACTTCCCGGAGGGGATCGGGCCGGTCGAGTGCGTGCACGTCGAGCACGAGGAGGTCCTCCTCATGCCGCGCTGGGTGGATGCGGGGCGGGTGAGCTTCAAGTACGGACTCGGCGAGGAGATGATCGCCATGCTGCGGGTGCTCCACGAGCTCGGCCTCGACGCCACGGAGCCGGTCGACGTCAAGGGGGTGTCGGTGAGCCCCCGGGACGTCGTCGCCGCCGTGCTGCCGGACCCGGCGAGCATCGGTCCGCGGATGACCGGCAAGACCTGTGCCGGTGTCCTCGTCACGGGGACGAAGGGCGGCCGGCCGCGGGCGGTGTACCTCTACCACGTCGCCGACAACGAGACCTCGGTCCGTGAGTACGACGCCCAGGCCGTGGTCTGGCAGACCGCCCTCAACCCGGTGATCGCCCTCGAGCTCCTGGGCACGGGCCGGTGGTCGGGGACGGGGGTCAAGGGCCCGGAGGCCTTCGACGCGGCCCCCTTCCTCGAGCTGCTGGCGGCCGACCGGCCGCAGGGGTACGGGTCACCGTGGGGGATGGAGGAGCGGGACCCGGCCTCGCCCCTGCGCACCGGCTGAGCGCAGTCAGCCCTGGCCGGAGGTCGCCAGCTCGCGCCGGCGATGTGCCCTCGGGTGTTCCCGCAGGAGGGAGGACGTCGCCGGACGCTCCCACGGTGAGCGTCGACAGACGGCAGCCGGGCGCAGCTCGGGCAGCTGCACGGGGCCCGGCAGCGACGCCGTCGCGACCGCACGCGTGAGCGCGGGCCGGGGCAGGGCGGGTGCCGTCGCGGGCGCCACACGGACGGGAGCCGCCGTGCGGGTCGCGGGGGCGCGGAGCCTCCGGTCGGCGATCCACCGGTCCACGTCGACGATGATCCGCAGCATGAGGCCGCCGGCGATCATCCCGCCGAGCAGGTCCGTCGGCCAGTGGTACCCGAGGTAGAAGGCGACGACGATCGCGTTGACGGTGATCAGGCCGACGAGCCAGCTGAGCCGCTTGCGGATGCGCATGTCCGGTCCGGCGTAGGTGCGCAGCAGGTAGGCGGCGGCGCCGTACATCAGGACCGCCTCGGCGGCGTGGCCCGACGGGTAGGCGATGCCGTACCACCCGTGCTCGATGGCCCCTCCCTGCCAGAAGGCCCCCTCACCGGCGGCCGGTGCGGTACGCCCGAGCAGGAGCTTCATCCCGCCGATCCCGCCGTAGAAGGCGGCCTCGGCCGCGACGACGATGATCACCGGGTGCCACGTGCGTCGGCGCCAGGCGATGACGACGGCGACGGCGACGAGGATGGGCAGGCAGACGGCCTGGCCGGCCACGGCATTGGGGACGGAGTCGAGGAAGGTGGTCCAGTTGGGCGTGTACTTCTTGGCCCAGTAGCCCTGCAGGGCAGCGTCCAAAGGCTGGAGGGGGCCGGCCGCGAGGACGGTCACGATGATGAGCGCACCAGCAAGAACGGGTGCGCTCGTGATGCGCGACGATGTGAGGGCCACGCTTCAGGTGTAACGAAGTTTCCTGACAACGGGCTGTGAGGTGCCCGGACCGGTCCGTGGCCCCACGTGGTCACGCGCGGATCAGGGGGCAGCCAGCTCCGCCCGTACGGCGGCCGCGAAGGCGTCGACATCGCTCTCGGTCGTGTCCCAGGCGCACATCCACCGGACCTGCCCGGTGCTCTCGTCCCAGAAGTAGAAGCGGAAGCGCTGCATGAGCCGCTCGCTGACCTCGCGCGGGAGGATCGGGAAGACCGCATTGGCCTCGACCTCGGTGACCAGGCGCACCCCGTCGATGTCGGCGACCGCGTCGGCGAGGCGGCGGGCCATGCCATTGGCGTGCTCGGCATTGCGCCGCCACAGGTCCCCCTCGAAGAGGGCGAGGAGCTGCGCGGAGACGAAGCGCATCTTGCTCGCCAGCTGCATCGACTGCTTGCGCAGGAAGGTCGCGCCGGCCACGCGGTCGGGGGAGAGGACGACGACCGCCTCGGCGAGCATCGCGCCGGCCTTCGTCCCGCCGAGGGAGAGGATGTCCACGCCGGCGTCGGTGGTCAGCTCGCGCAGCCCGACCCCGAGCGCCGCGGCGGCATTGGACAGCCGTGAGCCGTCCAGGTGCAGCACCCACCCGCGCTCGTGGACCAGGTCGGCGATGGCCCGGATCTCGGCACCGGTGTAGACGGTGCCGACCTCCGTGGAGTTGGTGATCGACACGACCCCGATCTGGGCGAAGTGCTCGTCCTCGACCCTCGCCGGGTAGGCCTCGATGAGCTGCGGCGTGAGCTTGCCGTCGGGCGTGTCGATGACGTTGACCTTGAAACCGCCGACCCGTTCGGGGGCAGCCGCTTCGTCGACGTGGATGTGGGCGCTGCTCGTGGTGAGCACCGATGCCCAGCGTGGGGTGGCCGCCTGCAGCGCCAGGACGTTGGCGCCCGTGCCGTTGAAGACCGGGTAGACCATCGCCTGCCTCCCGAAGACCTCGGTGAGGACCTCGGTCAGGCGCGCGGTGTAGACGTCCTCGCCGTAGGCGACCTGGTGGCCTCCGTTGGCGGCGACGATCGCCGCGAGCACCTCGGGGTGGATCCCGGCGTAGTTGTCGCTGGCGAAGCCCCGGGTGGACGGGTCGTGGATGGGCGTGAATGCCTCGGTGCTCGTGTCGGTCACGCGGACATCCTGACAGCCTGCGCCCCGTCGACCCGAGCGGCCTCCTCGGCCCGGGGGTCCCGGGTACCGGTGATCCCGCGGGTCGACTCGATCACCGGGGCGAGCTTCTTGCGCAGCGCCTCGTAGAAGACGTTGAGCGGGAACTCGTCGGGCTGGACGAGGTCGGTCAGGCCCTTGGGTGGGCCGTCGAGCGGGAGCCCCTCCGCCCCCTTCGCCCACGCGGAGGCCGGGTGCGGGGCGACGTAGTCGGCGACGAAGGCGTGCGCGGCCATCCAGTGACCGACGCGCGAGCGGTCGATGCCCCTGCGGTAGAGGGACTCGACCTCGTCGGAGAGGGCGACGACCGCGGCCGGGGTGCGCTGCCAGTCGAAGGCCAGCGTGTTGTCCGTCCAGCGCAGGGCGTCGTGCCGGTGCAACCAGGCGAAGAGCAGCTGGCCGCCGAGGCCGTCGTAGTTGCGCACCCGGTCGCCGGTGACGGGGAAGCGGAAGAGCCGGTCGAAGAGGATCGCCAGCTGCACCGACCGGGCGTAGGGGTGGCCCTCCTGCGCCAGCGAGACGCACTGGCGGAAGGTGTTGAGGTCGCAGCGCAGCTCCTCGAGGGCGTACATCCAAAAGGGCATCCGCTGCTTGATCATGAACGGGTCGAAGGGCAGGTCGCCGTGGCTGTGCGTGCGGTCGTGGATGAGGTCCCACATCGCGAAGGTCGACTGGGCGACCGCCTGGGATCCGACGAGTCGCTCGCCCTCCGGCGGCAGGTCCAGACCGAGGGTGTCCGCCGCGGCCGCGCTGACCCGCCGGAAGCGGGCCGCCTCCCGGTCGCAGAAGATCGCGCCCCAGGAGAAGGTCGGCACCTCGCGCACGGCGACGGTCTCGGGGAAGAGCACGGCGGAGTTGGTGTCGTAACCGGGGGTGTGGTCGAGGAAGCGCACCGGCAGGAACATCGGGTTGTCGTAGGTCGCCTCGACGTCGGCGAGCCACTGCGGCCACATGACGTCGAGGAGCACGGCCTCGAAGACCCGGCTCGGGTTGCCGTTCTGGGTGTACATGGGGAAGACGACGAGGTGCACGGCGCCGTCGACCCGGTGGGTGTCGGGACGGAAGGCGAGCAGGCTGTCGAGGAAGTCGGGCACCCCGAAGCCGTCGTCGACCCAGCGCTGCAGGTCCACCGGCAGCGCCGCGAGGTAGTCGGCGTCGTGCGGGAAGTGGGGCGCCAGCTCGGCCAGTCGCCGGGTCAGGCTCGTCACGAGCACCGTCGCGCGGTCGCGGTCGGCGTCCTCGTGCAGCGACCCGTCCGTGGTCTGCATCAGCCGCAGCTCCTCGACGGCGGCCTTGAGTGCCAACCAGGCCTCGCTCCCTTCGAGGCTCGTTCCTCGCACCTCAGGCAGCGTGCTGGTTCGGGCGTGCCCACCGTTGCCCGCCCAGGTGACGAGGTTGACCCACAGCTCCTCGTGGTCGAGCTCGCCGATCGAGTCGTCCCCGACGAGGTCGGAGTCGGCGAGGACGACGACCCGACCACCACCGTGCTCGAGGGTGGCGGCCATCGGCCGACCGGCCGGGTGGGCCGTCGCCGAGGAGCGGGCGAGCACGCGGGCGGCGGGGGCGCCGGAGACGTCGAGGGCGCCGGCACGGTAGAAGCACAGCTCCTCGATGCCGGCCATGACTCCCTGGCCGGGAGTGCGCGCGGTCTCGGCGCGCACCCACGTCGCATTGCCGTGGTGGCGCCGGCCACCGTCGGCGGACTCGTGGACGAGGGTCGAGACGATCTGCACGCCGAAGGGTGCGAGCAGCTCGTTGAGGTTGTTGCCGTGGGCGTCGTGGTCGCACTCGCCGAGGACGACCAGGCCGCCGCCGGCGCCCACGTGGTCGACGACGGCCTCGATCTCGCGGGGGGAGAGGATCGGCGGCAGGTCGCCGGCGACACGCTCGCTGGAGGCGGCCGCGGGGTGGGCGATGACGAGGACGTCGACGTCGGACAGGGCCGCGGGGGTCAGCTCGCCGTCGCAGTGGGCACGGACCTCGGTGCCGCGCTCGCGCAGGAGGGCGACGGACCGCGCCAGGCTGGCGTCACCCGGGTTGGCCGGGTTCATCAGCGCGGCGTGATCGGCATCGAGGGACCACGCGCTGGAGTGGGCCTGGTCGAGGAGGACTCGGGCGAAGGGGGTCACGGTGGCCTCCGGTGGGAGCGGGAAGTTCATCGGCCCCAGCGTCTCAAAACAGGAAGACTTGCGCCAGTTCGGCGCATGGGGAGCGAACTTCACGGGCCCGGGTGACGGTGGCGCTCGGGGCCGGTGCAGGGCGGGCGCCGAGCTGCTCGTGCTGCCGCCGACTTGCTCGTACCGTGTCCCCATGGCCACCGTGACGCAGAAGTCAGCCCTTGAGTACGCACCCAGCCAGCTCTTCATCGGGGGGCGGTGGCGTGACGCCGCCGACTCCGCCACCTTCGCCGTCGCCGACCCGGCGACCGGCAAGACCTTGGTCGAGGTCGCGGACGCCGGGGCCGCCGACGGCGCGGCAGCCCTCGACGCCGCCGCGCAGGCCCAGGCGGGCTGGGCCGCGACCGACCCGCGCGAGCGCTCGGAGATCCTGCGCTCGGCCTTCGAGCTGCTCACCGAGCGTGCCGAGACCTTCGCGATGCTCATGACCCTCGAGATGGGCAAGAACCTGGACGGGTCCCGCGGTGAGGTGACCTACGGCTCCGAGTTCTTCCGCTGGTTCGCCGAGGAGGCGGTGCGCATCCACGGCCGGTACGCCGTCGCGCCCTCCGGCGGCACCCGCCTGATGACGATGAAGCAGCCCGTCGGCCCGGTCTTCGCGATCACTCCGTGGAACTTCCCCCTGGCCATGGGTACCCGCAAGATCGGCCCGGCCATCGCCGCCGGATGCACGACGGTGATCAAGCCCGCCCACGAGACCCCCCTGACGATGCTCGCCCTGGCGAAGGTCCTCGAGGAGGCCGGTCTGCCCGCCGGGGTGCTCAACGTCGTCACGACGACCTCCTCCGGTGAGGTCAGCGAGCCGATCATCCGTGACCCGCGCCTGCGCAAGCTGACCTTCACCGGGTCGACGGCCGTCGGCAAGAAGCTCGTCGAGCAGTCCTCCGAGCAGCTGCTGCGCACGTCGATGGAGCTCGGGGGCAATGCCCCCTTCGTCGTCTTCGAGGATGCGGACCTCGAGCGCGCCGTCGAGGGCGCGATGCTCGCCAAGATGCGCAACATCGGTGAGGCGTGCACGGCCGCCAACCGGTTCATCGTCCACGAGTCCATCGCCGAGGACTTCGCCACGGCGCTCGCCGACCGCATGGGCGCCCTGACGATGGGCAAGGGCACGACGAAGGGAGTCGACGTCGGGCCGCTCATCACCGAGAAGGCCCGCGCCGGCGTCGCCGAGCTCGTCGACGACGCCGTCGAGCAGGGCGCCCGCACCCTCACCGGCGGGGAGGTGCCCTCGGGCAAGGGGTGGTTCTACCCGCCGACCGTCCTGACCGACGTGCCGGCCGGTGCCCGCATGCTCACCGAGGAGATCTTCGGTCCGGTCGCGCCGATCACGACCTTCACGACGGAGGAGGAGGCGATCCGACTGGCCAACTCCACGGAGTACGGCCTCGTCGCGTACGTGTACACCGAGCACACGGCCCGGACCATCCGGATCGCCGAGGCGCTCGAGTTCGGCATGGTCGGCGTCAACCAGGGAGTCGTGTCCAACCCGTCCGCTCCCTTCGGCGGGGTCAAGCACTCCGGCTTCGGCCGCGAGGGCGGCTTCGAGGGGATCGACGAGTACCTGGAGACCAAGTACGTCGGCCTCGCCCTCTGATGCCGCGAGCGGTGCGGTGGGCGCTCCAGCTCATCGTCGGCCTCGCCGTCGTCGTCGGCGGGGTCTGGCTGGCCGTCGGTGGGGACAGCGACGGGAGCAGCGGCTCCGGCGGCGGTGGCAGCACGCAGTCGGCGAGCGCGACGCCCGGCTCGGACAGCACCCCGGAGTCGTCGCTCGCGACCATCCCGCAGTCGCGGCTGCCGACGCAGGGGCAGCGCATGCTCGACCTCATCCGCTCCGAGGGGCCCTTCCCCGACGACCGGGACGGGGTGACCTTCCACAACCGGGAGGGCATCCTCCCTTCGCAGGAGCGTGGGTACTACCGCGAGTACACGGTGCCCACGCCCGGCGAGGACGGTCGCGGGGCCCGGCGCATCGTCGGCGGCGAGGGCGGGGACCGCTACTGGACCGAGGACCACTACGCCAGCTTCCGCCAGATCCAGGAGGGGCGATGATCCACATCGAGGCCGCCGGGGTGGACGGGCTGCTCGCCCGGGCCGCCGCCGGCACCGACCACGTGCACCTCGTCGACGGGGGAGCCGGCCGCGAGGAGACCTACGACCGCTTCGCCGACGCGCTGGCCTTCCCCGAGCACTTCGGCCGCAACCTCGACGCCCTCATGGACTGCCTGCGCGACGTCGCCGACCGTCACGAGGCGCCGTGGACGCTCATCTGGCGTCCCGGCCAGGACGTCGGCCCCACCGCGCCGTCCCTCGACACCGGCAGCGACCCGGGCGTCATCGGCGTCCTCGCCGACCTCGAGCGTGAGTACGCCGGGGTGAGTGTCGTCGTCGCCGACCGCTGATCGCCCACCACGACGAGCAAGGCGCCCGGACGTTGGGATGATGGGCCCGTGACGACACCCACAGACACCCGCATCACCCTCTCGAGAGTCATGTCCCAGGCCGAGGCCAACCTCCTGGGCAATGTGCACGGCGGCAACATCATGAAGATGGTCGACGACACCGCCGGGGTCTCGGCGAACCGCTTCGCCGAGGGCCCCGCGGTCACCGCCTCGATGGACGAGATGGCCTTCGTCAACCCCGTGCGGGTCGGCGACGTGCTCCACGTCAGCGCCCAGGTCAACTGGGCCGGCACCACCTCGCTCGAGGTGGGGGTGCGGGCGGAGGTCGACCGGTGGGACGCCGTGACCGAGCGCGTCCATGTCGCCAGCGCCTACCTCGTCTTCGTGGCGGTGGACGGCGAAGGGGGGACCCGCCAGGTCCCCGAGCTGAGCATCGAGAGCGAGGAGGAGCACCGTCGTCACCGCGAGGCGGGGATCCGTCGCGCGAACCGCCTCGCCCGCCGGGAGGCCATCGACTCCAGCCGCCGGGGCACGAGCGCGGAGGTGCGGGGATGAGCACGCGCGTCACCCTCCTCGGGTCGACCGGATCGATCGGCACCCAGGGACTGCAGGTCATCTCGGCCCACCCCGAGCGATTCGAGGTGGTCGCGATCTCCGGCGGGTCCAACCTCCACCTCCTGGCGCAGCAGGCCGCGCGGTACACCCCGGGTCTCGTCGCCGCGGCGACCGGGAGCGTGGCGGAGCTGGGCTCGGCCATCGCGGACGCATCCCGGCGCGCCGGTGTCACCGGCTACGCCCCGGAGGTGCTCGTCGGCCCCGACGCCGCGACCGAGGTCGCCGGTGCGCCCACCGACGTCGTCCTCAACGGCATCACCGGCGCCATCGGGCTGCGGCCCACGCTGGCCGCGTTGCGGTCGGGCGCCCGCCTGGCCCTGGCCAACAAGGAGTCGCTGATCATCGGCGGACCGCTCGTGCGCGCCGCGGCTGCGCCCGAGCAGATCGTCCCCGTCGACTCCGAGCACTCGGCCATCGCGCAGGCCCTGCGCTCCGGTCGCGCGGACGAGGTGCGCAAGCTCGTCGTCACCGCCAGCGGTGGTCCCTTCCGCGGGATGGACCGGTCCGCGCTGCGCGAGGTCACCCCCGCCGCCGCGCTCAATCACCCGAACTTCGCGATGGGGCGGGTCATCACGACCAACAGCGCCACGTTGGTCAACAAGGGCCTGGAGCTCATCGAGGCCCACCTGCTCTTCGACGTGCCGATGGCGGCGATCGAGGCCGTCGTCCACCCGCAGCAGATCATCCACTCGATGGTCGAGTTCCACGACGGCGCGGTCATCGCCCAGCTCGGCCTGCCGACGATGCTCGCGCCGATCGCCCTGGGGCTGTCCTGGCCGGAGCGGCTCGTCGACGTCGAGACCCCCGTCGACTGGACCCGGGCCGCCGACTGGCGCTTCGAGCCGCTCGACGACGAGGCCTTCCCGGCGGTGCGACTGGCCCAGCAGGTCGGCGCGGCCGGCGGCACGCACCCGGCCGTCTACAACGCGGCCAACGAGGTCGGCGTCGATGCCTTCCACGAGGGGGCGTGCGGCTTCCTCGACATCGTCGACACGATCGCCGCGGTCCTCGAGCGCCATGACCCGGCCGGCTTCGACGCGACGAGCGTCGACGGGGTGCTCGAGGCGGACTCGTGGGGCCGTCGGGAAGCCGCGCAGGTCCTCGGGCTGTCGCGCTCGAACAGCAGGGAGTGAGAACATGAGGGCATGCTCTTCGCCCTCGGGGTCCTGCTCGCCTTCATCGGGATCGCTCTGTCCATCGCGCTGCACGAGGTCGGTCACCTCGTCCCGGCGAAGAAGTTCGGCGTGCGCGTGCCGCAGTACATGGTCGGCTTCGGGCCGACGGTGTGGTCGAGGCGTCGTGGGGAGACCGAGTACGGCGTCAAGGCGATCCCCCTCGGCGGCTACATCCGGATGATCGGGATGTTCCCGCCCGCCAAGGGGCAGGACCCGATGATGACGCGCACCTCGAGCACCGGTCGTGTCGGTCAGCTCATCGACGAGGCCCGTCAGCAGAGCCTCGAGGAGGTCCGCCCCGGTGACGACGGGCGGATGTTCTACCAGCTGCCCGTGTGGAAGCGCGTCGTCATCATGCTCGGCGGCCCGATGATGAACCTCCTCATCGCGCTGGTGCTCTTCACCGGCATCTTCACGCTCAGCGGCGTCGCCGTCACCACGCCCGAGGTCTCTTCGGTGAGCGAGTGCGTCGACATCTCCCGCGCCGGCCAGCAGACCAAGTCCGAGTGCACCGAGGAGATGCCCGTGGCCCCGGCCAACGAGGCCGGCCTCATGCCGGGTGACCGGATCACCGCGGTCAACGGCGCCCCGGTCGAGACCTGGGAGGACGTGCGCACCGGCATCCGCGAGAACCTCGACGAGCCGCTCAGCCTGACCGTCACCCGTGACGGCACGAGTACCCGGCTCCAGGCGGACCCGATCGTCATGAACATGCCCAAGTACGACGAGGACGGTGCCATCGAGCGGGACGCGAAGGGGGAGATGCTCACCGAACGCGCGGGCTTCCTCGGTGCCAGCGGCACGCGCGAGATGCAGAAGCAGCCGATCACCGCCGTTCCCGGACTCTTCGGGGACATGGTGGGCGACACCTACGGGCTGCTCGTGAAGATCCCGCAGAAGCTCGTGGGGGTCGCCGAGGCCGCCTTCGGCAGCGCCGAGCGTGACCCCGAGGGCCCGATGTCGGTCGTCGGCGTCGGCCGCGTCGCCGGTGAGGTGGCCAGCTCGGACGTCTTCGGTGACACGACGGACAAGGCCATCCTCCTGCTGTCCCTCCTCGGCTCGCTCAACCTCGTCCTCTTCGCCTTCAACACCATCCCGTTGCTCCCGCTCGACGGCGGCCACGTCGCCGGCGCCCTGTGGGAGGGCGTGAAGAAGGGCTGGGCCAAGGCGCGCGGCCTGCCGGACCCCGGCCCGGTCGACGTCGCCAAGGCACTGCCCCTGGCCTACGGGGTCGCGCTCGCCTTCATCGCGATGACGCTCCTGCTCGTCTACGCGGACGTCGTCAAGCCGATCCGCCTCACCTGACGCACACCCCCGCACAGCGCCCGCTCAGGCAGGAGGCCGCATAATGGGGGTATGAGCGTCTCCCTGGGAATGCCGAAGGCCCCTGCACCCGTCCTGGCGCCGCGCCGCCCGACCCGCCAGATCAAGGTCGGCTCCGTGGGTGTGGGCAGCCAGAGCCCGATCTCGGTGCAGTCGATGACCACGACCGTGACCTCGGACGTCAACGCGACCCTCCAGCAGATCGCCGAGCTGACGGCCGCCGGGTGCGACATCGTGCGCGTCGCGTGCCCCAGCACCGACGACGCCGAGGCCCTCCCGCAGATCGCCCAGCACAGCCAGATCCCGGTCATCGCCGACATCCACTTCCAGCCGAAGTACGTCTTCGCGGCGATCGAGGCCGGCTGCGCAGCCGTGCGCGTCAACCCGGGCAACATCCGCAAGTTCGACGACCAGATCAAGGAGATCGCCCGGGCCGCCAAGGACCACGGCACCTCGATCCGGATCGGCGTCAACGCCGGCAGCCTCGACAAGCGCCTGCTCGAGAAGTACGGCAAGGCCACCCCGGAGGCGCTCGTCGAGTCGGCGGTGTGGGAGGCCAGCCTCTTCGAGGAGCACGACTTCCACGACTTCAAGATCTCGGTCAAGCACAACGACCCCGTGACGATGGTGCGCGCCTACGAGCTGCTCGCCGAGGCGGGGGACTGGCCCCTGCACCTCGGCGTCACCGAGGCCGGACCGGCCTTCCAGGGCACGATCAAGTCCGCGACCGCCTTCGGCGCGCTGCTCTCGCGCGGTATCGGTGACACGATCCGCGTCTCCCTCTCCGCCCCACCGGTCGAGGAGATCAAGGTCGGCCAGCAGATCCTGCAGAGCCTGGGCCTGCGCCCGCGCAAGCTCGAGATCGTCTCCTGCCCCAGCTGCGGCCGCGCCCAGGTCGACGTCTACGAGCTGGCTGACAAGGTGACCGCCGGCCTCGAGGGCATGACCGTCCCCCTGCGCGTCGCCGTGATGGGGTGTGTCGTCAACGGTCCGGGCGAGGCGCGTGAGGCCGACCTCGGGGTGGCCTCCGGCAACGGCAAGGGCCAGATCTTCGTCAAGGGGGAGGTCATCAAGACCGTTCCCGAGGCGCAGATCGTCGAGACCCTCATCGAGGAGGCCATGCGGATGGCCGAGGAGATGGGCGAGGTCGACGCCGACGAGGAGCAGGGCGCGAGCGTCACGGTGGGCTGACCCGCGAGGAGGCCACCCCCCTTCGTCCCCGACGGCGGCGACGCCTCACTAGGCTGTGGGGGTGCTGCGCACCCGCCAACCCACGAGGATCCTGGGTGTCGACGATGTCGACGACGCTCTCGACCTGTGTGCGCGCGACCCCGCGGCCCACGTCTTCGTCGCCAGCCGCATCCTCGACGGCGGGCTCGGGTACGGCTCGACCGCCGCGCACGGCTGGTTCTCTCAGGGCCGACTCGAGGCCTTCGTGTGGACCCTCGCCAATGTCGTCCCCGTCGGGACGGACGTCGTCAGCTGGGGCCCACTGGCCGCCCAGGTCCACAAGGTCCGACGGCGCTGCGCCTCCTTCCTGGGACCCCGCGAGGAGGTCCTCGGCCTGTGGAGCGAGACCGGCACGACCTTCCCCAACCCGCGCTCGCTGCGCTCCGAGCAGCCGCTGATGGCCACCCGGACCCCACCGTCACGGCTGGGTTTCGCCATCGACGAACGCGTGCGGCGCGCCACCCTCGACGAGGTCGACCTCGTCCTGCCGGCGGCGGAGCACATGTTCACCCACGAGATCGGCTACCGCCCCTACACCGGCAGCGTGGCCTTCTACCGCGACTCCATCCGGCGGCTGATCGTCCAGGGGCGCACCTATGTCGTCATCGAGGGCCGCCGGGTGGTCTTCAAGGCCGACATCGGGTCGGTGGCCCTCGACACCTGCCAGATCCAGGGCGTGTGGCTCGCCCCCGAGCTGCGCGGGCAGGGGTTGGCCGCCGGGTTCATGGCCTCGGTGGTGGAGCAGGCGATGGCCGACCACGCCCCCCTCGCCACGCTCTACGTCAACGACTTCAACGTCGCCGCGATGGCGACCTACGAGCGCATCGGGATGGAGCGGGTCGGCACCTTCGCCACGATCCTCTTCTGATCAGAGGGTGAAGACGACCTTGCCGACGAGGTCACCGGAGTCCATCGCCGCGAAACCCTCGCGCGCCGACTCCAGGGGCAGGGTGCGGTCGATGAGCGGGCGGGTGCCCGATGAGTCCAGCAACCGCACGAGATCACCGAGCTCGTCGCGGGTGCCCATCGTCGAGCCGATGACGCTCAGCTGGAGGAAGAAGATCCGGGTCAGCTGGGCGTCGTCGGGCTGGGGTCCGGAGGTGTGGCCCGAGATGACGAGCCGACCGCCGGGGCGAAGGGAGCGGATCGAGTGGTCCCACGTGGCCCGCCCGACGGTCTCCATGACGGCGTCGACCTTCTGCGGCAGGCGCTCGCCCACGTCGAAGACGGCGTGGGCACCGAGGTCGAGCGCCCGTGCCTTCTTCTCCTCGCTGCGCGAGGTCGCGAGCACGCGCACGCCGGCTGCCCGGCCCAGGGTGATCAGCGCGGTGGCCACGCCACCACCGACGCCCTGGACGAGCACCGTCTCGCCCGGGCGGACGCCGCCACGGACGAAGAGCATGCGGTAGGCGGTGAGCCAGGCCGTGGGCAGGCACGCGGCCTCCTCCATGGACAGACCCGCCGGCTTGGGGATGACGTTGCGCGTGGGCACGACGACCGTCTCGGCGAAGGTGCCCTGGTGCCGCTCGGACAGGAGCGAGCGCTTCGGGTCGGTCGTCTCGTCGCTGCCGGTGAACCCCGGGTCGGAGATCACCGCGTGGACGAGGACCTCGGTGCCGTCCTCGTCGACGCCCGCGGCGTCGCACCCGAGGATCATCGGCAGCTTGTCCTGTCCGAGGCCGACCCCCTTGAGCGACCACAGGTCGTGGTGGTTGAGGGCGGTGGCCTTGACCGTGACCCTGGTCCACCCGTCCGGCACCTCGGGCTCCGGGCGGTCGCCGACGACGAGGCCGGCCAGCGGGTCGTCCGGGTTGAGGCTGTCTGCGTACACGGCGCGCATGGGTGCGCTCCTCTCGGTCGGGGCCAGTGCCTGCCACTGTGCCAGTCCCGGCGGCTGGGGGCAGGCCGGTGCCGCCGATCGGGATAGCGTGGCGACGCACCAGCCACCGAGCCCGGGAGTTCTCGTGAGCACCATCGCCGACACCGTCATCGCCACCCTCAGGGCCAACGGCACCACGCGTGCCTACGGTGTCCCCGGGGACTCGCTCAACGGCTTCACCGAGGCCATGCGCCGCGACGGCAGCTTCGAGTGGCGCCTGGTGCGCCACGAGGAGGCCGGGGCCTTCGCGGCCGCCGCGCACGCGGAGCTGACCGGCGAGCTCGGTCTCGTCATGGGCAGCTGCGGGCCGGGCAACCTCCATCTGATCAACGGGCTCTTCGACGCGCAGCGCAGCCGGGTGCCGGTGCTCGCGATCGCGGCCCAGATCCCGAGCGCTGAGATCGGCAGCGGCTACTTCCAGGAGACGCAGCCGCAGAACCTCTTCCAGGAGTGCAGCGTCTACTGCGAGATGGTCTCCGACCCCGCCCAGATGCCGCGGATGCTCGAGACCGCGATGCGGGCGGCGATCCAGCAGCGGGGTGTCGCCGTGCTCGTCGTACCCGGGGACGTCGCCCAGGCCGAGGCGGTCGACGAGCGGGTCACCATCATCGAGCGGGCGCGGGCCCGGGTGGTGCCGAGCGCCGACCAGCTGCAGCGGGCCGCCGATCTGCTCAACTCCTCCCGGCGCACGACCCTGCTCGTCGGGGTCGGCGCGGAGGGGGCGAAGGAGGAGGTCCTCGCCCTCGCCGACACCCTCGCCGCCCCGATCGTCCACACCCTGCGCAGCAAGCAGCACATCGAGGGGGACAACCCCTTCGACGTCGGCCTGACCGGGCTGCTCGGCTTCGCCTCCGGCTACCGCGCCATGGAGGAGGCCGAGACGATCCTCATGCTCGGGACGGACTTCCCCTACCGCCAGTTCTACCCGGCGCACGCGTCGATCATCCAGGTCGACCTGCGGGGGGAGCAGCTCGGCAAGCGCACACCGCTGGAGCTCGGGCTCGTCGGGGACGTCGGCGACACGGTCCGGGGGCTGCTGCCACTGCTGCGACGCACGACGCACCGTGGGCACCTCGAGGACGCGGTCGCGCACTACGGCAGGACCCGCGAGAAGCTCGACGAGCTCGCCGAGCCGACGAAGAAGCGCCGGCTCGGGAAGGCGCACGAGGCGATCCACCCGCAGTACCTCGCCCGGTTGGTCAACGAGATCGCCGACGACGACGCGGTCTTCGTGCCCGATGTCGGGTCGCCGGTCGTGTACGCCGCCCGGTACCTGCAGTGCCACGGTGACCGTCGCCTCATCGGCTCCTTCATCCACGGCTCCATGGCCAATGCGGTGCCGCACGCCATCGGTGCGCAGATCGCCTTCCCGTCGCGTCAGGTCGTCACCCTCAGCGGCGACGGTGGCCTGACGATGCTCATGGGCGAGCTGCTCACGGTCCGCCAGCACGACCTGCCGATCAAGATCGTCGTGCTCAACAACTCCTCGCTGAACTTCGTCGAGCTGGAGATGAAGGCCGCCGGCCTGCCCGACTTCGGGACGGGCCTGGACAACCCGGACTTCGCGAAGGTCGCCGACGCGCTCGGGATCAAGGGCTACCGGGTCACCGACTCGGGCGACCTCGAGTCGAGCCTGCGCGAGGCCTTCGCCCACGACGGGCCGGCGCTCGTCGACGTCGTCACCGACCGGCAGGAGCTGACCATCCCGCCGGCGATCTCGGCGGAGCAGGTCAAGGGCTTCACCCTCTACGCGTTGCGTACAGTGATGTCCGGGCGTGGAGATGAGCTGCTCGACCTCTCCCGCGCCAACCTGCGCCAGATCTTCTGACAAGGACACCCATGGCCGTCGACCTCGACCTGCCCACCACGGTGCTCGCGAGCACCTTCCTCGCCTCGGGAGCGCTCCACCTCGTGCGTCCCCAGGTCTTCGAGCCGATGGTCCCCACCCCGTTGCGCGGCCACGACCGACTGCTCGTACGTGTCTCGGGGGTGGCCGAGATCGCGTGTGGCGCGGGCCTGCTCGTGCCCCCGACTCGCGAGATGGCCGGATGGGCCGGTGCCGCCCTCCTCGTCGGGGTCTTCCCCGCCAACCTGCAGATGAGCATCGACCACGCTCGTCGGGCGCAGCGCACGCAGACACCGCAGGCGATCGGTGTCCTCGCCGGGACGCTCGCGCGGCTGCCGCTCCAGTGGCCGCTCGTGCGGATCGCGCTCAGGGCGGCCGGGCGGGGCTGAGCCCGGTGAGCCAGCTGGAGTGGGCGACGACGACCGAGGCGGACGTCGACGCCCTCGTGCGACTCGGCACGGCCTGCCTCGAGCGTGACGGCGGGTTGCCCGACCTGGCCGACCCCGACCACATGCGCTCAAGCCTGGTCACGGACCTGGCGATCAGCGGCCGGGACGAGCTCGGTGACATCGTCGCGGCCGCGGCGATCGGGGTGGACGCCTCCGGCACGCGCACGGCCACGGGGCTCGTCGACCCGGCCGTCATGGGCCGGGGGATCGGGCAGGAGGTCGCCGACTGGGTGACCAGCCACACCAGCGGGCCGGTGCGCTTCGTCATGGACTCGATGAGCCCGGAGGCGGAGGAGCTCTTCGCCCGTCTCGGCCTCCACCGGGTCTTCGCGGAGACGATCATGAGCCATCCACTCAGGCACGTCCCCTTCGTCCGCCGCCCCGACGACCTCGTCACGCTGCCCTTCACCGACGACACCTCCGAGGCCTTCCAGCACGCCTACGCCGCCTCCTTCGCCGACCAGCCGGGACATGACGCAGGAAGTGCCCGGGCCCGGGGGAGGTGGCTGCGGGAGCAGCGCGGCTTCCAGCCGGAGGACTCCCGGGTCGCGATGGACTCCTCGGGACACGTCGCGGGCTTCGTCACCGTCTCCGCCGGGTGGATCGAGGAGGTCGGGGTGGTCCCGCAGTGGCGCGGCCGGGGACTGGGCGCCCACCTCGTCGCCCGGACCCTCACGGCGATCGCGCGGCGCGATGGTGCCACCGCCTGGCTCGCCGTCGGGTGCGACAACCCCGCCCGGTCCCTCTACGAGCGTCTCGGCTTCCGTGGTCGTGGCACCCGGGCGCTCTACGAGGAGCAATGACGGACGGCACGCCGGTTGCGAGGATGTGCGGACAGCCCCAGCCCGTGCACCACCCCAAGGAGCGAGCATGACCACGCCCGACGAGTCCACCATCGCCCTGCCCGCGGAGGTCCTCACCGCCGTGCAGGGCGCCCGCCGCGTCCTCGTCCTCACCGGCGCAGGGATGAGCGCCGAGTCCGGCGTGCCGACCTTCCGCGATGCCCAGAGCGGGTTGTGGGAGCACTTCGACCCCTCCCAGCTGGCCACGCAGGAGGCCTGGGGGGAGGACCCTCCCTTCGTCTGGGCCTGGTACGCGTGGCGGATGCAGCTGGTGCGCGACGTCGACCCCAACGCCGGCCACCGGGCTCTCGCCGATCTGGCCGCGCTGCGTGAGGTGATGATCGTGACGCAGAACGTCGATGACCTCCACGAGCGGGCCGGGTCCTCGGTGACCGCCCACGTGCACGGCCGCCTCGGCGAGCTGCGGTGCGCGGACTGCGGTGCGCCGTACACGGCGGAGGTGAGTCTGCCGGTCGAGCCGATGGAGCGGATCGACCCGCCGACCTGCCCCGAGTGCGAGGGGGACGTCCGCCCGGGCGTCGTGTGGTTCGGCGAGATGCTCCCGGACGCGGCGGTCGCGGCCACCGACGCGGCCATCGACACGCTCGAGCCCGGGGACGTCGCGCTCGTCGTCGGGACCTCGGGGGTCGTCTACCCGGCAGCCGGGTACCCGGCGATGGCGCGCGCGGAGGGGGCGACCGTCATCGAGATCAACCCCACGGAGACGGAGATCTCCGACATGTGCGACCACCACGTGCGCGGTCCGGCCGCCGAGGTGCTGCCGGCCCTCGTGGCCGGCCTCACCGGCTGAGGTCGTGCGGTCCGATCGGGGATGCTGCGTCACACCCTCAGCAGCGGCTCCGGTGCGGGCTCGACCGGGGTGGGCGCGGGACGACCGCGGGTGGACGCCCAGACCCCCGCGATGACGAGGAGGCCACCGAGCAGCTCCAGCGGGGCGGGGGTCTCGTCGAGGAGGAGCCAGGCCAGCGCCAGGCCCGTCACCGGCACGAGCATCGAGAAGGGCGCGACCGATCCTGCCGCGTGGTGGGACATCAGCCAGGTCCAGATCCCCGAGCCGACCACCGTGGCGATGACGGTCGTGTAGGCCAGACCCGCCCAGGCCCAGAGGGCATCGGGGGCGCTCGAGAAGGAGGTGGCGAAGGCTCGACCGATGCGATCCGGCCCCTCGGCGACGAGCGAGAGCAGGAGCATCGGCACCGGCGGGACGACGGTCATCCACATCGTCAGGTGCAGCGGTTTGGGGGGAGCGGCCAGCCGGGCCGCGAGATTGCCGAAGGCCCAGCCGAGACCGGCGAGCAGCGTGAGGACGAAGGGGAGGACCCCTGCCTCCGCGGACAGGCGCTGGGAGCCGACGACCGCCATGCCGAGGGCAGCGATCCCGACGCCGGCGCAGGCCCGGCGGGAGAGGTGCTCACCCAGGAGCGCCGCCCCGAGGACGACGGTGAAGGGGGCCGAGCTCTGCAGCACGAGGGAGGCCAGGCCGGTGGGCATGCCGGCGCTCATCGCGAGGTAGAGGAAGGCGAACTGCAGGACACCGAAGCCGGTGCCGTAGCCGATGAGCCAGCGCGTGGGCACCTGCGGTCGGGGGACGAGCAGGAGCGTCGGGATCGCCATGAGGGTGAAGCGCAGCGCGGAGCAGAGGAAGGGCGGGAAGATCGCGAGCGAGGCATGGATGGCGATGAAGTTCGCGCCCCACAGGACGGCGACGAGGACGGCGAGCAGGCGATGGCGGACGGGCACGGCACCATCGTGATCCTCCGGGACCATGCAGGACAAGCGAATGATTGCGCACGGTCGCTGTAGGGTGCCTTCATGGACATCAGGCACCTGGAGCTCCTGCGGGACCTGCGCGAGCAAGGAAGCCTCGCCGCCGTCGCGGCGACCACCCACCGCACCCCGTCGGCGTTGTCCCAGCAGGTGCGCACGGCCCAGCGGGCCGCGGGCACCCGGCTCGTCGAGCCGGACGGGCGGCGACTGCGGCTGACGGAGGCGGGAGAGCTGCTCGCGGACGGGGCGGACGAGGTGGCCGCCGCGCTGGCCCGGGTCGACTCCCGGCTGGAGGAGCACCGTGGTCAGCCCATCGGGACCGTGCGCGTCGCCGGTCTCCCGAGCGGGCTGACTGCGCTGCTGCCCGGGGTCTTCGCCTCCCTGAGCGACTCCAGCGTGACCCTCGAGGTCACCGACATGGACCTCGCCGAGCAGGACTACGCCGGCGCGGTCGCCGACGCGGACATCGTCGTCGCCCACAGTCTGACCAGCGATGTGCCGGCAGGGACCGAGGGGCTGGGTCGCACCGTTTTCCTGCGTGAACCCCTCGATGTCGCCCTTCCGCAGGGTCACCCCTTGACCGAGCGTGCGGCCCTTCGCCCCCGTGACGTCGTGGACGAGACGTGGATCGGGGTTCCCGAGCACTTCCCCTTCGACACCGTCCTCCAGCGCATCGGGGACGCCACCGGGCGCACCATCACGCCACGACTGCGCATGCGCGACAACCAGCTCATCGCCGCGCTCGTCGCCGCCGGGGAGGGCATCGCCCTGCTGCCCCGGTTCACCACCCGACCCGGTGACGGGCTCGCCCTTCGGCCGCTGACCGGGGTGCACTCCGAGCGGTGGATCGTCGGCCTCTCCCGACCGGACCGGGCCGAGCGGGCAGCGGTGCGACTGGTCACCCAGAGGCTCGTGGAGGCAGGGAGGGCGCTCATCGGCTGACGGCGGATATCCTGCAGGGGTATCGCCCCCTTCGTCCCGCCAGGAGTCCTTTTCCGTGGTCACGCGCATGTCCTCCCTCTTCCTCCGCACCCTCCGGGAGGACCCGGCCGATGCGGAGCTCCCGGGGCACAAGCTGCTCGTGCGAGCGGGCTACATCCGCCGCGCCGCGCCGGGCGTCTACACGTGGCTGCCGCTCGGGCTGAAGGTCCTGGGCAAGGTCGAGACGATCGTCCGCGAGGAGATGGCGGCCATCGGCAGCCAGGAGCTCTCCTTCCCCGCGCTGCTGCCGAAGGAGCCCTACGAGGCGACGAACCGGTGGACCGAGTACGGGGACAACCTCTTCCGGGTCACCGACCGCAAGGGCGCCGAGATGCTCCTGGGGCCGACCCACGAGGAGATGTTCTGCCTGGCGGTCAAGGACATGTACGGCTCGTACAAGGACCTGCCGCTCCTGCTCTTCCAGATCCAGACGAAGTACCGCGACGAGGCCCGACCGCGCGCCGGCGTGCTGCGCGGACGTGAGTTCATCATGAAGGACAGCTACTCCTTCGACGTCGATGCCGCCGGTCTGCAGCAGGCCTACGACGCGCACCGCCGGGCCTACATCAAGATCTTCGACCGGCTCGGCTTCGAGTACGTCATCGTCCACGCGGACTCCGGTGCGATGGGTGGCAGCGCGAGCGAGGAGTTCCTCGCGGTCAGCCCGAACGGGGAGGACACCTTCGTGCGCGATGCCTCCGGGTACGCCGCCAACGTCGAGGCCGTCCAGGTGCCGCAGGCCCCGCCCGTCGAGGTCACCGCCGGACCGGCGCACGTCGAGGACACCCCCGACACCCCGACGATCGAGACCCTCGTCGCCGCGCTCAACGCCGACCACCCGCGCACCGACGGCCGGGAGTGGGGCGCAGCCGACACCCTGAAGAACGTCCTCGTCATGCTGGCCCACCCTGCCGACGAGGAGCACCCGCAGGGCTGGCGCGAGCCGCTGGCCATCGGTGTGCCCGGGGACCGGGAGGTCGACGCCAAGCGGCTCGAGGTGCAGGTCGCGCCGGCCGAGGTCGAGGCCTTCGAGGAGAAGGACTTCGCCTCCCACCCCACCCTGACGAAGGGGTACATCGGCCCCGGTGTCCTCGGGTCCGGGGGCAGCAGCGCCATCAGGTACCTCCTCGACCCCTCCATCGCCGAGGGCAGCGCGTGGGTGACCGGCGCCGACGAGCACGGCAGGCACGTCATCGACCTCGTCCACGGTCGTGACTTCACCGCCGACGGGACCATCCAGGCCGCCGAGGTCCGCGACGGCGACCCGAGCCCGACCGGGTCCGGCACGCTCACCCTCGCGCGGGGCATCGAGATGGGGCACATCTTCCAGCTCGGGACGATGTACGCCGAGGCCCTCGGGCTGAAGGTGCTCGACGAGAACGGCAAGCTCGTCACCGTGACCATGGGCTCCTACGGCGTCGGTGTCACGCGTGCCGTGGGCGTCATCGCCGAGGACAACCACGACGAGGTCGGGCTCACCTGGCCGCGGGCGATCGCTCCCTTCGACGTGCACATCGTGGCCGCCGGCAAGGGCGAGGAGATCTTCGCTGCCGCCGACGACCTCGCCGCGCAGCTGCAGGCACGGGGCCTCGACGTCGTCTACGACGACCGCGCCGGCAAGGTCAGCCCCGGAGTGAAGTTCAAGGACGCCGAGCTCATCGGCGTCCCGACGATCCTCGTCGTCGGCAAGAAGCTCGCGGACGGCGTCGTCGAGCTGAAGGACCGTCGCACCGGTGAGCAGCGCGATGTGCCGGTCACCGAGGCCGCCGAGGCCGTCCTGGCCGAGGTCAGGGCGGAGCCGGTGTGAACGCCGAGGAGATGCGACATCCGCTGACGGTCCACGAGCGCCCGGCGCACGGCCCGCTCGAGGCGGTGATCTTCGACTGGGGTGGCACGCTCACCCCGTGGCACGCGATCGACCTGGGCCAGCAGTGGCGCGTCTTCGCCCGTGAGGTCCACGGCGTCCCCATCGACTCCGAGGAGGTGACCCAGGCCGACCTCGACCGGGCCAAGGAGCTCGGCGAGCGGATCCATGCCGTCGAGCAGGCCGCCTGGAAGCGGGGCACCGAGGACCACCGCAGTGCCCACCTCGACGACATCCTCGCCGAGGCCGGGGTCGCCCCCGACCTGGACCGCCACCATGTCGCTCTCGCGGCCTACCGACGCTTCTGGGAGCCGCACACCCACACCGACCCGCTGGTGCGGCCGCTCTTCGAGGGGCTGCGTGCGCGCGGGCTGCGGGTCGGCGTGCTGTCCAACACCATCTGGAGCGGCTCGTACCACCGCGAGATCTTCGAGCGGGACGGGGTGCTCGACCTCATCGACGGCGACGTCTACTCCTCGGAGCTGCACGTGGTCAAGCCGCACGCGGAGGCCTTCGAGGCCGCGTGCGCGGCGGTGGGGGTCGCTCCGACGAGTGCGGCCTACGTCGGCGACCGGCTCTTCGAGGACGTGCTCGGCTCCCAGGAGGTCGGGATGCGCGCCATCTGGGTGCCGCACAGCGACATCCCCGCGGACCAGCAGGTGACGGTGGACGTCACCCCCGACGCGGTGGTCGACAACCTCCTGGACGTGCTCGACACCATCGACGCCTGGCTCGCCGACCAGGGCTAGCGGGAGGCGCGATGGTCCCGCCACCAGCGCAGCGCACCGGTGCACCACAGTGCCCACAGCACGAGGACGGGCTGGAAGAGCAGACGCACCGCCCGTGACGAGTCGCTGGTCAGCCCGAAGGCATCGCGCTGCTCGGTGAACTGCGCGATGTTGCCGGGGAAGACGGCGACGAACAGGACTGCGGCAGCAGTGCCGACGAGCGCCCGCGCGGGGTGACGCCACGCCAGGAGCAGTGCTGCCGCCATGGCCAGCTCGACGACCCCCGAGAGGATGACGACGAAATCCACGTCCCCCGGGAACCACGGCGGCACCTGGGCGCGGAAGTCCTCCCGGGCAAAGGTCAGGTGGGCGGTGCCCGCGAGGAGCAGGAAGCTGCCGAGGACGACCTGGGCGAGCCCGCGGATCCATGAGGTCATCCCTCAGTCTCCCAGCACCACCAGCACCTCACCGACGACCACCCAGGTCGACAGCCCGAGGACGAGGAGGAAGCCGACCTGCCACACGGGAGCCGGGAGCCCGGTCAGGCGGGCGAGCACACCCACGTCGCTCGTGGCCTCGACACGGCCGAGCACCGTGGCCACGTGCCGCCAGGCGCCGACGAGGAGCACCACCCCGACGCCGACGAGGACGTGCTGCTGCACGACGTCATCCCGCCACCACCACAGTGCGGCGACCACGGCCAGGGACCCGCCGACCACGAGAGCGGTCAGTGCCGATCGGACGAAGACCAGGGCGAGGAGCAGGGCCAGCAGCAGGGCGGTCACGACCGGCCCCGACCACCCGCTGGCCGCGAACCACACGAGGAGCGCACCGACGACCGCCGGCGCCGGGTACCCGGCCCACGTGGTCGCCACGACTCCCGCGCCGCGCGGGGGACCGACCGTCACCGCGTGCCCGGACATGTCGGCACGCAGCACGAAGCCCGTGAACCGGCGACCGAAGAGCACCCCGACCACGGCGTGCCCCAGCTCGTGCACGAGCGTGACGACGAGCCGCAGGACCCGCCAGGCCGGCCACCAGCCCACGGCGATCCCGGCCGCGACGAGCACCCCGACCAGACCGAGGGTGGTCAGCTCCGGAGCGGGCGTCGCGGGGCTCGTGCGGTCGATGATCTCGGTGAGCAGGTCCACGCCGCCGACCGTAGGGGGTGCACCTGTGGGCGGGCTGCACCCGTGGCAGTGTGTGGTGCATGACCCACGTCCTCGTCCTCGGCGGCACGGCCGAGGCCCGCGACCTCGCGGCGCGGCTGGAGGCGAAGGGGGTCCCCCTCACCTCCTCGCTCGCCGGCCGCGTCTCACGACCGCGGCTGCCTGTCGGGCCGGTGCGGACCGGCGGCTTCGGTGGCCCCGACGGTCTGCGGGAGTGGTTGGACGAGCATGAGGTGACCGCCGTCGTCGACGCGACCCATCCCTTCGCCGGGACGATGGGCAGGCATGCGGCGCAGGCGTCCTCGCGCTCGGGGGTGCCACTCCTGCGTCTGGCCCGGCCCGGCTGGTCAGGGCACCCGGATGCCGGCTCGTGGACCTGGGTCGATGATCATGACGCTGCCCGGGAGGCGGCGGACGAGGTGGGGGGGACCCCCTTCGTCACGACGGGTCGCCAGACCCTGCACCACCACCTCGAGGCGTGGGAGGAGCGCCCCGTGGTCGTGCGTCTCGTCGAGCCACCGGAGGAGCCGCTGCCGCCGGCGTGGACGGTGCTGCGTTCGCGGGGACCCTTCCTCGTCGCGGACGAGGAGGCCCTGATGCGCGAGCACGGAGTCGGTGTCGTGCTGACGAAGGACTCCGGCGGGACCTACACCGAGGCGAAGCTCGACGCCGCTGGGCGCCTGGGGCTCCCGGTCGTGGTCGTCGCGCGCCCGCCCCGACCCGCAGACGTCCCGGAGGCCAGCGACCCCGGGTCCGCGGCCGCCTGGGTCCTGTCCGTCACCTGAGGGCGCGCCCCGCGACCAGCGCCCGGTACGAGAGGGCGGCGGCCAGGGCGAGCAGACCGACCCGGTGGGCCAGCGCGACCGATCGGGGGAGATCGGTGAGCGAGGCAGCCGGACCGCGGCCGAGCGACGGTCGCTCCTCGACGCCGCTGGCGTACACGGTCCGGCCGCCGAGACCCACCGACAGGGCCGCGGCGAAGCCCGCCTCGACCGGGCCGGCATTGGGGCTGGGGTGCGAGCGGGAGTCGGTGGCCGCCACCCGGAGCACCTCGTGAGCCCGGCGAGGGGCCGCGAGAGCCGTGGCCAGCACGGTCACCCGGGCCGGCAGCCAGCCGAGGACGTCGTCCAGCCGAGCGGCCGTCCAGCCGAAGCGGGCGTAGCGCTCGGTGCGGTGCCCGTGCATGGCATCGAGGGTGTTCACCGCCCGGTGGAGCACGATCCCGAGCGGCCCGAGCACGGCACCCCACACGAGGGTGCCGACGACGGCGTCCGAGGTGTTCTCGGCGACGGACTCGATCGCGGCACGGGCGACCTCGTCCGCACCGAGCTCGTCGGTGACCCGCCCGACGAGGTGGCGCACGCGCACCCTGGCCGCAGCCTGGTCGCCGCTCGCGAGGAGGTCGTGGACGACCATCCCCTCGCGCCCGAGACTGGTACCGCCGAGGGCTGCCCACGCGAGGACGGCGGTGACGACCCCCTTCGCCGGGGCCCGTCCGCCGAGGATGCCGATGACGACGACGGGGGCGAGGACGATCCCCTCCGTGAGCACACCCGCCCTGCGCGAGTCCCGGTGGGTGCGGGCCTCGACCCAGCTCGCCCAGCGGCCGAAGGCGGCCACGGGGTGGCCGCGACGGGGGTCGCCGAGCAGCCGGTCCGCAGCCCACCCGCCGAGCAGGCCGAGAGCGACCGGATCCGGCGAAGGGCGCCTCACGCCTGCTCCCGGGAGGTGTCCTTGACCACGAGGACCTGACCGGCGACGACGAGGAGCACCCGGTCGGCGCTCGCGGCGAGGCGCTGGTTGAGCAGCCCGAGGCGGTCGGCGAAGACGCGCCCGGACCGGTGCGCGGGCACGACGCCCCACCCGACCTCGTTGGTCACGGCCACGACGTGGGTGCTCGCGGACCACGCGGTCTCGAGGGCGTCGATGCGTGCGTCGAGCCGCCGACCCCACGACGGCTCGGGGGCCTCCCACGCGTCCAGGTCGTCGAGCTGGGCCGTCAGCCAGGTGCCGAGGCAGTCGAGGAGGACGGGATCGCTCGTCCGCGTGAGCGCGCCCGCGGCATCCGTCGTCTCGACGCTGGTCCACGAGTCCGGGCGGCGGTCCCGGTGCGCGGCGACCCGGGCGGCCCAGTCGGCGTCATCGAGCTGCGGTCCCGTGGCGAGGTAGGTCACGGGGGATCCGGCCGGCAGGTGCGGCGGGGAGAGCAGGGACTCCGCGTGGCGGGACTTGCCCGAGCGGACCCCACCGGTGACGAGGATGCGCATGCTCACCACGCCAGGGTGAGCAGGACGAGGGTGGTGGTCAGCGCGACCTCGACGCCGGCCCCGATGACATCACCGTTGACGCCACCGAGGGTGCGTGCGGCCCGCTCCCGCAGAGCGATCGCCGCACCCGTGCCGGCGAGCGCCGCGAGCGCGGGGAGGAGCAGCGAGCGGGTGCTCGACCACGTGGACTCGTCGGGGGCGAGCACTGCCGTGACCGGGACGCCGGCTGCCACGAGTGCCGCAGCGGCCGCGACCGCGAGGAGCGCGGCGGGAGCGAAGGGCACCACCCCGACGAAGGAGGCACCGAGCGTGGACCCGGGTGCGGCGGTCTGACCGCGCACGCAGACCGCGGCGCAGGAGGCGCGGGAGACGAGCACCGCCGCGCCGACGAGGACGGCCCCCCTCCAGCCGGCCGCCAGGAGGGCCGCGATCGCGGCGGCCTGGACGAGGAGGACGAGCACGATCGCGGCCGTCCCCATCGGGCCGACGTCGCCGCGGCGCATGACCTCCAGGGCGCGCTGCCGGGTCCAGCCGGCCCCGAGCCCGTCGACGACGTCGGCGAGCCCGTCGAGGTGCATGCCCCGGGACCCGTGGGCGAGCACGGCCAGGGCCACGCCGGCGGCGACGAGCGGAGGGAGGCCGAGCTCGACGGTGGCGCAGACGACGGCGACGAGCCCGGCCAGCGGGAGCACCGCGAGGGGTGCCAGCAGGAGGCCCGCCCTTGCGGCGTCGGGGCGGGTGTCCACCGTGCCCGACGGGAGGCGCGTGAAGGTCCCCACGCCCAGCCGCAGCCCCCTGCCGAGCGAGCTCACCCGGTCTGCTCCAAGGCGGCCACCACATCGCCGATGACGGTGATCGCCGGGGGTGCGATGCCCCCTTCGTCGGCGGCGGTGGCGATCCCGTCCAGCCGGGCGCGCACGACCCGCTGGCTCGGGCTGGCCCCGTCGGCGATGCTCGCGGCGGGCGTGGACGCGTCCAGGCCGGCGGCGATGAGGGTCTCGGCGATCGACCCCAGGGTCGCGACCCCCATGAGCACGACGATGGTCAGGCCCGTGGTGGCCAGGCCGGACCAGTCCACCTCGCTGCGCGGGTCGTCGGGGGCGACGTGCCCGGAGACGACCGCGACGCCCTGGGAGAGCCCACGGTGGGTCATCGGGATCCCGGCGAGGGCCGGCACGGCGAAGGCGGAGGAGACGCCGGGGACGACCTCGACGGGGATCCCGGCCCCGGTGCACACCTGCCACTCCTCGCCGCCCCGGCCGAAGAGGTAGCCGTCACCCCCCTTGAGGCGCACCACGGTCCGTCCCGCACGGGCGTGCTCGAGGAGGAGCTCGTGGATGCGCTCCTGCGGGGTGAACTCGCCCCTGGGGATCTTGCCGACGTGGACGACCTCGGCCTGCGGGGCGTGCTCGGCGATCGCGGCCAGGGGTGCGAGGCGGTCGGTGACGACGACGTCGGCCCGTCTCAGGGCGTCGCGACCGGCGATGGTGAGCAGCCCCGGGTCCCCGGGACCGCCTCCGACGAGGAGGACCCGTCCGGTGGTGTCGTTCATGCTGACCTCGTGTCGTCTCGTCGGTGCAGGATCCCGGCCAGCTCTCGCAGCAGGCCGTCGATGGTGTGCGGGCCACGAACGGCGATCCGCACCCAGGTCGTGTCCAACCCCGGGAAGGTATCGCCTCGTCGCACGGCCCAGCCACCCGAGCGCAGCTCCTCCCGGATCCCGGGGCCCACCCGGGCGAGGACGAAGGGGGCGCTCGTACCCGCCGTGGGCACGCCCAGCGAGTCCAGCCCGGTGACGAGGTGACGGCGCCAGCGGGTGGTCTCGTGGGCGGCGCGGTCGGCCTCGGCGAGCGCGTGGGGAGCGACGGTCTCGCGCATGACGCGCAGCGCGAGCGAGCCGACGGACCAGTGGGTCTGGTGGGTCGAGAGCTGCTCCACGAGCGCGCGGTCCCCGGCGACGTATCCGGCGCGGATCCCGGCCACCGCCCAGGTCTTGGTCAGCGAGCGCACGACGAGGACGCCGTCCAGGTCACCCGGCAGGAGGGACTCGGCCTCGCCGGGCACCGCGTCCATGAAGGCCTCGTCGACGACGAGCACCCGGCCCGGTCGCGCGAGCGCTCCCACGGTGGCGGCCGGGTGGAGCGCACCGGTGGGGTTGGTCGGGTTGCCGATGACGACGAGGTCGGCGTCGCCGATCTCCTCGACGGCGCCGGGGGTGAGGGCGAAGCCGTCCCGGGCGCGCAGGAGCACGCGTCGCACGTCGTGACCGGCGGTGCGCAGCGCGGCCTCCGGCTCGGTGAACTGCGGGTGCACGACCACGGGGTCACGCGGGGAGAGGGCGCGGGCGAGGAGGGTGAAGGCCTCGGCGCCCCCGCTCGTCGGCAGCACCTGGTCGCGGGAGAGGCCGTGCCGGGCCGCGAGGGCGTCACGGGCGGCGGTGGCGTCCGGGTAGGCGGCGACCGAGGTCAGCTCGTCGGTCAGCGCGGCCGTGAGCCACTGCGGCGGGTGGGACAGGCGGACGTTGACGGCGAGGTCGACGAGGTCGTCCGACAGCTCGGCGTCCCCGTGGTGCCGCAGCGGGTCCGCGGTGGCCGCGTCCCCCCCTTCGCCGGACGAACTACTGCAGGCAGTACCTGGTATCGCCTGCCGTACCTCGAGATGCTGCTGACGATACGAACCACTGCCTGCAGTAGTTCGTAGCGGGTGCGGGTGCGGGTGCGGGTGCGAAGGCCGACAGGCGCGAGCAGCAGCGACGAAGGACGTGGCGACGGCGGGGGAGCCGGCCCAGTGGGTGTGCAGGTAGCTCGCGACGAGGGTGGCGCGGCCGGTCCCGGCGGGGTCGAGGGCGAACCCGTCCTCGCGTCCGTCGAGCAGCCAGGCAGCGGTCGCTCCGGCGCCCGGCGTGGAGTGCGTGCGGTGGAACTCGTGCCCGGTGACCTCCGTGCCCGCCGGACCGAGGACCGAGTCGACGATCGAGGTGGCTCCGCGGTAGCCGAGCGTCAGGCGGCGGCCCATCGCGCTCCGGGTCGGCAGTGATCCGACCATCGGGTGGTCGTCGATCGACTCCGCGAGGTAGAGCATGCCGGCGCACTCGGCGATCGTCGGCATGCCCGTCGCGACAGCGCTGCGGACCTGGTGCACGAGAGGGCGGTTCATCGCGAGCGTGCGTGCGTGCACCTCCGGGAACCCCCCGCCGAGGTAGAGCCCGCTGGTGCCCTCGGGCAGCATCTCGTCGCGCGCCGGGTCGAATTCCGCCACCCGGGCACCGGCGGCCTCGAGCAGCTCGACCGTCTCCGGGTAGCGGAAGGTGAAGGCCCGACCACCCGCGACGGCGACGACCGGTGCGTCCGAAGGGGGTGGGCCGCCGGCCACCCCCAGCGTCACCTCGGGCGACCACGGTGTGACCCCGAGCGGGGGAGCGGTGGTGGCCGCGGTGAGCAGCGCGTCGAGGTCGAGGTGCTCCTCCGCGACGGCGGCGATGTGGTCGAGTGTGGCGGCGGCCTCCCCGCGTTCGGCGGCGGGCACGAGCCCGAGGTGTCGCGACGGCACGTGCATCGCGGCATCGCGCGGCAGGACGCCCCACACCGGGACCCCGACGGCCTCGACCGCTCGCCGGGCCTCCGCGCCGTGCCGTGACGTGCCGGCCTTGTTGAGCACCACCCCGACGACATCGAGCGTCGGGTCGATCGTCGCCAGCCCGTGGACGGTCGCGGCGACGGTCCGGGACGTGGAGGAGATGTCGACGACGAGCACGACCGGGGTCCGGGTCAGCGTCGCGACGTGCGCGCTCGAGGCGAAGCCGTCGGCGCCGAGTCGCCCGTCGAGCAGCCCCATGACTCCCTCGATGACGGCGATGTCCGCCGGTGCCGGGTGCGTGGCGCCGCGAGCGAGGAGCGGGGCGACGCGCCCTTCACCCACGAGCCACGGGTCGAGGGTGCGGCTCGCCCGCCCGGTCGCGAGCGCGTGGTAACCGGGGTCGATGTAGTCGGGGCCGACCTTGGCCGGCGCCACCGTGAGGCCACGGCGGGCGAGCGCCGCCATGATGCCGACCGCGATCGTCGTCTTGCCGTGACCGGAGGCGGGCGCCGCCACGAGCACCCGAGGAAGGGGGCCCGGGTCCACCGGACTCACCGCCCTCACCATTCGATGCCCTTCTGGCCCTTCTGTCCCTGGTCGAAGGGGTGGGCGATCTTCGTCATCTCCGTGGCGACGTCGGCGATCTCGAGCAGCCTCGGGTGCGGGTCCCGGCCGGTGATGATCACGTGCTGGTACCCGGGCCGCCGGGTCAGCGTGTCGATGACGTCATCGAGGTCGACCCAGCCCCACTTCATGACGTAGGTGAACTCGTCGAGCACGTAGACCGTGTGGGTCTCCTCGGCGAGGCGCCGCTTGATCTCGGCCCAGCCCTCGCGGGCGTCGGCGGCGTGGTCCTCCTCGGTCCCGGCCTTGCGCGACCAGGACCAGCCCGAGCCCATCTTGTGCCACTCGACGGGACCCCCTTCGCCGCTCTGGTCGTGCAGCCGACCCAGCGCCGTGAGGGCCTCCTCCTCACCGATGCGCCACTTCGCGGACTTGACGAACTGGAAGACCCCGATGGACCAGCCCTGGTTCCACCCGCGCAGCGCGAGCCCGAAGGCCGCCGTGGACTTGCCCTTGCCGGTGCCGCCGTGGACGACGACGAGCGGGGAGTTGCGGCGCTGCCGCGTGGTGAGCCCGTCCTTCGGGGTGACGGGCGTGCGTCCCTGGGCCATCAGGCGGCGCTCCTTCGCTGGGTGGTGCGTTCGGTGACGATCTCCACGAGCCCGCTCGCCGCGACCTGCTCGAGGGGGATGTGCTCCGCGCCCATCCGGTGGGCGAGCTCGGCGGCCAGCCCCATCCGGAAGCGGCCGGACTCGCAGTCGACGACGACGCTCTCGCTCACCGTCGCCGCCTGCCCCCACTGGTCGGCGATGCGCCTGGCCCGCTCGAGCGCGTCGCGTCCGGCGGTCGCCCGGCCGTCGGTGACGAGGACGACGAGTGCGCGCTGGCTGCGGTCGCGCACCCGCTCCCGGGCCACGACGCGGGCGACCTCGCTCAGTCCCTCGGCCAGCGGGGTGCGCCCGCCGTGGGGCAGGTCGGCCAGTCGCGCCGCGGCGGCGTCGATCGAGGAGGTCGGTGGCAGGACCACCTCGGCGCCGTGGCCACGGAAGGTCACCAGGCCCACCCGGTCGCGCCGCTGGTAGGCGTCGAGGAGCAGCGAGAGGACCGCGGTCTTGACCTCGCTCATCCGCTTGCGGGCGGCCATCGAGCCGGAGGCGTCGACGGCGAGCAGGACGAGGTTGGCCTCCCGGCCGCGCGTGACCGCATGACGCAGGTCGTCGCCGGTGACGCGGGCGGCTCCGCTCGTCGTCGCCCGACGGGCGGCCGAGGCACGAAGGGTGGCGGTCAGGTGGACCGGGGAGCCCGCCGGTTCCTGCCCGGCCGGGTGGATCCCGACGGTGCGTCCGCGGGGCGTCAGGGCGGGGGACCGGCGACCGCTGGGGCCGGCCCCGACACCGGTGAGCTCGAGGCGGCGGGCGCGGTAGGGCGTCTGCGCCTCGGCGGTCCCGACCGGGCTGGGGCGGGAGCCGGGCTGCGGCTCGGCGGGCTCCTCGAGCTCCCCCTCCCCGTGCTCGGTGGTGCTCTGCGAGGGCTGCTCGGTGCGCTCCTGCTGCGGGGAGGGTTGCGGGTCGTGCGCCCCGTCCTGCCCCGGCGGGCCCGTGCGGTCCTCGCCGTCGCCGTCGGCACCGCCCTCGGAGGTCTCCTCGGACGAGTCGTCCGGGTCGGGCTCGCCACCCCCGGGCGGGTCCTCCTCCGGCTCCTCGTCGAGGAGGCGGTCGAGCAGGTCCTCGTCGAGGCCGGGTGCGTCGAAGGGAGCCCGTCGCCGCCGGTGCGGCAGGGACAGCAGCGCCGCGGCGCGGATGTCCTCGCGGGTGACGTGGTCGCGCCCGTACCAGGCGGCGTGGGCGCTCGCGGTGCGGGCGGTGACGATGTCGGCGCGCATCCCGTCGACGTCGAAGCCCGCGCACACCCGGGCGATCGTGCGCAGCGCGCGCTCGTCGAGCACCACCTCGCGCACCGCCTCCCGGGCGGCAGCCAGACGCTGCGTCAACTCCGCCTCGGACGTGGCGTAGCGCGCGGCGAAGCCCGCCGGGTCGGCGTCGGAGTCCAGACGCCGGCGCACGACCTCGGCGCGCTCGCGCGGGTCGCGGCTCGCGGCGATGTGCACGGTGAGACCGAAGCGGTCGAGGAGCTGGGGGCGCAGCTCGCCCTCCTCGGGGTTCATCGTCCCGACGAGCGTGATCCGGGCGGGGTGGGAGATCGAGACCCCGTCGCGCTCGACGGTGTTGCGCCCCATGGCGGCCGCGTCGAGGAGCACGTCGACGAGGTGGTCGTGCAGCAGGTTGACCTCGTCGACGTAGAGGATCCCGCGGTGGGCCTCCGCGAGGAGCCCCGGCTGGTAGGCGGCCTCGCCGTCGCCGAGGGCACGGCGCAGGTCGAGCGAGCCGACGACCCGGTCCTCGGTCGCACCGACGGGCAGCTCGACGAGCCGGGCGGGACGGGTGGTCGCCGGCCCGGTGTGCGGGCCGTCCGGGCAGTCGTCGGTCCGCTGCGGATCGCACCCGAAGCGGCAGTCCGTCGCCACGTGCTGCTCGGGCAGGACCGCAGCCAGCGCCCGGACCGCGGTCGACTTGGCGGTGCCCTTCTCCCCGCGCACGAGGACGCCACCGATCTCCGGGGAGATCGCGCTGAGCAGCAGCGCGGTGGTCAGCTCGTCGGCACCGACGAGGGCGGTGAAGGGGAAGACCGGAACAGTCACGTCAAACCTCCTGGCGAGTGTCCACGCTCGCCGTCAGAACGCGTCGGGCGGGTTCGCGCCGACGAACGCAGACCGATGTCCTGGCTGGGCCCATGGGGCCTTCACAGTGGCGGGACCGCTCCGGATTCGCACCGGATTCCTCGGTTGGCTGCGCCGAGCGCCAGCATGCCACAGCGCGTGTGGGCCTAGTGTGGGCGTCCGTGATCGACGTCGTGGGTATCGGGGACGATGGCTGGGCCGGCCTGGACGAAGGGCGGCGCGGCCTCGTCGCGGGCGCTGCCACCCTGCTCGGCGGGGCACGTCACCTCGATCTCGTGGCCGAGCACGCCGCGCCCGGAGCTGCCCTCGTCGCCTGGCCCAGCCCCCTTCGCCCGGCCCTGCCTGCGCTCCTGGAGGAGGTCGGCGATGCCGTCGTCCTCGCGAGCGGGGACCCCCTGCGCTCCGGGATCGGCAGCACCCTGGTCGACCTCCTCGGGCCCGACCGGGTGCGCATCCACCCGGCGATCGGCAGTGACGCGCTCGCGCGCGCCCGGCAGGGCTGGTCCGCGGAGGGCAGCTCGGTCGTCACCACCGTCGGTCGGGACCTGCGCACGGTCCTGCCGCACCTGACCCCCGGCGCGCGCCTGGTGGTGCTCTGCTCCGACGGGGAGGATCCGGCACGACTGGGCGCCCTGCTGACCCGGCACGGCTGGGGCACGACGACGCTCACCGCCCGGTGGCACCTCGGCGGGCCGGACGAAGGGGCGGTGGCCGCCCCCGCGGAGACCTTCACGGGGGCCACCGCGGACCTCGTGGTGTGCTGTCTCGAGGTCCGTGCAGCGGACCCGGCCACGGTCGCTGCCACGACCGGTGTCGTGCCCGGCCGGCCCGACGACTTCATCGACCACGACGGGCAGCTGACCAAGCGCGATGTGCGTGCCTCGGCGCTCGCGCGCCTGCGCCCGACCCCGGGCGCGCACCTGTGGGACCTCGGGGCAGGCAACGGCTCGGTGGCCCTCGAGTGGTGCCTCGCCGCCGACCGTGCCACCGCGACCTGCGTCGAGCGCGACCCCGAGCGGGCCGGGCGCATCACGGCCAACGCCGCGACCCTCGGCCTGGCCGGACGTGTCGAGGTGGTCCTCGGCGACACCACGACCACCGACCTCGCCGCGCTCACCACACCGGATGCCGTCTTCGTCGGCGGCGGCCTCGACGAGGGCCTGCTCGGCCGGGCGTGGGACTCCCTTCGCGTGGGTGGTCGGCTCGTCGCGCACGCCGTCACGCTGGAGGGGGAGTCCGCCCTCATCGGGGTGCGCGCTCGCCTCGGTGGTGAGCTCACCCGACTGTCCCTCGAGCACGCTCGCCCGCTCGGCCGCTACCTGTCCTGGACCCCGGCCCGCTCCGTCGTCCAGCTCGCCACCACGAAGGACACCCCATGACCGTCCACTTCATCGGCGCCGGGCCCGGCGCGGCCGACCTGCTCACCGTGCGAGCCACGCGACTGCTCGCCGCGAGCCCGGTGTGCCTCTACGCCGGCACCTACCTCGACGCCGCCGTCCTCGAGCACTGCCCCGAGGGGGCCCACCTCGTCGACACGCAGGGCTGCGACCTCACGGACATCACCGCCGAGATGCTCGCCGCCCACGAGCGCGGCGAGGACGTCGCGCGGCTGTGCTCCGGCGACCCGTCGGTGTACTCCGCGATCGCCGAGCAGACCCGTCGCCTCGATGCGGCCGGGGTCCCGTGGGACATCACCCCCGGCATCGCCGCCTGGACGGCGACCGCGGCCCGTCTGGGCCGGGAGCTGACCGTGCCCGAGGTCGCCCAGTCCGTGGTGCTCACCCGGGCCCAGCGCGACTCGACCGCGATGCCGACGGGGGAGTCACTCGAGGCCTTCGCCGCGACCGGATCCACCCTCGTGCTGCACCTGGCGATCCGCCGCGTGCGCGAGCTCGCCGAGCGGCTGAGCGCGCACTACGGCGAGGACTGCCCGGTGGCCGTGGCCTACCGGGTCGAGCAGCCCGAGGAGATCCTCCTGCGCGGCACGCTGGCCGACATCGCCGACCAGGTCGAGGCCCACGACCTGCGCCAGGCCGCGGTCATCGTCGTCGGCTGGGCGCTGCGGGCCGAGGACTTCGTCGAGTCCCACCTCTACTCCTCTCGCCGGGCACGGGCCGCAGACAGTGGGGGCGGACTCCGCTAAAGTCACACTCGCCATCGCCTCGGTTGAGGAACCCGGTGAGATTCCGGGACGGTCGCGCCACTGTGAGCGGGTCTTCCGCGAGTCAGGAACTCAGGGCGATGGCGGTACTGCCGGGACGCGTCATCCCGGAGAGAGCGAGCACCCCCGTGCACATCGCCGAGGGCTTCCTGCCACCGGTCCACGCCGCCGCGTGGACCGTCGCGGCCGCCCCCTTCGTCATCCACGGCACCCGCAGTGCCACCCGCATCGTCAAGGACAACCCGAGCGCCCGGCTCCTGCTCGGCGCGGCCGGCGCCTTCACCTTCGTCATGTCGGCGATCAAGCTCCCCTCGGTCACCGGATCCAGCTCGCACCCGACGGGCACCGGGGTCGGGGCGATCATCTTCCGGCCGCCGGTCATGGCGATGCTCGGGACGATCGTCCTGCTCTTCCAGGCGCTGCTGCTCGCGCACGGTGGCCTGACCACCCTCGGCGCCAATGTCGTCTCGATGGCCGTCGTCGGGCCGTGGGTCGGCTACGGCCTCTTCCGGCTGCTCGCGGCCGCTCCCCTCATGGTGCGGGTCTTCGCCGGGGTCGCGATGGCCGATCTGGCGACCTATGTCACGACCGCCACCCAGCTCGCGCTGGCCTACCCCGAGGGGGGCTTCATCGAGGCGTGGTCGCGCTTCCTCGGGATCTTCGCCGTCACCCAGATCCCGCTGGCGATCGTCGAGGGCCTCGTCGGTGTCCTGCTCATCAACGCGCTCATCGCCTGGGCCCGCCCGGAGATGGAGGACCTCGACGTCGTCCGGACCGGGACGGAGGCCACCCGTGCGTGAGTCAGCGACCCCCCTCGGGCGCCGCGGGGTCGCCCTCGTCCTCGTCGCCATCGTCCTCCTCCTCGCGGTCGCGCTCTATCTCGGGGGCCGTGCCCCGGCCGGTGACGAGGAGGCCTTCGGCGGGACCGACGCCGCCGCCACCGCACAGCTCGAGGAGGCCGGTCACGAGCCGTGGTTCGAGCCCCTCATGCCGCCGGCCGGGGGCGAGATCGAGTCCGGTCTCTTCGCCCTTCAGGCCGCCGTGGGGGGTGTCGCGCTCGGCTACGTCTTCGGCCGCCTGCGTGGTCGCGCCCCTCGCCCGGGCAGCAGTGACCCGGCCCCATGAGGCTCTCCCTCGACGACGCGGCGTGGACCTCCGCGTGGCGGACCCGCTCGACCCTGGAGAAGTCCCTCGTCTGCGTGGGGCTGCTCCTCGTCGCCGCGACCACGACCTCGCTCGTCGTCGCGGGGCTGGTCGGGGTGAGCGCCGTGGGTCTGGCCACCGCGGCGCGCGTGCCGGTGCGCACCTGGCTGGGCGCGATGCTCGGGCCCGCGGTCTTCATCGCCATCGGGGTGGTGACCATCGCGGTCACCCTCGGTCCCGGTGAGCTCGTGAGCTGGGGTCCGCTCGGGGTGGACGAAGGGAGCGCCTCCCGGGCCTCGCTCGTCGCCGCCCGGGCCCTCGCGGCCACGAGCGCCACGGTCCTGCTCGCGGCGACCACGCCGATGGTCGACCTGCTCGCGGGACTGCGGCGAGCGCGTGTGCCCGAGGTGGCCGTCGACATCGCCGCGGTGACCTACCGGCTGATCTTCTCCCTGCTGGACGCGGCCGCGGCCATCTCCTCGGCGCAGGCCGGGCGCCTGGGGTACTCCGGCGGCCGCGCGGCACGTCGCTCGGTGGGCCTGCTCGCCGCCTCCGTGCTCGTGCGGGCCTGGGAGCGGGCGCGCCGACTCGAGGAGGGGCTGGCCGGTCGGGGGGGAGTCGGCGCCGTGCCGCTCGTCCCTGCCCGGGCCGTGTCGGCCCCCTTCGTCCTCGCCGGCGCAGCGCTCGTGCTGTCGTTGGGTGCCCTCTCGCTGCGGGCGGGGCTGTCGTGAGCCACCGACTCGGGTCCTGGACGCCGCCGCACGACGCGGACACGGCGCTCGCGCTGCGCGGCGTGCACGCCGGTTACGCCGGTGCCCCACGGGTGCTCGACTGCGTCGGCCTCACGGTCGGCATCGGGCGTCGCACGGCGATCCTCGGTGCGAACGGCTCGGGCAAGACGACGCTGCTGCGGGTCCTCTCCGGGGCGCACCGGCCCGACGAGGGTGTGGTCATCAGCGGCGGGGCGGTGCTCGACCACGGTCGACGCGCCCTGACCGCCCACCGGCAGCAGGTGCAGCTGGTCACCCAGGACCCCGACGACCAGCTCTTCAGCGCGGACGTGCGATCCGATGTCGCGTACGGCCCGACGAACCTCGCCCTGCCGCAGCCGGAGGTCGTCGCCAGGGTCGCGGAGGCGTTGTCCGTCCTGTCGATCACCGAGCTCGCCGACCGCCCCGTGCACCGGTTGTCCTTCGGCCAGCGCAAGCGGGTCGCCGTCGCCGGGGCGCTGGCGATGAAGCCCACCGTCCTGCTGCTCGACGAGCCGACGGCCGGTCTCGACCCGGCCGGTGTGGAGGAGATGCTCGCGGCGGTCGCCGCACTGGAGGCCCACGGCACGACCGTCGTCCTGTCGACCCACGACGTCGACCTCGCCTGGCGCTGGGCGGACGAGGTCGCGCTGGTCGTCGACGGTGTCGTCCACCAGGGGGAGGTCACCGACGCGCTCACCGACACGGGGCTCGTGCGGGCGGCGCGGCTGCGGCCGCCGTGGTCGATCGAGCTGCTGGCCCGGCTGGGTCTCGACCCCGCCGAGGTGGGGTGGCCACGCACCCCGGACGAGGTCGCGGCGGCGCTGCGCGTCCGCGCCGTCCCCTGACTCAGGGACCTCCCTTCGGGGCCTGACGTCGAACCGCGCACCCGTGTCCCGATATATCGGGACACGGGTGCGCAGCATGCCGTCAGGTCAGTCCACCGAGCGCGGCGTCCAGACCCGGTCGTCGGCCGTGACCCGGGTGCTCGAGGCGCCGATGACGACGAGGCACCCCATGTCGACGGACTCCACGTCGAGGTCGCCCAGGGTGGTCACCGAGACGGACTCCTCGTCCCGTCCCACGTGCCGGGCGACGACGACGACCCGCTCGGGGCCGACGGACTCGACGAGCAGGTCCCGGGCGGCTCCGAGGGTGTCCGGTCGGGAGCGTGAGCGCGGGTTGTACACGGCGATCGTCACATCGCGCGTGGCCAGCGCGGTGAGCCGGTCGGCGAGGACCTCCCACGGCTTGAGGTTGTCCGAGAGGTTGACCAGGGCGTGGTCGCCGCCGAGGACCGCGCCGACGAGGGCGCTCGCCGCGTGGGCGGCAGTCACTCCGGGCACGACGTGCACCGGGACGTCGGCACAGCCGGCGTCCTGCGCCACCGCAGCCTCTCGGGACTCGAAGAGCGCCGTCGCCATGCCGAAGACCCCGGCGTCGCCGCCCGAGACGAGGGCCACGTCCTCACCACCACGGGCGAGGTCCAGCGCCAGACGTCCCCGGTCGAGCTCGACGGAGTTGCCGGAGGCGTGCCGGGTGAGGCCCTCGCGCTGCGGCACCCGTGCGACGTAGGGCGCGTACCCGACGACGTGGGCCACGGAGGCGAGCACCTCGGCTGCCTCGGGCGTGAGCCAGCGGTCCGGTCCGGGGCCGAGACCGACGACGTGGACGGTGCCGGGCGTGGACGAAGGGAGTCGCGAGGGAGCGGGAGCGACCGCCACCTCGTCCGCGGTCGCGGTGAGCCGGGCGAAGTCCGCGGCCCGCCCGGCGGCGTCCGAGCGCAGGTCTGCGCCGGGGACGACGACGAGCGACATGTACGGCACCCGACCTTCCTCGACCTCGGCGGCGGGAATGACGAGTTCCCCCGCGCCGGAGGCGCGTTCGACGTAGACGGCTCGCTCGAGCATCCCTGCCCGGCGCAACGCCTCGCGGACCCCGCCGAAGGTGCGCCCGAGCTTCATGATGATCGCCGCGTCGGTGTCGGCGAGCCGGCGGGCGAGCTCGGGCACGGGAAGGGTGCCGGGCAGCACGGTCAGCGTGTCCTCGTGGCGGCACAGCCCGGTCGCGACGGCGGCGGTGGCCGCCGACAGCGAGGTGATGCCGGGGACGACCTCGGTGGGGTAGCGGGGGCTGAGCCGGTCATGGACGTACATGAAGGAGCCGAAGAAGAGCGGGTCGCCGACCGCGAGCACGACGACGGTCCGCCCGGCCGCGAGGTGGGTCTCCAGCCGCGCGCAGCACTCGTCGTAGAAGTCCGCCATCGCCCCGTAGTAGCCGCCCGGATGGTCGGTCATCCCCGTGGTCACCGGATAGCGCAGCTCCTCCTCGATGGCGCCCTCGGGGATGAGGTCGGCGGCGATGGACCGCGCCATCGACTGCTTGTCGACGCCCGCGTGGTAGGCGATGACGTCGGCCTCGCGGATGAGTCGGGCGCCCTTGAGGGTGATCAGCTCCGGGTCACCGGGGCCGATCCCGACGCCGTAGAAGCGCCCGGTGGTGGGGCTGCTCATGCCAGCTCGTCCGGGTTGGCCAGGGCGTTGAGGGCCGCGGCGGCCATCGCGGACCCACCGCGTCGGCCGTGGACGACGAGCCAGGGCACCGGGCCGTCGGGCAGGTCCAGCTCGGCCAGGGCGACCTTGGACTCCGCGGAGCCGACGAAGCCCACCGGCATGCCGATGATCGCGGCCGGCCGGGGAGAGCCCTCGTGGAGCATCTCCAGCAGGTGGAACAGGGCCGTCGGGGCATTGCCGATGGCGACGACGGAGCCCTCGAGGTGCTCGCCCCACAGGGAGACCGCTGCGGCGGCGCGGGTGGTGTCCCACGCCGCGGCGAGCCCGGGCACCCGCTCGTCGCGAAGGGTGCAGATCACCTCGTTGTCGGCGGGCAGGCGCCGACGGGTGACACCCGAGGCGAGCATGGTGCTGTCGGTGAGGATCGGCGCCCCGCCGAGCAGGGCGGTGTGCGCCGCGGCGGCGACCCGGGGGTGGGCGGCGACCTCGGTGGTGATGCCGACGTCCCCGGCCGCGTGGATGATCCGCACGGCGGCACCGTGCAGGTCCGTCGGCAGTCCGGTCAGGTCCGCCTCCTCGCGGATCATCCCGAAGGAGCGGCGATAGATCTCCTGGCCGTCGGTGACGTAGTCGTAGCGACGGGTGGGTTGGTGAAGGGAGCTCATCAGGCCTTCCGGATCGAAGAGTGTTGTGCCGCAACGACGTCGGCGGCCGAGGTCGGGTTCAGCGAGGTGACGTGCGCGCGGGTCGGATGGCCGCACGCACGGTCGCAGCCGATGACGTGGACGGGTGTGCCCGCGGGGTCGAGGTGGGCGGCAGCGGACCGGGCGAGGTCCCGGGTGGCGGTGTCCGTGCGGGCGCACGACGGTGACCCCGCGCACGCCGTGAGGACGGTCCACGGCGAGTCGGGCGTGGTGACCAGCCCCGTCGCAGCCACGTCAGCAGCCCGGCCCGCCCCGCCCGGCACGACGATCGAGCGCCACGGGGTGAGCCGCAGTGGTTTCGGGCCTCGAGGTCCGGCCAGCGCCCCCGCCTGCTCGGCCGTCAGCAGCCCCAGGGGCACGAGCACGACGAGATCGTCGCCGAGCGCACCCGGCGCAGGCGGCCCGGCAGGATCGGCGACGAAGGGAGCGCCACCGGGCAGCAACCCGACCCGGAGGTCCGCCGGCAGGTCCCGGACGTTCCACGTCCGCTCGTCGACACGGGCGGCGAGGAAGCGCCGGGCCAGCTCGAGCGCCGTGGCTGGCACCTGCCCCCTGGGGACCGTCGTGGCACGGCCGTCGACGACGACGCGGGCGGCGCTCCCGTCGTCCACGATCGCGATGTCCCAGGGTTCCGCGAGGGCGGGGCCGTCCGGCTCGGCGACGGCCAGGAGGAAGCGCCCCGGCAGTCCGGCGAGCCCGGGGTCGGCCAGCAGCCCCTCGTCGAGCGCCGCGATGAGGTCATCGAGCGACCCGACCGGGTCGGCGACGATGTTGCGTGCCCTGTCGTGGTCGCCGGAGGGGATGAGCCCGAGGTCGCCGATCGCGTCGATCAGGGCACGGGGGAGCGGGTCCGGCAGGCCCCGCAGCTGCAGACTCCCGCGGGAGGTCAGCGTCAGCGCAGGATCGCCGTAGCGCGTTGCAAGAGAAGAGATCTCAGCCACGGTCCGACCGTCGACCCGGCCCCCGGGCAGCCGCAGCCGCACCATCGCTCCGTCCGCGGAGACGAAGGGGGCGAGCAACCCGGGGCACCGGTCGGCGCCGCTGCGGGAAGGCGAAGGGGAGGTCACGCGGCCGCAGCATACGCGGCGGGTTAGGCTGCCAACGATCGATCTCGTCGGAACCCGGTGCAACTCCGGGACGGTCCCGCCACTGTGAGCGAGCATTCGCGAGTCAGACACGACGGGTCGATCGGCTCGCGCGCCAGGCGCGGGTCCCTCCCTTCGACCGCGGGGCGCGGAACCCCGCTTGAGGAGCTCACGACGTGCCGACCGTCGCCCTGCTGTCCACCTCCGACACCGACCTGCTGAGCGCTCGCGCCGCCGCGGACGAGGGGGCCGACTACGTCGTCGGCAACCCGGCACGGCTGACCGGCGAGCAGATCGCCGAGCGCGTCCGCGGCGCCGACATCGTGCTCGTCCGCTACCTCGGCAGCCCGCAGGGACTGTGGGAGGGATTCGACGACCTGCGCGCCGCGACCGCACCCCTCGTCGTCCTCGGCGGCACCCAGGAGCCGGACGCGGCCCTGATGGAGCTGTCCACCGTGGCACCGGGGACCGCGGCCGAGGCGCACCGGTACCTCGTCGAGGGCGGCCCGGCCAACCTCACCCAGCTGCACGCCTTCCTCGGCGACACGCTGCTCCTCACCGGCGAGGTCTTCGACCCGCCGCAGGAGCTGCCGCAGTGGGGCCTCCTCGAGCGCGCCGAGCCGTCCGCCCTGACCGCGACGCCGCGTCGTCCCCGCGTCGGCGTCCTCATCTACCGGGCCCAGTACGCGGCCGGCAACACCGACTACGCACATGCCCTCGCGGACGCGATCGACGCCGCGGGCGGGCAGGGGGTGCTCATCCACTCGGCCTCCCTGCGTGACGCCCCCGAGGGCCTGCTCGAGCACCTCGGCACCCTCGACGCGCTCGTGACGACCGTCCTCGCCGCAGGCGGCACCAAGCCGGCCACCGCCGGGGCCGGTGAGGACGACGAGGCCTGGGACGTCGAGGCGCTGGCCGCCCTCGACATCCCGATCCTGCAGGGTCTGTGCCTGACCTGGGGCCGTGCCGACTGGCAGGACTCCGACGACGGGATGAGCCCCCTGGACGTCGCCACCCAGGTCGCCGTCCCCGAGTTCGACGGACGCCTGATCACCGTCGCCTTCTCCTTCAAGGAGTTCGACGACGAGGGGCTGCCGCACTACGTCGCCGACCCCGAGCGCGCCGCCCGCGTCGCGGGGATCGCCGTCAACCACGCCCGGCTGCGCTCCACGCCCGTGGCCGAGCGCCGGATCGCCGTCATCCTCTCCGCCTACCCGACGAAGCACTCCCGGCTCGGCAATGCCGTCGGCCTCGACACCCCGGTCTCGACGATCCGCCTGTTGCGGGAGATGCGGGCGGCCGGCTACGACGTCGGAGAGGGCTTCATCGGCATGGACCCGCTCCCGTCGATCGAGGGCGAGGCGCCGGACACGACGTGCGGCAATGCCCTGATCCACGAGCTCATCGCCGCCGGCGGGCAGGACGAGGAGTGGCTCACCCAGGAGCAGGTCGAGGGTGCCCAGGTGCGCATCCCCGCCGATCGCTACGCGCAGTGGTTCGCGCGGCTGCCGCAGGACCTGCGCGAGGCGATGATCGAGCACTGGGGCGAGGTGCCCGGCGAGGTCTTCGTCGACACCACCCGGGACGCGAAGGGGGAGATCGTCACCGCGGCCCTCGTGCGCGGCAATGTCGCGCTGCTCGTGCAGCCGCCGCGCGGCTTCGGGCAGAACCCGATCGCGATCTACCACGACCCGGACCTGCCGCCGACGCACCACTACCTGGCGACCTACCGCTGGATCGAGGAGGAGTTCGGCGCGCACGCCGTCGTCCACGTCGGCAAGCACGGCAACCTCGAGTGGCTCTCCGGCAAGAACCTCGCGATGTCCTCCTCGTGCGGCACCGACGCGGCGCTGGGCAACCTGCCGTTGATCTACCCCTTCCTCGTCAACGACCCCGGCGAGGGCACCCAGGCCAAGCGTCGCGCGCACGCGACGATCGTCGACCACCTCGTCCCGCCGATGGCCCGCGCGGAGTCCTACGGCGACATCGCCCGCCTGGAGCAGCTGCTCGACGAGTACGGCAATGTCACGGCGATGGACCCGGCCAAGGCGCCCGCGCTGCGCGGCGAGATCTGGCAGCTGATCCACGCCGCGCAGATGCACGTCGACCTCGGGCTCGAGGACGTCGACCTCGACGACGCCGCCGGCTTTGACGACCTCGTCATGCACGTCGACGGCTGGCTCTGCGAGATCAAGGACGTCCAGATCCGCGACGGGCTGCACGTGCTCGGTCAGGCACCCCGGGGCGAGGAGCTGGTCAATCTCGTGCTCGCCGTGCTCCGCGCCGCGCAGGTCTTCTCCGGCCAGGTCGGGTCCGTCCCCGGGCTGCGCGCCGCCCTCGGGCTCGCCGAGGACGCGAGCTCCGGCGAGACCGATGCGGTCGAAGGGCGGGCCCGTCACCTCGTCGAGGCGCTCGCCGCCGCGGACTGGCGCGCCGACGCGGCGAGCTCCGTCGTGGCAGCGGCCGAGCCCGACCTGGCGCCCGGGACGGTGACCGAGGTGACGCGTGTCCTCGAGTTCGCCGCCACCCAGGTCGTCCCGCGCCTCGAAGCGACCGACCGGGAGCTGACCATGGTGCTGCACGCCCTCGACGGCGGCTACATCCCCGCGGGGCCGAGCGGATCCCCCCTTCGCGGCCTGATCAACGTGCTGCCCACCGGGCGCAACTTCTACTCCGTCGACCCCAAGGCGATCCCCTCGCGGCTGGCGTACCAGACCGGCACGGCGATGGCCGACTCGCTGCTCGAGCGCTACCGGGAGGAGACCGGCGAGCTGCCGACGTCCGTCGGCCTGTCGATGTGGGGGACCTCGGCGATGCGCACCTCCGGTGACGACATCGGTGAGGTGCTCGCGCTGCTCGGCGTGACGCCCGTCTGGGACGAGCAGTCCCGCCGGGTCACCGGTCTCGAGCCGATCCCGCTCGAGGAGCTGGGCCGGGCGCGCGTCGACGTCACCGTGCGCATCTCCGGATTCTTCCGCGATGCCTTCCCGCACGTCATCGCCCTCCTCGACGACGCGGTCGAGCTGGTCGCGGGCCTCGACGAGGCACCCGAGGACAACCACGTCCGCGCCCACACCGCAGCCGATCTCGCGGAGCACGGCGACGAGCGCCGCTCGCGCACACGGATCTTCGGCTCGAAGCCGGGCTCCTACGGCGCCGGCATCCTCCAGGTGGTCGAGTCCGGCAACTGGCGCAGCGACGACGACCTCGCGCAGGTCTACACCGCGTGGGGTGGCTACGCCTACGGCCGCGACCTCGACGGCAAGCCGGCCGCCGAGGACATGGAGCGCACCTACCGCCGCATCCAGGTCGCGGCGAAGAATGTCGACAACCGCGAGTCCGACATCCTCGACTCCGACGACTACTTCCAGTACCACGGGGGCATGGTCGCCACCGTCCGCGCGCTCACCGGCGCCGAGCCGAAGGCCTATGTCGGCGACTCGACCTCGCCGGACCAGGTGCGCACCCGCACCCTGCAGGAGGAGACCAACCGCGTCTTCCGCTCCCGCGTGGTCAACCCGCGGTGGATCTCCGCGATGCAGCGGCACGGGTACAAGGGCGCCTTCGAGCTCGCGGCGACCGTCGACTACCTCTTCGGCTTCGACGCCACCGCCGGGGTCGTCCACGACTGGATGTACGACCGGATCGCGCGGGACTACGTCCTCGACGAGGCCAACCAGGAGTTCATGCGCCGGGCCAACCCGTGGGCCCTGCGCGGGATCGTCGAGAAGCTCACCGAGGCCGCGGACCGCGGCCTGTGGGAGGAGCCCGAGCCGGACGTCGTCGCCGCGATGCAGCAGGTCTACCTCGACATCGAGGGTGACCTCGAGGGCGACGAGTGAGGTACACACGGCCGGTCCCGAGCATCGGTGACCGCACGAGCGCCCGCGAGCGGCACTCGGACCCGGCCGGGTGGGCGATGGGCGAGGCCGTCACCGAGGCGCTCGCGGCCGTCGTCGCCGGGCGACGGGACATCCGCCGGTACCGGCCCGACCCGGTACCCGAGCCGTTGCTGACCGAGGTGCTCGAGGCCGGTCACCGGGCCCCGAGCGTCGGGCACTCCCAGCCGTGGCGATTCGTCGTCGTGACCGACCCGGCGACTCGGGACCGGGCGGCGCACATGGCCGACCGGGCGCGACTCGAGCAGGCCGAGCACCTCTCCTCCGAGCGCGCGGCGCGCATGCTCGACCTCAAGCTCGAGGGCCTGCGCGAGGCGCCCGTCGGCATCGTCGTCGCGTGCGACCGGCGCACGCCTGCCACGGGTGTCCTCGGCCGGGCGACCTTCCCCGACGCCGACCTGTGGTCCTGTGCGACGGCGATCGAGAACATGTGGCTCACGGCCCGGGCCCACGGCCTCGGCATGGGCTGGGTGACGCTCTTCGACCCCGACGAGCTCGCCGACCTGCTCGGCCTGCCGGAGGACGTGCTCACCCTGGGCTGGCTGTGCCTGGGCTGGCCGGACGAGCGGCCCCCGTCACCGGGCCTGGAGCGGGCCGCCTGGTCGAGGAGGACCCCCCTCGCCGAGGTCGTGCTGCGCGATCGCTGGCCCGCTGACGAGAGAGCGCCGGAGCGACCGGTCTCGCACCTGCGGGGCCCCGGGGCAGATCGACTGGTCGGCGCCACCGACGCCGCGGACGAGCTGCTCACACCGCCGGAGTCGCTCGGCGTCCTCGACCGGGCCCTGAGCCGTGTGCTCGCCGTCGGCGGCGGCGACCTCACCGGCGGCACGCTCGTGCTCGCCGGCGCGGACCACCCGGTGACGGCTCTCGGGGTGAGCGCCTTCCCGCCGTCGAGCACCGCGGACGTGCTCACCGCGACCGTGGCCGGGACCTCCCTCGGGGCGGCGACTGCGGTGGGCGCCGGGCTCGCCGTCGTCGCTGCCGATGCCGGTGTGGCACAACCGATCCCGGGTGCGCGCGATGCCCGGCCGACGGGGGAGCGAGGCGACCTCGCGTCGACCGATGCCCTGTCGGTCGCCGATGTCGAGGAGCTGATCGCCGCCGGTCGGGGCATCGGGACCGACGCAGCCGCGACCGGGCTGGTCTGCCTGGGTGAGGTCGGCGTCGGCAACACCACCGTCGCCGCCGCGCTCGCCTGCGCCCTGCTCGACCTCGAGCCCCAGGACGCCGTCGGCCTCGGCTCCGGCTCGGACGCCGCCATGGTCGCGCGCAAGCGCGAGGTCGTCGCCGCGGCCCTGGCCCGCACGCAGGGGGAGCGCGACCCCCTTCGCCTGCTGGCTGCCGTCGGCGGACCGGAGATCGCCCTGCTCACCGGGGTGACGCTGGGCGCCGCCTCGTCCGGGGCGCCGGTCCTCCTCGACGGCCTCGCGGCCTCCCTGCCGGGTGTCATCGCCGCCCGCCTCGAGCCCGGCGCGCAGGGCTACCTGCTCGCGGGGCACGTCAGCCGTGAGCGGGCGCATGCGCTGATCCTGCGCGAGCTCGGGCTCGAGCCGCTGCTCGACCTGCGGCTGCGCTCCGGCGAGGGGGTCGGCGCCTGTCTCGCCGCCTCGCTCGTCCTGCAGGGCCTGGCCGTGCGCCGGGTCGCCGCCCGGACGGGCTGAGCGGGTCAGACCGCCCCGGGTCCGCCCCCCTCGGCGATCCGCTTGATCGTGGCGAGGGTCTGCGGGATGCCCGCGAGGGCCTGGTCGGTGCGGTCGGCGATCTCGTCGTCCGCCCGGTCGCCGAACTTCTCCCGGAACATCGCGATCCCGTCGGGAAGGAAGGCCCAGGACTCGGTGAGTTCCGTCCCCGTCGGCGTCGGGACGAAGGTGAAGCCCCAGCGGACGTAGCTGCCACCGACCACCCAGGCGAACTCGTGGCCGCGCTCCGCCGCCACCACGAGCGAACGGGTCTCCCAGGTGCGCTCGGGCACCTCGTTGTGACCGGTGAACCACGCTCCCACCCGGCCGGCCTCGCCGTCCTCGTCCCACCAGCACGAGGTGCACACCGGGCTCCACTCGCCCGTGCGGGTGATGTCGGAGACGAGGTCGTAGAGCGCCTCGGGCGAGGCCTGGACGCTGACGGACTCCTGGTGACGGCGGATGCCGGTCGTGCTCATGCTGGTCCCCTGACCCTCGTTCACTTCTTCTGTCGTCGGCTGCCGCCGTGCCAGTCCTCCTGCTGACCGACCGCGCCCGTCTCGACTCCCAGTCCGGCCAGCTGCGGCAGCTCACGCATGCTGCGCTTGAGCTCGGCGAACCCCGGGAAGGCCGCGAGCCCGACCACGTGGTCCCACAGCTGCAGCGCAGAGTCCTCGCTGGGCAGGCGGCTGATCACCGGGCCGAAGAAGGCCACGCCCTCGGGTGGCTGGAAGTGGATGATCGGCGTGCCCACGTCCTTGCCGGTCAGGGAGAGCGCCTCGTCCGTCTCCTGCCGGATCTCCTCGTCCCACGACTCCTCGTCGACGGCGGCCGCCAGCTCCAGCGGCAGGCCCGCCTCGGCCAGGATCGGCTCCACGAACTCTCGCGTCCCGCGCCGCTCACGCCGCTCGGACTCCGGGCGAGCATCGACGGGGTCCGGTGCGGTGTCGAAGATGCGCGCGCCGAAGGCCGCGTACAGCGGTGACATCGCCTCACGACCGTGCTCCGCCCGGGCCCGGGCAGCCACCCGCAGCAGCCGCAGCCCGGCCGTGTGCCCGGCCTCGTACTCCGGGGGGAAGTGCGCGTCGTAGTCGACCTGGGCGTTGATCAGACGCAACGAGATGAAGCGCCAGTCCACGGTGTAGTCGCGCTGCGCCTGCACCTGGCGCACCCACTTGCTGGTCATCCAGGCGAAGGGGCAGACCGGATCGAAGTAGAAGTTGATGTCGGCGTCCATGGCCCCACCCTAGGACGGTGTCAGCGCGTAGACGTCCATGACCCAGCCGTGCTCCCGGCGCAGTCGGGCGCGCAGGTCGATGATCTCGTCGATGACGTCCGCGAGCCGACCCGAGCGCAGCTCCTGCTGGGGCATCCCGACGTAGGCGCCCCAGTGGATGAGCGTGTCCGGGTGGGTGGTGGTCAGCTCCCGGCAGTGCAGGTGGCCGTCGAGCATGACGACGACGCTCCCGAGGGCGAGGCCGGCCGTCTCGGCGCGGGTCCACTCCTCGACGAGCCGGCGCCCGGTCGTGATGTGCACCGGCTCGCCGACCCGGTGCAGCACGACCCCGTGCGCGGCGGCAAGGGTCTGGAAGGCCGAGATGCCCGGGATGACCCGCACCGCGGCCTCGATCTGTCGACCGATCGCATCGACGACCCGGATCGTGCTGTCGTAGAAGGCCGGGTCGCCCCAGACGAGGAAGCCGACGACCGCGTCGGCCGGCAGTCCCTCGATGATCCGCACGTAGGCGTCGGTACGGGCCGCGTGCCAGTCCCGCACCCCTTGCGCATAGGTCTGCGGGTCGCGCTCGGCGTCCGGGCCCCGCGTCGGGTCGGGCACGGTGACGAACTCGTAGGCGTGACCGGCGGGGATGAACCGGTCGCAGATCGCGCGGCGCACCGCGACGAGCTCGTCCGTGGCGCCACCCTTGTCCGCCACGAGGAAGACGTCCACCTCCGCCAGCGCCGTGGCCGCCTCAGCGGTGACGTGCTCGGGGGACCCGGCGCCGATCCCGATGACGTGGATCCTGCGGGTGACGGCGGCGCTCAACGCTCCCCCCCGACGATGGCCAGGAGAGCATCGATGTCGACATGGGTCTCGAGGGCGTCGGCGAGGATGTCGATCATCCCCTCCCGGCGTGCGGCGAAGGGCGTGGCCCCCGCCGAGGCGGTCCAGGCCGAACCGCGCACGTGGGCGACGTCCGCGAGGAGTGCGCGGCGGAAGTCGTCGCACTCCAGCGTCCCGTGCCAGATCGAGCCGCGGACCGCGCCGAGCGCGTGCCCGCCGGGGAAGTCCTCACCTCCGGAGGGGGTGACCACACCGTGGTGGATCTCGTATCCCGCGACCGGGTGCCCACGCCACGTGCCGCTGGGGCGAGCGAGCACCTTGTCCGCGCCGAAGACCGCCCGGCCCGGCAGCAGGCCGAGACCGGGGACGGGTGCCGCGGTGGCGGGCCCGCCCCCTTCGTCCTCCACGTCGTCGTCGATCTCGTCGAGCAGCATCTGGTAGCCACCACAGATCCCGAGCACCGGCGCCCCCCGCCGCGCCCGCTCGAGCACCACCCCTGCCAGCCCGGACCGTCGCAGCCAGGTGAGGTCGGAGACGGTGGCCCGGGAGCCGGGCAGGACGAGCAGGTCGGCCTCCCGCGCGGTGTCGGCGTCCCGCGTCACCTGCACGTCGACACCGGGCTCCGCCGCGAGGGCGTCGACATCCGTGGCATTCGACGTGCGCGGCAGGCGCACCACCGCGACCGACAGGCGACGGTCGCTCGCCACCCCGTCGTCGCCGGCGCCCCACGAGCCCACCGACAGGGCGTCCTCCGAGTCCAGCCACACCTCCTGCAGCCACGGCAGGACACCGAGGCTGGGCATCCCGGTGCGCCGGCTGATCTCCACCAGCCCCGGCTCGAGCACCGAGGCGTCGCCGCGGAACTTGTTGATCAGGTAGGCGGCCAGGAGCGCACGGTCGGCGTCGTCGACGAGCGCCCACGTCCCGTAGAGCGAGGCCAGCACCCCGCCGCGGTCGATGTCGCCGACGAGGATCGTGGGCATCGAGAAGCGTCGGGCCAGACCAAGATTCACGTAGTCGCCCTCCCGCAGGTTGATCTCCGCCGGGGACCCGGCGCCCTCGCAGACGATGACGTCGTGGGCGGCGGCGAGCTCCTCGTAGGCGTCGAAGGCGGCCTGCGCCAGGTGGGCCCGCCCGGTGGCGTACTCCCCGGCCATGAGCTCGCCGGCGGGTCGGCCCCGGACCACCACGTGGGCCCGGCGGTCACTCCCGGGCTTGAGCAGCACCGGGTTCATCGCGGACGTGGCGACCACCCCGGCCGCCTGCGCCTGCAGGTACTGCGCGCGGCCGATCTCCGTGCCGTCCCGGCAGACCATCGAGTGGTTCGACATGTTCTGCGCCTTGAAGGGGGCCACGGACAGACCGCGCCGGGCGAGCACCCTGCAGACCCCCGTCGTCACGAGCGACTTGCCCGCGTCGGAGGAGGTCCCGGTGATCAGCAGTCCGCTCACGAGGCGCCACTCTACGAAAGGACCACTACCGTGGGCACCGTGAGTCCGACCCACGTGCACCTGATCCGTCACGGGGAGTCGACGTGGAACCGTGACGGGCTCCTCCAGGGTGCCCACCGGGGGGTCAGCGAGCCGGTGCTCACCGAGGCCGGCCGCGCGGACGCGGCCCGGGGTGGTCTCGCCCTCGGTGCCCGCCTCGGCGTCCCCGGCGGCCACCGCTCGCTGTCCCTGTGGACGAGCGACCTCATGCGCGCCCTGCAGACCGCGGAGATCATCTCCGTGGCCCTGCGGCCCAGCGGGTGGAGCGCCTCGGTGCGCAACGAGGCCGGCCTGCGAGAGCAGGCCCTCGGTGAGCTCGAAGGGGAGGCGGCCTCCTCCCTTCGCGCGCAGACCGTGCCGGAGGGCGAGCACATCAGTGAGATCCGCTGGGGTGGTGGCGAGTCCATGCAGGACGTCTTCGAGCGGGTGGGTGACTGGTTCGCCCCGGCGCTCATCGAGCAGCCCGAGCACCTCGTCGTCGTCAGCCACGAGCACACCATCCGGGCCGCGCTGGCGTGGTTGCGCTCCCGCTCGCACCGGGAGATCGACTGGGACGAGCCCATCGAGCCCGGGTCGGTGACGACCCTCGAGGTCGTCGACTGACGAGCTACAGGAGCGCTGACAGCTCGCGTGCCTCCGTGACCGGTCGATCGCAGACGAAGCCCCGGCACACATAGGCCGCCGGTCGGCCGTCGACGAGAGGTCGGTCGGCGAGCAGGGGCTCGCCGGGGGCGTCCGGTCGGCCGGAGACGATGACGAGTCCCGGAGTGGGGGAGGCCTCCGCGACCCGGCGAAGGGGGGCCGCCCCCGCCTCGTCCTCGGCGACGACGGCCACCTGCAGCGGACCGGAGAGCATCGCCTCGGCCACGGCCAGGGCCCACCCCGCGAAGCGCGGGTCGTGGGTGATGATCCGCGACTGGGAGGCCACGGCCTCCTCCGCCAGTGAGCGGTGCTCGGGCGAGCCGGTGATCGCGGAGTGGGTCAGCAGCGCTCCGGCGATGGCCGACACCCCGGAGGGCTCGGCGTTGTCGGTGCGCCCGCGGGGCCGGGTGATGAGGACCTCCCCGTCGACGGGGGTGTCGTGCCAGCCGTCCACGTCGTGGAAGAGCTCGACCGCGAGGTCGATCACCGTCGCGGCGTGGGTGAGCCACGCGGTGTCGCCCGTCGCACGGTGCAGGGCGAGCAGGCCCTCGGCGAGGTTGCCGTGGTCGTCGAGGACCGCTGGCGCCGTGCCGACCCGACCGGCGAGCGACGTGCGACGCAGCCGCCCGTCGACGATGTGGCGGTCGAGGACGAGCTGCGCTGCGGCAGAGGCCGCCTCGACGATGTCGGGTCGCTCGAGGGTGATGCCCGCGTCAGCGAGGGCGGCGATCACCAGGCCGTTCCAGCCCGTGACGACCTTGCCGTCGAGGGCGGGCTGCGGGCGGCCGTCACGCGCCGCGAGCAGTCGCGTGCGCACGCCCTCCCACCACGCGGGGTCCTCGGGGTCGCGCAGCAGCTGCAGGGTCGATGCCCCCTGCTCGAAGGTGCCCTCCGGTGTCACCTCCAGCAGGTGCGCCGCCCGGGCGCCGTCGGCCTCGCCGAGGACCTCGACGAGCTGGGCCGGCGTCCACACGTAGGTCGCCCCCTCGATGCTGTGCCCGTCGACGATCGTGTCCGCGTCGAGGGCGGAGGCGAAGCCCCCTTCGTCCGTGCGCAGGTCCCGCAGGAGGAAGTCCGCGGTGCTCCCGGCCACCCGGCCCGCCAGGGGGTGGCCGCTCGCGCGGAACCAGTGGGTGTAGGCGCGCAGGAGCAGGGCGTTGTCGTAGAGCATCTTCTCGAAGTGCGGCACCACCCACTCGGCGTCGACGCTGTAGCGCGCGAAGCCCCCCGCCAACTGGTCGTGGATACCACCCCGGGCCATCGCCTCGCCCGTGCGCTCGACCATCGCCAGCGCGTCCGGGTCGTCGGTGCGCGCATGGTGCCGCAGCAGGTGCTCGAGCGTCATCGACGGCGGGAACTTCGGCGCCCCGCCGAAGCCCGCGCGGGCGTCGTCGAAGGTGCGCCGCAGGGAGTGGACGGCCAGCGCGACCTGCTCGTCGTCGACGGGCGACCCGGTCCCCGGGTCGGCGATGTCCGCAAGACGGCTGGTGATCTGGGAGGCGCTGTCGCCCAGGCGTTCGCGATCATCGCGCCACGCGGTGCCGGCGGCGTCGAGGAGCTGCATCAGCTGCGGCTTCGGGAGGTAGGTGCCGGCGAAGAAGGGCTCGCCGTCCGGGGTGATGAGCACGGTCATCGGCCAGCCGCCCTGACCGGTGAGCGCCTGCGTCGCGAGCATGTAGACCGCATCGATGTCCGGCCGCTCCTCGCGGTCGACCTTGATGCTCACCCACCCCGCGGACAGGGCCGCCGCGACCTGCTCGTCCTCGAAGCACTCGTGCGCCATGACGTGGCACCAGTGGCACGCGGCGTACCCGACGGACAGGAAGATCGGCACATCCCGCCGCCGCGCCTCCGCGAAGGCCTCGTCGCCCCACTCCCACCAGTCGACCGGGTTGTCGGCGTGCTGGCGCAGGTAGGGGGAGAGGCTGTCGGCGAGTCGATTGGCCATGTCCCCACCGTCTCACCCGAGTCCCGTGTCACGACATGCGCACCCGTGTCCCGGTATGGCATCACCCGGGTGCGCAGATCGTCACACGGGTGGACCCGTCGGTGGAGACGACCGCGCACACCGACGTCGCCCCTGAGCCGTGTCAGTCACCCAGGGCCTTGATGAGCGAGATCGACCGGGAGACCCGCTCGGTGTCGCCGTCCCCGACCGCCCAGATCGCGTGCACGACCCCGCGCAGCGCCGCGACGGGGCGCACCACGTCCTCGGCGAGCCCAGCCACGTCGCACACGATCTCCACCCGGCGGCGCACCGACCAGCGCAGCGACGCGCCGGTGCCCATCTCCTCGACGCGGTTCGACAGCAGCGGCGCGACCTCCCACGCGGGGTGCCCGTTGACGGGTTTCGGGTCGATCGCGACCCAGTCGGTGCCGTCGGAGAGGATATTGCCGTAGTGCAGGTCGCCATGAAGCAGGCGCGCAGCCGCGCCGTCTGCCTCCAGGGAGCGAAGGGTGGAGCCCGCCTGCTCCACGAGCCGCCGGGGGAGCTGGTGGGCCGCCGGCCGCGAGAGGATCTGCGCCACCCGGGGCACGAGGGGTGCCACCTGGGGGAGCGGGTCCACGTGCAGTTGGGGGTAGAGCCCGGCGATCGCCGCCACGGCCTCCTCGTCCCACGGGCCGTGGAGGTCCTCGCTCGTCAGCCGCTCGAGCAGGAGCAGCGAGCGGCGGGGGTCGGCGCGCAGGAGCCGGACGGCGCCGTGCCCGTCCCAGGCGCGCAGGGCGAGGTGCTCGCCACCGGCCTCGGTGTGCGGCCACCCCAGCTTGAGCGCGGCGACCCCGTCCTCCCCGCGCACCGGCAGCACGAGGGCGCCGTGGCCGGTCATCGGGTCCCCGTCGAGCGTCAACGACCACGTGTCGAGGATCTCTGCGACCAGGTGGGGGAGGGCGGCCACCCAGTCGGCGCCGGAGGGTCCCCCGTCGGCGTCGAGGCGGGCGATGCGCTCGGCGAAGGGCGTGGGGACGAGGGCCGCAGCCTCCTCGACCCTCACGAGTCGGCAGGGTCGGTGCCGTACAGCTCGGGGACGTCCTGCAGGAACTGGCTGCGCGAGAGTCGCTGGGCGGTGACCATCCACTGCGTGACCTCGAGGGCGGCGGCCCGGTCCTCGCCAAGTCGCGCGAAGCCGTCGGCGTAGGCGGCGAGCAGCCGGACGAAGCTGCGCACCCCCAGCTCGTGGGCCTGCGTCGCGGAGAGCTCGTGCGCGACGTCGTACCCCAGGCGCACCGGCTCGATGGCCTCACCCGCGGCGGTGGTCTGGCGCACGCTCAGCTCGTCCAGGCCCGTGCTGGCGGTGAGCACGTCCGTGGCGACCCGCCCCGAGGACCTGGCCGCGATGAGGTCGAGTGCGTAGGTCGTCGCCCGGGTCGCCTGGAGGGCGTCGGCGGCGACCGACCCGTCCTTCCACGTGGTCGTCCCGGAGACGGTCCACAGGTCCGCGGTCCCGGGGGCATCGGTGACGATCCGCTGGGTCGCCGTGAGCCGGCCGACGAGGGGGAGCATCCCGGGCCCGCAGTCGCGCACCGCTCCCTCGAAGGCGGCCACGGTCTCGGCGGCGTCGGCCGGCGCGGTCGCGCCGGCGATGACCTTCGCCGGGACCTGCGCCTGCTCCAGGGCCTGGTGCAGGCTCGTCGCGCGCTCCTGCGAGGAGGGCCCGGTGCTCGCCTCGAGGGCGCCGAGCACTGCGAGCAGGGCCGCCTCGCCCGGGATGGGGTCGCGCTCGGGGATGAACGGGATGTCCGGGGCATCGTCCTCGAGCCGCACCCCGCACCCCGTGAGGGCGGCGGCGGAGAGCGTCAGGGCACCGGTGAGGACGAGTCGGCGGTTGGGTCTGACGGGCACCTGTCGATCTTCGCATGACATGTCGGCGCCCGATCATGGCTAGAGTGTCGGGCCAGCACGGCAACTCCACACGGAAGGCATCCCATGGGTCTGGATCAGGACGTCCGCGAGCAGGTTTCCGCGGCGTTGGGTGGTGACGTCTTCGTGGACGACGTGCGGGTCACGCCCGCGGGCAAGCGTCGCGTCGCCCGGATCACCGTCGAGCGCCCGGTGGCGCAGACCGTCGGTGACAGCCCGGTCGAGCCCCTCACCCTCGACGAGATCGCCGACGCCACCCGCATCATCAGCGACACTCTCGACGCGAGTGATGTCATGGGCAGCCAGCCGTACACCCTCGAGGTGAGCACCCCGGGCACCGACCGCCCGCTGACCGAGCCCGTGCACTTCCGCCGCGCCGTCGGCCGTCTCGTCCTGCTCACCCTCGCCGGGGGAGAGCGCACCGGCCGGGTCCTGGCAACCACCGCGGACGGCGTCGACCTGCACATCGCCGGGACGAAGAAGCAGCAGCCGCACACCGAGCACGTCCCCTTCGCGGAGATCACCAAGGGCGTCGCCCAGGTGGAGTTCACCCGACCCCAGAGCACGTCGGCGGACGCCGACGGCGAGACGGAGGCCTGACCCATGGACATCGACATCCACGCCCTCAAGGCGCTCGAGCGAGAGCGCGAGATCCCCTTCGACGTACTCGTGGACGCCATCGAGGCGGCGCTCCTCGGCGCCTACCACCGCACGGAGGGGGCGTACCGGCACGCCCGCGTCGAGCTGGACCGCAAGCAGGGCCATGTCGTCGTGTGGGCCCGCGAGGAGCACGTCATCGAGGAGCAGGTCGCCGTCGAGCCGGAGGAAGGGGAGGACCCGCCCCTCGACGAGGACGGCGCGCCGCTCACCCGCACCCGCACCCGCCGGGAGCAGGGACCGGAGTTCGACGACACCCCGGAGAACTTCGGGCGGGTCGCCGCGGCGACCGCCCGCCAGGTCATCACCCAGCGCATGCGCGACCTCGAGGACGAGGCGGTCATGGGCGACTTCCGCGGTCGCGAGGGCGACATCGTCGCCGGCGTGGTCCAGCAGAGCCCGAACCCGCGTCACGTGACCGTCGACTTCGGCACCGTCGAGGGGATCCTCCCGTCGGCCGAGCAGGTCCCGGGCGAGGTCTACGGGCACGGTGACCGCATCCGTGTCTACGTCGTCTCGGTGAAGCGCGGCATGCGCGGTCCCGAGATCGGCCTCTCGCGCACCCACCCGAACCTCGTGCGCAAGATCTTCGCCATGGAGGTCCCGGAGATCGCCGACGGCTCCGTCGAGATCGCCGCACTGGCCCGCGAGGCCGGCCACCGCACGAAGATCGCCGTCCACTCCACGATCCCCGGGCTCAACGCGAAGGGGGCGTGCATCGGGGCCATGGGCGCCCGCGTCCGCGCCGTGATGTCGCACCTCCAGGGCGAGAAGATCGACATCATCGACTACTCCGAGGACCCGCAGCAGTTCATCGCCGCAGCCCTGTCGCCGTCGAAGGTGCAGTCCGTGACCATCGTCGATCCCAAGCTGCGCTCGGCCCGGGTCGTCGTGCCCGACTACCAGCTCTCGCTGGCCATCGGCAAGGAAGGGCAGAACGCCCGGTTGGCGGCGAAGCTCACCGGGTGGCGCATCGACATCCGTCCGGACACCGCCCCGGACGTCAGCGGGGGCGTCGCCCTGCCCGGTCAGCCGCAGGGGTGAGCGACCCGACCTCGATACGCGGTAGAGTGGTGTGCGTTGACCGGACTGGACTCCAGTCGCACCCGCCCGTGCAGGGGCCGGTACGGACCTGTGTCGGGTGTCGTGGACGGGATAGCCGGTCGACGCTGCTGCGCCTCGTCGTGGTGACGGATGACCGGGGAAGATCCACGGTCACGCCGGATCCGCGACGTCGCTTGCCGGGTCGTGGGGCATGGCTCCACGCCGACATCGCCTGTCTGGACCTCGCCGTCCGGCGGCGGGCCTTCTCGCGTGCCTTCCGGTGCCGGGTCGACGGGTCCGACGCCCTGCGCGCCTGGATCGCGGACGAAGCGCAGCGATCAGCAGTACTGACCAACTGATTCGTACGTACAGCAACCGAGAGCGGGTTTGACGCTGATGAGCACCCGATGAGTACTCAGCAATGAGCATTCACCTCAACTGACGACGGTCCGCGCCTTCTCCCCGGTACGGACCCAGAGAAGGAGAAACGTGGCAAAGGTCCGTGTCCACGAGCTCGCCAAAGAGCTCGGGGTTTCCAGTAAGTCCCTCCTCACCCACCTGGGTGACATGGGAGAGTTCGTGAAGTCGGCAAGTTCGACGATCGAGGCGCCGGTCGTGCGTCGGGTGAAGGACAACCCGCCCGCCGCCGACCCCAAGATGAAGAAGGCCCAGGGCAAGAGCCCCGCGCCGGCGTCCTCGGCCAAGCCGGGACCCGCCAAGCCGGGCCCCAAGGCACCCGCCGCCGAGCCGGCAGCGCCCGCCGAGGCGGCAGCGCCCGCCGAGCCGGCCCAGCCCCCGGCACCGGCGGCGCCGACCCCCGGGCCGCGGCCCGGTCCCGCGGCTCCCGCCGCCCCGCAGACGTCGGCCGAGACCCCTGCCGAGACGCCCGCTACCGAGACGCCCGCTGCCGAGCAGCAGGCACCCGAGCAGCAGGCCCCCGAGGCGCCCGCAGCGCCCGAGGGTGGTGCGACCCCGCAGGCCCCGGCTGCCGCCACACCCGGCCCGAAGCCGCCCACGCCCGGTCCGCGGCCGACGCAGGCCAAGCCGGGGAATGCCCGTTCGGGTCCCCGCCCGGGCAACAACCCCTTCGCCTCCAACCAGGGCATGGGCACCCGTCGTGACGGGGAGGGTGGCTCCGGCCCCCGTCCCGGGAACAACCCCTTCGCCTCCAGCCAGGGCATGCCGCGTCCGGGACAGCGTCCCGGGGGCCGTGGCGGCGCCCAGGGTGGCCAGGGCGGTCCGCGTCCGGCGGCCCGTGAGGGTGCCGGTACCGCTGGCCCGCGGCCCGCGGGTGGTGCACGTCCCTCGCCCGGCATGATGCCGGCCAGCTCGGCCGTCGCCCGGCCGGGAGAGCGTCCCGGTGGCCGTGGTGGTCCCGGTGCCGGTCGTGGCCGTCCCGGCGGTGGCGCCGGTGGCCGTCCGGGCGGTGGCCCCGGTGGGTACCGCGGTGGCCCCGGTGGCCGTGGTGGCACCCAGGGTGCCTTCGGTCGCGGCGGCGGCAAGCGCAAGCAGCGCAAGTCGAAGCGGGCGAAGCGCGCCGAGTTCGAGCAGATGTCGGCGCCGTCGGTCGGCGGTGTCGTCGTTCCCCGCGGCAACGGCTCGACCGTGGTGCGGGTGCGCCAGGGCGCCTCGATGAGCGACTTCGCGGAGAAGATCGACGCGAACCCGGCGTCGTTGGTCACCGTGATGTTCAACCTCGGCGAGATGGCCACGGCGACCCAGTCGCTGGACGAGGACGCCTTCCAGCTCCTCGGCGCCGAGCTCGGCTACGTCATCGAGATCGTCTCCCCGGAGGAGGAGGAGCGTGCGCTCTTCGAGTCCTTCGACGTCGACCTCGACATCGGGGTCGAGCACGAGGACGAGGAGAACCTCGAGGCCCGTCCGCCGGTCGTCACCGTCATGGGTCACGTCGACCACGGAAAGACCCGCCTGCTGGATGCGATCCGCAACGCGGAGGTGGGCTCGGGCGAGGCCGGTGGCATCACCCAGCACATCGGTGCCTACCAGATCCACACCGAGCACGAGGGTGACGAGCGGGCCCTGACCTTCATCGACACCCCCGGTCACGAGGCCTTCACCGCCATGCGTGCCCGTGGTGCGAAGGTCACCGACATCGCGATCCTCGTCGTCGCCGCTGACGACGGCGTCATGCCGCAGACCATCGAGGCGCTCAACCACGCCCAGGCCGCGGACGTGCCGATCGTCGTCGCCATCAACAAGATCGATGTCGAGGGCGCCGACCCGGCGAAGATCCGTGGCCAGCTCACCGAGTACAACCTCGTGGCCGAGGAGTACGGCGGCGACACGATGTTCGTCGACGTCTCCGCCAAGCAGGGGGAGAACATCGACTCCCTCCTCGAGGCCGTGCTGCTCACCGCGGACGCGGCACTCGACCTGCGGGCCAACCCCGGGCGCGATGCTCGTGGTGTCGCCATCGAGGCCAACCTGGACAAGGGACGCGGCGCCACGGCGACCGTCCTCGTCCAGTCGGGCACGCTCCACGTCGGCGACGCGATCGTCACCGGCTCGGCCTACGGTCGTGTGCGCGCCATGCTCGACGAGCACGGCAACCAGCTGAAGGAGGCGGGTCCCTCCCGTCCCGTGCAGGTGCTCGGGCTGTCCTCCGTGCCGCGGGCCGGCGACACCTTCGTCGTCTCCCCGGACGACCGGACGGCTCGCCAGATCGCGGAGAAGCGCGAGGCGGCCGACCGTCAGGCGAGCCTGGCCAAGGCCCGCAAGCGGATCAGCCTCGAGGACCTCGACAGGGTCATCGCCGAGGGCAAGATCGACACCCTCAACCTCATCCTCAAGGGTGATGTGTCGGGTTCGGTCGAGGCGCTGGAGGATGCGCTGATGCAGATCGACGTCGGCGACGAGGTCGACCTGCGGATCATCGACCGCGGCGTCGGGGCGATCACGCTGAACAACGTCAACCTCGCCGTGGCCTCCGACGCGATCATCCTCGGCTTCAACGTGCGGGCCGAGGGGCAGAACGCCGACGTCGCCGAGCGTGAGGGCGTGGAGATCCGCTACTACGGCGTGATCTACCAGGCCATCGAGGAGATCGAGCAGGCGCTCAAGGGCATGCTCAAGCCGGAGTACGAGGAGGTCGAGCTCGGCACGGCGGAGATCCGCGAGGTCTTCCGCTCGAGCAAGTTCGGCAACATCGCCGGGTCGATCGTCCGCAGCGGCCTGATCAGGCGCGGGGCCAAGGCACGCATCACCCGTGAGGGTGTCGTGCTCACCGAGGGTCTCGAGCTCACCGGTTTGCGGCGGTTCAAGGAGGACGTCACCGAGGTCCGCGACGGCTTCGAGTGCGGTATCAACCTCGGCAGCTTCAACGATGTCCGCGACGGTGACCTCATCACCACCTACGAGATGCGCGAGAAGCCGCGCGCCTGAGCGGTGTTCGATGACGAAGGGGGGCGAGCAGCGCGAGCTGCCCGCCCCCCTTCGTCAGTCGTCGGGTGTGTTGTCCCCGCGCGCGGGGACAACGTGCGTAGGCTGTGGCCTGCGCAGCCAGCGTGATCGACTTCTGCCCAGAGATCTGAGAGAGCATGACGACGCCACCCCCTCCGCCCCCACCCCCGGGCAACGGTCCGGGCGGGAACCAGCCCTTCGATCCCGCCGGCTCGGGACCGGGTCCCGCGGGTCCGCCCCCGCCGTCCTACGGGTCGGCCCCCGGTCAGCCCCCGCAGGCGCCGCCGCCGGCTCCCGGAGGCGCACCGCAGGGTGGCAGCAACAAGGGCAAGATCATGTCGATCATCTCGATCGTCACCGGTGTCCTCGGCCTGTGCTATGCCACGTGCTTCGTCTTCGGTGTCGCCGCTCTCGTCCTGGGCATCCTCGCCAAGAAGGACGCAGAGCAGACCGGTGACACGTCGGTTCGCACGATGGCGCTGATCGGAATCGTCCTCGGTGGCATCGGTCTCGCCCTGGGCGTCCTCGCGGTGATCCTCCAGCTCGCCGGTGTCGACGTCTACACCTTCGACTTCGAGACCTCCTGAGTCGAGGTCTCATCCGCGACGCCCCCGGTCACGACACCGGGGGCGTCGCCGTCCAGGAGAGTGACCGACGATGAGCAGCCCTCCACCACCGCCGCCCCAGGGTCCGGGCTCCCCGCCGCCGTACGGGCCGCCCTCCCCGCCGCCGTACGGCCCACCCTCCCCGCCGGGGTACGGGACCCTGCCGCCGGCGGGACCCCCGGGAGCGCCCCCGCCACCCCCGGGCTACGGCGGTGGGTCCTCGGGTGGCAACGACACCCCGAAGACCCTGGGGATCGTCTCGATCGTGCTCGGGGCCATCGGGATCCCCGCGGCGTGCTGCTGCTGGCCCGTCGGGGCGCTCTTCGCCGTCGGGGCCTTCGTGTGCGCCGGCATCGGCCTGTCCCAGACCAAGGATCTCCCGCGCTCGGACGCCAAGCCCCTCCTCGTCGCAGGGCTGGTGCTCGGGGGCGTCGTCGTCCTCCTGACGCTCCTGTCGCTCGTCCTCGGCCTGGCCTCCGTGATGTCGGACGTCACCACCTTCTGACGCACCCGGCCGCGCGCTCGGCCCTCGGTTCCCACGGACCGGGGGCCGTCGCATACCGTGGGGGAGTCCCCACTTCAGCCCCTCACCGGAGGTGTGCCATGGCCGACCCGGCCCGCGCCCGCAAGATCGCCGACCGCATCAAGGAGGTGATCGCCGCCAACCTGCACCAGGTCATCAAGGACCCCGACCTCGGGTTCGTCACGATCACCGACGTGCGGGTGACCGGCGACCTCCAGCACGCCTCGGTCTTCTACACCGTCTTCGGTGACGACGCCCAGCGCGAACGCAGCATGGAGATCATGCGAGCCCACCGCGGCAAGCTGCGCTCCCTCGTCGGCAAGCAGCTCGGGATCCGGCTCACGCCGACGCTCGACCTCTTCGTCGACGGACTGCCGGAGACCGCCTCGCAGATCGAGGACCTGCTCGCCTCGGCCAAGGAGCGCGACGAGGAGCTCGCCCGGGCCCGCAGCACGGCCAGTCCCGCCGGCGAGGCCGACCCGTACCGCACCAAGGAGGACGAAGGGGAGGACCTCCCCCCTTCGTCGCGGGAGTGAACGACGGCCTGGTCGTCGTCGACAAGCCGGCCGGTTGGTCGAGTCACGACGTCGTCGCGCGCAGCCGCCGGCTCTACGGCACCCGCAAGGTCGGCCATGCCGGCACCCTCGACCCGATGGCCACGGGCGTCCTCGTCCTCGGCATCGGCCGGGGGACGAAGCTGCTGACCTTCCTCGTGGGCGTCGACAAGGCGTACACCGCAACGATCCGACTGGGGCAGGCGACGATCACCGACGACGCCGAGGGGGAGATCACCGCCACCGGCGACGTCGCCGGGATCGGACGGTCCGCCCTGGAGGCCGCGGTCACCGGCCTCACGGGCGACCTCGAACAGGTGCCGAGCGCCGTGAGCGCGATCAAGGTCAAGGGCGAGCGCTCCTACGCCCGCGTGCGCGCCGGTGAGGACGTCGAGCTGCCGCCCCGCCCGGTCACCGTCTCCCGCTTCGAGGTCCTCGACGTGCGCCCCGCGGTGGGTGAGGGACCGGAGGGTCCCGTCGACGTCCTCGACGTCGACGTGGAGGTCGAGGTCTCGTCCGGCACCTATGTGCGGGCGCTGGCCCGGGACCTCGGGGAGGGCCTGGGCAGCCGGGGCCACCTGACCGCGCTGCGCCGCACCCGGGTCGGTGGCCTGACCCTCGAGCACGCGCACACGCTCGACGCGCTGTCCGCACTGCGGGAGGCCGGGGGTGAGGCGGGCGACCTGCCGATGACCCCGCTCGCCGAGGCCGCCCGCGCGGCGCTGTCCACGCGCGGGATCACCCCCGAGCAGGCCCGGTCGCTGGGCTTCGGCCAGCGCATCCCGAGCGCCGAGCCGGGCCGCACCGACCCGGTGGCGGCCCTCGACCCGCAGGGCGACCTCATCGCGGTGCTCGACGAGTCACGATCCACCGCACGAGCCCACGTCGTCTTCGCGCCCGCCAGTTCGTAGAGTGGTGCCTCGTGCAGCAATGGTCATCCCCGAACGCCACCCCGCCGCAGCTGCGGCCGTGCGTGGCCACCTTCGGCAACTTCGACGGGGTGCACCGCGGCCACCGCGCCATCCTCGATGAGCTGATCCGGCAGGGCGAGCAGCGTGAGCTGCCCGCCGTCGTCGTGACCTTCGACCCCCACCCGGTGGAGGTGCTGCACCCGGACCGGGCGCCGGAGCTGATCGCCCCGGGCGCGCTGCGTGATCAGTTGCTCGCCGAGGTCGGCGTGGACGGGCTCCTCGTCATGCCCTTCACCTACGAGTTCGCCCAGACCTCAGCGGTCGACTACATCGTCGACACCTTCGTCACCGGTCTCGGCGTCGAGATCCTCGTGGTCGGCGCGGACACCAAGGGCTTCGGCGCCGGGTACACCGGGGACGTCGACCTCATCCGCGAGCTCGGGGAGCAGCACGGCTTCGATGTCGTCGTCATCGCGGACCAGGGCGACGGCGAGCGGTGGTCCTCCTCCGCCGTGCGCGGGCACCTCGCCGCGAGCGAGGTCGAGGAGGCCGCGACGATCCTCGGCCGCCCCCACCGCGTCGTCGGGACGGTCGTCCACGGTCACCACCGCGGTCGCGACCTGGGGTACCCCACCGCGAACCTCGACCCCGGCGCCCTCGGCCTCGTCCCGAGCGACGGCGTCTACGCCGGGTGGCTCACCCGCCTCGACCTGGCCGAGGGGAGCGCGGACCGGCGGCTTCCGGCGGCCATCTCGGTGGGGATCAACCCGACCTTCGACGGGGAGGTCCGCGTCGTCGAGGCCTACGTCCTCGACCGCACCGACCTCGACCTCTACGGCGAGCAGGTGGCCGTCGACTTCGTCGGGCACGTGCGGCCGACCCTGCGCTTCGACTCCATCGACGAGCTGCTCGACGCCATGGCTGCCGACGTCGAGCGCACCCGCGCTCTCCTCGGTGACCGTTCGTCCGCATCTGCCTAGGCAGATGCGCGCATGGTGACGCCCGCTCCGCATCTGCCTAGGCAGATGCGAAAGGGGGGCGGGCGGGAGCTCGCGGAGCGGTTGCTGCGCTCGGACCTCGTCCTCATCGCCGCCGCCCTGACCGCCTCCGTCCTCGGCGCGCTGCTCGTCCACTCGGCCACCCGGCACGAGTTCGGCTCTGCCTACCTCGTGCGGCACCTGCTCAACCTGACCATCGGCGTGGCCATCGCCCTGGTCGCGGTCCGGATGGACCGGGCGATGCTGCGGGCGCTGGCCCCCGTCGTCCACCTCGCGGGGATCATCGGGCTCGTCCTCGTGCTCACCCCGCTCGGCTCCGAGGTCAACGGTTCCCGGTCGTGGATCCAGGTGCCCGGCGGGTTCTCCATCCAACCGAGCGAGCTGGCGAAGGTCGGGCTGTGCGTCGCGCTCCCGATGCTGCTCGCCCCTGCCGCGGAGCGCCGTCAGCGTCCGGGGGCGCGCGCGATCCTCCTCGCCGGACTCGTGACGGGTGTCCCCGTCCTCCTCGTCCTGGCCCAGCCCGACCTCGGCTCCGCCCTCGTGCTCGTCGCCCTCGCGCTCGGCGTGCTCGTCGTCTCCGGGGCGTCGTGGCCGTGGCTGCTCGGGGTCGTCGTCGCGGGCGTGGGCGCGGTCGTCGCGGCCTTCACCACGCCCCTGCTCAGCCCCTACCAGCAGGACCGGCTCACCACCTTCCTCGACCCCGGCACCGACCCCAGGGGCATCGGGTACCAGACCCAGCAGGTGCGGTCGGCGATCTCGGGCGGCGGGTGGGGCGGTCAGGGGCTGCACTCAGGTGACCTCACGAGCACCGGCGCGATCCCCTTCCAGGAGACCGACTTCATCTTCTCGGTGGCGGGGGAGGAGCTCGGCTTCGTCGGAGCAGCCTTCGTCATCCTCGTGCTCGGGCTGATCGTCGTCCGCATCGCCCTCGCGGGCACCCGCAGCCAGGACCCCTTCGTCCGCCTCGTGTGCTGGGCCGTCGCGACGTGGTTCGCCGTCCAGGCGATGGAGAACATCGGGATGAACCTCGGGCTCCTGCCGGTCACCGGGCTGCCGCTGCCCTTCCTCTCCTACGGCGGGTCATCGATGTTCGCCTGCTGGGCGGCCATCGGGATCGTCATCGCCGTCACCTCCGCGACCCCGGGGTCGCGGAGGTGAGGACGCCACCGGCGCAGGGCCGTTCGTCTCCCTCGAGGTCACCAATGTGTGACGTTGCGGACGTCGGGTACTGACACGGGGCCTACTCGTGGGTCATGATGCGTCCACTGCCAGCCCACGAAGGAGTGGACGCACCGTGTCCCAGCCCGACCCCCGCACGCCCGCCGACGAGACCTTTGACGCCAGCGTCTTCGAGGACCGAGCTCCCTCCGTGGGGCACCTCCTGCGCGACCGCATCGCCGCCACCCCAGAGCGCACCGCCTACTCATACCCGGCGGGCATCGCCTGGGACGAGCTGACCTGGGCCCAGATCGGGGAGAAGGTGTGGGCGCTCGCGGCCGGCCTCGTCGACCTGGGCATCCAGCCGGAGGACCGCGTCGCGCTGGCCTCGAGCACCCGGATCGACTGGGTGCTCGGTGACTACGCGATCATGGCCGCCGGAGCGGCGACCACGACGATCTACCCGACGTCGATCAGCGACGACGTCGCCTTCATCATCGACAACTCCGGCTCGACGGTCGTCATCGCCGAGGACGCCGAGCAGGTCGCCAAGCTGCGTGAGGTCCGCGACGCGATCCCGGACGTCACGACCGTGGTCGTCATCGACCCCCAGGGCGTCGACCTCGACGAATGGACGATCACCTTCGCCGACCTCGAGGAGCGTGGCGCCGCCCGGCTCGCCTCGGAGCCGGGGCTCGTCGACGCCCGGATCGACGGCACCGGCCCCGGGTCGCTGGCCACGATCATCTACACGTCGGGCACGACCGGACGGCCGAAGGGGGTGCGCCTGCTCCACTCCGCGTGGACCTACCAGGGTGCGGCGACCCGGGCGACCGGCATGCTCAGCGCGGACGACGTGCACTACCTGTGGCTGCCGTTGTCGCACGTCTTCGCGAAGGTCCTGCTCCTCATCAGCACCGACGTGGGCATGCACACCGCGGTCGACGGACGGTTGGACAAGATCGTCGAGAACCTCGGGGAGGTCCGGCCGACCTTCATGGCCGCCGCCCCGCGGATCTTCGAGAAGGTCTACGCGACGATCTCCCTGAGCATGGCGGCCGAAGGGGGAGCCAAGGCCAAGATCTTCGACTTCGCCTCGGGCGTCGCCCGCGACGTCTCGAAGGCGCGCTCGGAGGACCGCAAGGTCGGCGTCCTGCTCGGGCTGAAGCACACGATCGCCGACAAGCTCGTCTTCGCCAAGGTCCGCGAGCGCTTCGGCGGCCGGGTGCGCTTCTTCATCTCCGGGTCGGCCGCGCTCAACCAGGACGTCGCCCACTGGTTCAACGGTGCCGGTCTGACCATCCTCGAGGGCTACGGCCTCACCGAGACCTCGGCGGCGGCCACCGTCAACCGGCCCTACGCCCTGCGCGTCGGGAGCGTGGGGTGGCCGACCCAGCGGACCGAGATCATGGTCGCCGAGGACGGGGAGATCCTCATCCGCGGCGAGCACGTCATGGAGGGGTACCACAACAACCCCGAGGCCACGGCCGAGGTCCTCGGCCCCGACGGCTGGTTCCACTCCGGTGACATCGGCGAGATCGACGAGCGGGGCTTCATCAAGATCACCGACCGCAAGAAGGACCTCTTCAAGACGAGCAACGGCAAGTACGTCGCCCCCTCGCAGATCGAGGCCACCTTCAAGGGTCTGTGCCCCTACGTCGGCCAGTTCCTCGTCCACGGCAACAACCGACAGTTCGTCACGGCCCTGATCACCCTCGACGAGGAGGCCATCCGGCCCTGGGCCGAGGCCAACGGGATCCCGGACGCGAGCTACACGGAGATCGTCTCCTCGCTGCAGGCCCGCGAGATGGTCCAGTCCTACGTCGACGAGCTCAACGCCGGCCTGAACCGTCACGAGCAGATCAAGAAGTTCCACATCCTCGGGCGCGACCTCACGGTCGAGGACGGTGAGCTCACCCCCAGCCTGAAGCTGCGCCGCAAGGTCGTGGCGGACAAGTTCAAGGGCGACATCGACGAGATGTACCCGAGCTGATCGGCAGGGTCCGGTGCGCGGTGTTTGGGTCACTTGCGCACCGGACCTACCCTTGACCCATGTCCGGTGAGTCGATCTTCTCTGCGCTCGAGCCGCTGCTCGATCGGGTCAGCAAGCCCATCCAGTACGTGGGGGGCGAGCTGAACTCGACGGTCAAGGACTGGCACGTCGGTGGTCACGGCCCCGATGGTGACGACCTCACCGTCCGGTGGGCCCTGATGTACCCCGACGCCTACGAGGTCGGCGTGCCCAACCAGGGCGTGATGATCCTCTACGAGGTGCTCAACGAGCGGGCGGACGCGCTCGCTGAGCGCAGCTACGCCGTCTGGCCCGACATGGAGGCGCTCCTGCGCGAGCACGGGCTGCCGCAGTTCACCGTCGACGGTCACCGCCCGGTGGGGGACTTCGACGTCCTCGGTCTGAGCCTGTCCACCGAGCTCGGCTACACCAACATGCTCACGGCGCTCGACCTCGCCGGCATCCCGCTGCACTCCGCCGACCGCACCGACGAGCACCCGCTGGTCATCATGGGCGGCCACGCCTCCTTCAACCCCGAGCCGGTCGCCGACTTCATCGACGCCGCGATCATCGGCGACGGCGAGGAGGCCGTGCTGCAGGCGAGCGACATCCTCGCCGAGTGGAAGGCGCAGGGGCGCCCCGGTGGCCGGGTCGAGGTCCTGCGCCGGCTCGCCGCGACGGGCGGCGTCTACGTCCCCGCCTTCTACGACGTGGACTACCTGCCCGACGGCCGCATCCAGCGCGTCGTGCCCGCCGAGTCCGGCGTGCCGTGGCGGATCGACAAGCACACCGTCATGGACCTCGACGCGTGGCCCTACCCCAAGCAGCCCCTCGTCCCGCTGGCCGAGTCGGTCCACGAGCGGATGAGCGTCGAGATCTTCCGCGGCTGCACGCGCGGTTGCCGCTTCTGCCAGGCCGGGATGATCACCCGACCGGTGCGCGAGCGCTCGATCACCGGCATCGGGGAGATGGTCGAGCAGGGTCTGCAGTCCACCGGCTTCGAGGAGGTCGGCCTGCTCTCGCTCTCCAGCGCCGACCACTCCGAGATCGGTGAGGTCGCCAAGGGCCTGGCCGACCGCTACGAGGGCACCAATACCGGGCTGTCCCTGCCGAGCACCCGGGTCGATGCCTTCAACATCGACCTCGCCAACGAGCTGACCCGCAACGGGCGCCGCTCCGGCCTGACCTTCGCCCCCGAAGGGGGGTCCGAGCGGATCCGCAAGGTGATCAACAAGATGGTCACCGAGGAGGACCTCATCCGGACCGTCTCGGCCGCGTACGGCGCCGGCTGGCGCCAGGTGAAGCTCTACTTCATGTGCGGCCTGCCGACCGAGACCGACGAGGACGTCCTGCAGATCGCCGAGGTGGCCAAACGGGTCATCGAGACCGGTCGCGAGGTCGCCGGTCACAACGACATCCGGTGCACCGTCTCCATCGGTGGCTTCGTGCCCAAGCCGCACACCCCCTTCCAGTGGGCGGCGCAGCTCGGCGCGCAGGAGACCGACGCGCGCCTGCACCAGCTGCGCGATGCCATCCGCGCGGACAAGCGCTACGGGCGATCGATCGGCTTCCGCTACCACGATGGGCGGCCGGGCATCGTCGAGGGGCTGCTCTCCCGCGGTGACCGCCGGGTCGGCCGGGTCATCGAGCAGGTCTGGCGCGACGGTGGTCGCTTCGACGGCTGGAGCGAGTACTTCTCCTATGACCGGTGGATGGCCGCCGCCGACACGGCCTTCGAGGGCATGGACGTCGACGTCGCCTGGTACACCACCCGCGAGCGCGAGGAGTCGGAGGTCCTGCCGTGGGACCACATCGACTCCGGCCTCGACAAGGAGTGGCTCTGGCAGGACTGGCTCGACTCCCTCGACGAGACCGAGGTCGAGGACTGCCGTTGGACCCCCTGCTTCGACTGCGGTGTCTGCCCGCAGATGGGGACCGACATCGAGGTCGGCCCGACCGGCAAGACCCTCCTGCCCCTCACCGTCCTCGGCTCCGGCAAGGACTCGATGGTCCGCTCCTGACGCGCCGCCCCTCGGGACACCTCCCCACGGCAGGGGAGCGAAGGGGGACAATCGCCCCATGAGCGTGTCGTCCCACGAGATCACCGAGGCCCTTCGCCACGCCGGGGTGGCCGACGCCCGCACCGACTCCCTGACCATCGGCATGTACGCCACCGATGCCGGGATCTACCGGGTGCCACCACGGGCGGTCGTCTTCCCGCGGCACACCGACGAGATCGAGGGGGCGCTCGCGGTCTCGCGGGACCTCGGGGTCCCGATCACCGCACGGGGCGCCGGCACGTCGTGCGCGGGCAATGCCGTCGGTCCGGGGATCGTCATCGACACCGCCCGCCACCTCGGGCGGGTCCTCGAGGTCGAGCGGGATGGCGCGGGCAGCGGGACCGCAGTCGTGCAGCCGGGCACCGTGCACGCCACCCTGCAGGCGCGGGCCCGTGAGGTCGGACTGCGGTTCGGGCCGGACCCGAGCAGCCACTCGCGGTGCACCGTCGGCGGGATGATCGGCAACAACGCCTGCGGCAACCGCGCCCTCGGGTACGGCCGCACGAGCGACAACATCGTCGGGATGGAGCTGCTCACCGCGGCCGGTCGGCGGCTGTCCGCCACCACGGGAGTGGTGGGAGGACTCCCTTCGCTCACGGGGGACGACGCCCTCCTCGCGGAGCTCTCCCGGCTCGCCGATGACCACCTGGACACCCTGCGCACGCAGTTCGGCACCTTCGGCCGACAGGTCTCCGGCTACGCCCTGGAGCATCTCGCGCCGGAGCGCGGGCGGGACGTCGGCCGCATGCTCGTCGGCTCCGAGGGCACCCTCGCGCTGGTGACGCAGGCCCGGGTGCGCCTGGTCACCGACCCGCCGGCCACCGCCCTGGCCGTCCTCGGGTTCCCCGACATCTACGCGGCCGGTGACGTCGCCCACCTGCTCAAGGGCCTGGGAGCCGTGGCGGCAGAGGGCCTCGACTCCCGGATCGTCGACGTCGTGCGCACCCGCCGCGGCCCGCACGCCGTCCCCGACCTGCCGAAGGGGGCCGCCTGGATGCTCGTCGAGGTCCCGGGAGAGGACCCGGCCGCGGCCCACGCCTCGGCCGAGCGGGTGTGCCGTGAGATGGGCGCGCTCGACTCCGTGGTCGTCACCGACCCGGCCCACGCCAAGGCGCTGTGGAAGATCCGCGAGGACGGCGCCGGCCTGTCGGCGCGCTCGCCGCGCAACCGTCCGGCACACGCCGGGTGGGAGGACGCGGCAGTCCCGCCCGCCCGCCTCGGTGACTACCTGCGCGCCTTCGACGCCCTCCTGGAGGAGCACGACGTGCAGGGCCTGCCGTACGGCCACTTCGGCGACGGCTGCCTGCACATTCGCCTCGACGTCGACCTCGACGCCCCGGACGCCACCGACCGCTACCGCCGCCTCGTGGAGGAGGCCGCGGACCTCGTGGCCGCCCACGGCGGATCGCTGTCGGGTGAGCACGGCGACGGCCGGGCGCGTTCCGCGCTGCTGCCGCGCATGTACGACCCCGAGGCGATGGCCCTCTTCGGGGCGGTCAAGCACGCCTTCGATCCGCGCCACCTGCTCAACCCGGGCATCCTCGTCGACCCGGTGCCGGTCGAGGCCGACATCCGCATCCCCGCGGCCCGCAAGGTCACCCTGCCGCTCGCCTTCGCCTACCCCGAGGACGGCGGCGACTTCAGCCAGGCGGTCCACCGCTGCACGGGCGTCGGCAAGTGCCGCGCCGCCGGGACCTCGAGCACCGTGATGTGCCCGAGCTACCTCGCGACGGGGGAGGAGAAGGACTCCACCCGCGGTCGTGCCCGGGCCCTGCAGGAGATGCTCAACGGCGGGACGATCACCGAGGGCTGGCGCTCGCCCGAGGTGCACGATGCCCTCGACCTGTGCCTGTCCTGCAAGGGGTGCGCGAGTGACTGCCCGACCGGCGTCGACATGGCGACCTACAAGTCCGAGGCACTCCACCAGACCTACAAGGGACGCCTGCGCCCGCGCAGCCACTACTCGCTCGGCCGCCTCCCGCAGCTGGCCCGCCTCGCCTCGCGCGCTCCGCGACTGGTCAATGCGATGACCTCGCTGCCCGGGGTCAAGAAGATCACCCTGCCCGCCGCCGGCGTCGACCCGCGCCGCAGCCTGCCGACCTTTGCCCGGGAGACCTTCCGCACCTGGGCGCGGGAGGAAGGGATGGTCGCCTCGGCCGCGCAGATGGCCGGCGCCGACCACCCGGTGGCGATCTTCGTCGACTCCTTCACCGACCACTTCTCCCCGGACGTGGGCCGCTCCGCCGTGGCCGTGCTGCGGGAGGCGGGGTTCGCCCCCTTCGTCCCCGCGGAGGCCCTGTGCTGCGGGTTGACCTTCATCTCCACCGGCCAGCTCGACGCCGCCAGGTCCACCCTCGAGACCGCGGCCCGGGTCCTCGCGCCGGTCGCCGCGGCCGGGGTCCCGGTCCTGGGGATCGAGCCGAGCTGCACCGCTGCCCTGCGCCACGACCTGCCGCGGCTCGTCGACACGGACGCGGCGCGTCGGGTGGCCGCCGGTGTGCGCACCGTCGCCGAGCTCCTCGGATCGGCGATCGACGAGGGACGCTGGAGCGCACCCGACCTCACGGGCGTCGAGGTCATCGCCCAGCCGCACTGCCACCACCACGCGGTGATGAGCTGGAGCGCCGACGAGAGGCTGCTGGCGCGCACCGGTGCGACCCTCACCCGCCTCGGGGGCTGCTGCGGTCTCGCCGGCAACTTCGGGGTCGAGCTCGGCCACTATGACGTCTCGGTCAAGGTCGCCGGGCAGCAGCTGCTCCCGGCGCTCGAGGGCGCGGGTGCGGAGGTGGTCGTGCTCGCCGACGGCTTCTCCTGCCAGACCCAGATCGCCGACCTGTCCGAGCGGACCGGGGTTCACCTCGTCGACCTGCTGCGCACCCCACCCACGACCGCATCTGCCTAGGCAGATGCGGTCCTCCGCGCATTTGCCCAGGCAGATGCGAGGGGAGGGGGCCGGCGCGCCTAGGCTGGAGCACCATGGCCAAGCAACGCACCCCCGAGGGACCGCCGCCGCCCCCGGCGGTCCAGAAGCTGCGCATCCAGTACGCCCGCCGTGGGCGCCTGCGCTACTCCTCGACCCGTGACTTCGGGCGGGCGCTGGAGCGGGCGCTGCGCCGGTCGGGGGTCCCGATGGCCTACTCGGCGGGTTTCCACCCGCACCCGAAGATCTCCTACGCGAACGGTGCCCCGACGGGCGCGGCGAGCGAGGCGGAGTACTTCGAGATCTCGGTGACCGAGCAGGTCGACCCCGACTCCGTCGGCACGGCCCTCAACGAGGCCCTGCCGGACGGGCTCGACATCGTCTCCGTGGTCGAGGCCCGCCCCGGCTCGCTCGCCGACCGGCTCCAGGCCAGCCGCTGGCGGCTGGAGTTTCCCGGCGTGGAGCCCGCTGAGCTCGAGCGGGCCGTCGAGGGTTTCCTCGCCGAGGAGGTCGTCGAGGTCGAGCGGATGTTCAAGCGGGGGATGAAGTCCTACGACGCGCGCGGACCGATCATCTCGGCGCAGACCGGGGTGGCCGAGGACGGTTGTGCGATACTGACGATGGTCGTGCGGCACACCACACCTGCCGTTCGCCCCGACGACGTACTCAGCGCGATTTCCGCTGCCACCTCGTTCGCGCCGCCTCGGTCGCCGATCGCGACCCGACTGGCGCAGGGGATCTGGAGCAGCGAGACCGAGAGCGTGGCCGATCCACTGGCCATCGACTGAGCCGCCGCCGGCCCCGTGGGGGTGCCGCGCACAGCGCGAGCTGTCACGAGGCAACACGGACTTGCTTCCGCGGGCCACCCGAGCCCGCGAACGCCGCGCCAGCGGTCGAGTCGCACCCTCGAGGTGCCGGTGTGGGGCACGATCGCCGGCGCTGGAGGTGCCGCATGGCTCCCGAGCACGAGAACGCCGACGAGGGTACGACCGAGGAGACCACCGCGGTCGAGCAGCCCCAGGCCCCCGAGGACGTCGAGACGGCCGAGGAGGAGCAGAGCGAGTCGGCGCCCGCCGCCACCGTCCCGAGCTTCGGCCTCCTCTTCCAGCCGCCGACGCCGGTCACGGCCCCGCAGCGCCGACGCGCGCCCGAGCCCGTCGAGGAGGAGCGCAGCCCCCGCGTCGACGAGCGCGACGACGCCCCGGACGACTCCGACGAGAGCGACCAGGACGACTCCCGGCAGTCGGAGGACTCTGACCAGCAGGGCGAAGGGGGCCGCAACCGTCGTCGTCGACGTGGCGGCCGCGGTCGCAACCGCTCCGCGGACTCCTCCGACGAGGGGAACGACGCCGAGGACTCCTCCGGGTCCGACGAGGACTCCTCCGACGACGACTCCGCGGCCGACGACTCCGGCAACGGGAAGAAGTCCTCCGGTGGCCGGGGCCGCGGCCGCGGTCGCGGCAAGGGCGGCTCCGCCGACCAGGGCTCCGGCTCGTCCAAGGGGTCGGACTCGTCCAAGGGCTCGGACTCCGCCAAGGGCTCCGACTCCTCGGACGAGGACGACGACGCGGACGACGACTCCGACGATGATGGTCAGTCCTCGAACAGTTCGCGCCGCCGCCGTCGCCGTCGCCGTGGTGGCAACGGTGGCGGTGGCAACGGTGGCAACGGCGGCGGGAAGTCCTCCCAGGAGGACCCGCCCGGCACCGTGACCAAGACGCGCGAGTCGCGGCGCGACGAGCCGCAGGCGATCAAGGGCAGCACCCGTCTCGAGGCGAAGAAGCAGCGCCGCCGCGAGGGCCGCGAGGCCGGTCGTCGTCGCACGATCATCACCGAGGCCGAGTTCCTCGCCCGCCGTGAGAGCGTCGAGCGCGTCATGGTCGTGCGCCAGCAGGGTGACCGCACGCAGATCGGTGTCCTCGAGGACGGCGTCCTCGTGGAGCACTACGTCTCCCGCGAGACGACGTCGACGATGGTCGGCAATGTCTACCTCGGGCGGGTCCAGAACGTCCTGCCGAGCATGGAGGCCGCCTTCATCGACATCGGCAAGGGCCGCAATGCCGTGCTGTACGCCGGTGAGGTCAACTGGGAGGCCCAGGGCGTCGGCAACGGCCAGGCGCGTCGCATCGAGAACGCGTTGTCCTCCGGGGACCCGGTCCTCGTCCAGGTGACGAAGGACCCGATTGGCCACAAGGGCGCGCGACTGACCTCGCAGGTCTCGCTGCCGGGCCGCTACCTCGTCTACGTGCCCGAGGGCAACATGACCGGGATCTCCCGCAAGCTCCCCGACACCGAGCGCTCGCGCCTGAAGTCGATCCTCAAGCAGGTCGTCCCGGACAGCTCGGGCGTCATCGTGCGCACGGCCGCCGAGGGGGCCTCCGAGGACGAGCTGACCAAGGACGTCGAGCGACTGACGAAGGCCTGGGACAAGGTCAGCGCCAAGTCCGAGTCGAAGATCGGGAAGAAGACCTCGGCCGGTGGCGCCCCGACGCTGCTGCACGCCGAGCCCGACATGACCGTTCGCGTCATCCGCGACATCTTCAACGAGGACTTCGCGTCGATGGTCGTCTCCGGCGACGACGCCTGGCAGGAGATCAAGGGGTACGTCGACGACGTCGCCCCGGACCTCGCCGACCGCGTCGAGAAGTGGACCAGCGACAAGGACGTCTTCGCCGAGCACCGCATCGACGAGTCGATCGCCAAGGCCATGGACCGCAAGGTCTGGCTGCCCTCCGGCGGCTCGCTCGTCATCGACCGCACCGAGGCGATGACGGTCGTCGACGTCAACACCGGCAAGTTCATCGGGTCCGGGGGCAACCTCGAGGAGACGGTGACGAAGAACAACCTCGAGGCCGCCGAGGAGATCGTTCGCCAGCTGCGACTGCGCGACATCGGCGGCATCATCGTCGTCGACTTCATCGACATGGTCCTCGAGACCAACCGTGATCTCGTCGTCCGGCGTCTGCTGGAGTGCCTGGGCCGGGACCGCACCAAGCACCAGGTCGCCGAGGTGACCTCCCTCGGTCTGGTGCAGATGACCCGCAAGCGGGTCGGCTCGGGCCTGATCGAGGTCTTCTCCGAGACCTGCGAGCACTGCGCCGGTCGTGGCATCCACGTCCACGCCGAGCCCGTCGCCCACGACCACGGTGGCGGCTCTGGTGGCAGTTCCGGCGGTGGCGGCGGCGGGGGCAACGCCCGCTCCTCCCGCAAGAGCCGCTCGAAGGGCGGTCAGGACGAGTCCCAGCCGAAGGCTGCTCCCCAGGAGGAGGAGACCGACGCCAACGGCCGGACCGCGGCACAGATCGCGGCGGCGGCCCACGCGGCGGCGCTGAAGAGCATCGCGGGCGAGCCGACCGAGGACGACGTCGTCGACCTCCCGGGAGCCGGTGAGCCGCAGGCGAAGGCCCCGTCGACGCACGAGAGGACGGCCGCTCAGGAGCCCGAGGCGCGCGAACCCGACCGCGCGCCGGAGCCGGAGCCGACCCCGGAGCCGGAGGCACCGAAGCGTCGCCGCGCCGGCCGCCGGGCGGCCTCGAGCACGGGGGGGCCCGTGGCCCTCGAGCCGGTCGACCTCTCCGCCCCGGCGGAGAGCGCCAGCGCGCCGCTGACGAGCATCGCGGGGGAGTCCGGGGCCGCTCCGACGACCCCGGTCGCCGACCCGGAGCCCAGCGCTCCGCCGCGCCGCAAGCGCAAGCGTGTCGTCGCCCAGGCCGGCCCGCCGAAGGCCGAGGACGCCACCGACTGACCGTCGCACCACCGGGCCGCACCCTGGTGACCCGCGTGTTTTGCGGGTCGAGGGTGCGGCCCGGTAGTCTGTCTCCTTGGTGCGCCCACCGAGCGGACGCTCCGTGCCCGAGGGATTTCCCGAGGGGCGGGGACTGTTGGCCGGTCAGACCAGAGAGAGTGCGCCAGCGAAGTGAAAGTGAGTTCCCACTGATGTACGCGATCGTTCGCGCGGGTGGCCGCCAGGAGAAGGTTTCCGTGGGCGACACCATCCTCATCAACTCGATCAAGAGCGAGGCCGGCGACAGCGTCGACCTGCAGCCGATCCTCGTCGTCGACGGGTCCACCGTGACCAGCGACGCCGACAAGCTGGCCAAGGTCAGTGTCACGGCCGAGGTCGTCGGGGCCGCCAAGGGCCCGAAGATCGTCATCACCCGGTACAAGAACAAGACCGGGTACAAGCGCCGTCAGGGTCACCGCCAGCCGTTGACCCAGCTGAAGATCACCGACATCAAGGCCTGAGCCTTCCCGAGAGTTAGGAACCACTGACATGGCATCCAAGAAGGGTGTGTCCTCGACCAAGAACGGTCGCGACTCGAACTCCCAGCGCCTCGGTGTGAAGCGCTTCGGCGGGCAGGTCGTCGGCACCGGTCAGATCATCGTCCGCCAGCGCGGCACCCACTTCCACCCCGGCGACAACGTCGGGCGCGGCGGTGACGACACGCTGTTCGCCCTCGCCGACGGCGAGGTGCAGTTCGGCTCCGCGCGCGGCCGCAAGGTCGTCAACGTCGTCCCGGCGGGTTCCGCCAGCTGACGCGAGACCACTGCGTGCGGCGAAGGGGGCGGGTCCCGGTGACCTGCCCCCTTCGTCGTCCCCGCACCAACACAGACTCCAAGAAGAGGTGAGGTCGTGACGACCTTCGTCGATCGCGTCACCCTGCACGTCGAAGCCGGCAAGGGTGGTCATGGCGTCGCGTCCGTGCACCGCGAGAAGTTCAAGCCGCTGGGCGGTCCCGACGGCGGCAACGGCGGCCACGGCGGTGACGTCCTGCTCGTCGTCGACCCGCAGGTGACGACCCTCCTCGACTACCACCGCATCCCCCACCGGCGCGCCACCAACGGCGTCCCCGGCGGTGGCGACGAGCGCAACGGTGCCACCGGCGAGGACCTCGTCCTGCCCGTGCCCGCCGGAACCGTCGTCACCAGCCCGGCGGGGGACGTCCTCGCCGACCTCGTCACCCCGGGGGCGACCTTCGTCGCGGCCCAGGGGGGTCGCGGCGGCCTGGGCAACAAGGCCCTCGCGAGCCGCCGCCGCAAGGCGCCCGGCTTCGCCCTCCTCGGTGAGCCGGGGGAGTCCGGTGACGTCGTCCTGGAGCTGAAGTCGCTCGCCGACGTCGCCCTCATCGGCTTCCCGAGCGCCGGCAAGTCCTCGCTCGTCTCGGTGCTCTCCGCGGCCAGGCCGAAGATCGCCGACTACCCCTTCACCACCCTCGTACCGAACCTCGGCGTCGTCACCGCCGGCGAGGAACGCTTCACCGTCGCCGACGTCCCCGGGCTCATCCCGGGCGCGAGCGAAGGGCGTGGGCTGGGCCTGGAGTTCCTGCGGCACGTCGAGCGCTGCTCGGTGCTCGTGCACGTCATCGACTGCGCCACCCTCGAGCCGGACCGTGACCCGATGAGTGACCTCGACGCCATCGAGGAGGAGCTGTCGGCGTATGTCGCCGACGAGACCCTCGGGGGGCGCCCGCTGTCCGAGCGCACCCGCGTCGTCGTGCTCAACAAGGCCGACGTCCCGGACGCCCAGGACCTCGCCGAGATGGTCAAGGCCGATCTCGAGGAGCGGGGCCTGGAGGTCTTCATCGTCTCGGCGGTCGCGCACCTGGGCCTGAAGGAGCTGACCTTCGCCATGGCCGGGCACGTCAAGGCCGCCCGTGCCGAGGAGGCGGCGACCGAGACCGCACCGCAGCGGGTCGTCCTGCGCCCCAAGGGCGTCGATGACGCAGGTTTCGTCGTCCGCCGGGAGAACACCCCGGAGGGCGAGGTCTTCCGCGTCATCGGGAAGAAGGTCACCCGGTGGGTGCACCAGACCGACTTCGCCAACGACGAGGCCATCGGGTACCTCGCCGACCGCCTCTCCCGCGCGGGGGTCGAGGACGCGCTGACGAAGGCCGGAGCCGTGGGCGGCTCAACGGTCCTCATCGGCCCGGAGGAGAACTCGGTCGTCTTCGACTGGGAGCCGACGCTCGTCGGCGGCGCCGAGCTGCTCGGTGGTCGCGGCGGCGACCTGCGCCTGGAGGAGAACGCCCGCCGGTCGACGCAGGAGCGTCGTGACGAGTTCCACGCCCGCAAGGACGCGCAGACCGCCGCCCGCGAGGGCCTGCGCGAGGAGCGCGACTCCGGTCACTGGGTCGAGGACGACTGATGTCCCCGGGCGCGCGGCGAGCCGTGGCCGGGGCCAAGCGGCTCGTCGTCAAGGTCGGCTCGTCCTCGCTGACGAGCGCCGTGGGGGGTGAGCTCGACGTCGCCCGGCTCACCGCCCTGGTCAACGCGCTCTCCGCCCGCCGTTCCGAGGGGACCCAGGTCGTCCTCGTCTCCTCGGGTGCCATCGCCTCGGGCATCGGGCCGCTGGGCATGAGCACCCGTCCACGCGACCTGGCGCGTCAGCAGGCGGCCGCGAGCGTCGGGCAGGGTGTGCTGCTGTCGGCGTACGACTCGGCCTTCGGGCGGCACGGCCACACCGTCGGCCAGGTGCTGCTCACCGTCGACGACGTCACCCGGCGCACGCACTACACCAATGCCCGCCGCACGCTCGACTCCCTGCTCGGGTACGACGTCGTCCCGATCGTCAACGAGAACGACACGGTCGCCACCGACGAGATCCGCTTCGGCGACAACGACCGGCTGGCGGCGCTCGTGGCGCAGCTCGTGCACGCGGACGCCCTCGTGCTGCTCACGGACGTCGACGCCCTCTACACCGCGTCACCGGGGACTCCCGGGGCGGAGCGGGTCGCGGTCGTCGCGGAGCCCGGCGAGCTGGCCGACATCTCCATCGGCGGGACGGGGTCGGCCGTCGGGTCGGGCGGCATGACGACGAAGGTCGAGGCGGCCACCATCGCCCACGCCGCCGGCATCCCCACGGTCCTCACCTCGGCGGACCAGGTCACCGCGGCGATGGCCGGCGAGGACGTCGGGACCGTCTTCCTGCCCTCGACCCACCCGCGCGGCTCGCGCGCCCTGTGGCTGGCCCACGCGACGACTCCTCGCGGGGCGGTGCAGATCGACGCGGGGGCGGTGACCGCCCTTCGCGATCGGGGCCGCTCGCTGTTGCCCGCCGGCGTGACCGGCGTGACCGGCTCCTTCGTCGACGGCGACCCCGTCGACGTCGTCGGCCCGGACGGCTCGGTCCTCGCCCGCGGCCTGGTCAACTACACCTCCGGCGAGCTGCCACACCTCATGGGACGCAGCACCAAGGACCTCGCGACGCAGATCGGCCCGCAGTACGAGCGCGAGGTCATCCACCGCGACCACCTCGCCCTGCTCTGAGTCCCCGCGTCGCCGGCGAAGGGGGAGGCCCGGGTCAGCGCACCCGGGTGACCTCGAACTGCATCCGCGGGGCCGCATAGACCTCCTGCGCCTGGACGAGCTGCAGCTCGCGGCGCTCGGAGTCGAGGGTCATCTGCAGTAGGTCGAAGACCGAGGAGACGGTCCGAGCGAGTGACTCCTCGAGGGAGTGGGTGCGCAGCCAGTGGCTGGTGAAGAGGGCCGCGGTGACATCGCCCGACCCATTGGCCTTCAGCGGCAGGTGCGGGGTGCGCACGACCCAGGCCTCCTCGTCGTGGCAGGCGAGCATCTCGATCGTGCCCTCCGGCCGGTCGGGCTGCAGCACGGACGTCACGAGGACGGTGCTCGGGCCCATCGCCCGTGCCGCGTCGACGGACGCGAGCGTCTCCTCGAGCGTTGCGGGCTCGGTGTCGGTGAGGAAGCCGAGCTCGAACTGGTTGGGCGTGATGAGGTCGGCCCGGGGGACGACCTTCTCCCGCAGCAGCACCGGGATCGACTCGTGGACGAAGCACCCGGACTTCGCATTGCCCATGACCGGGTCGCACGCGTAGATCGCCGCGGGGTTGGCGGCCTTGACGGCGGCGACCGCGTCGAGGACGGCGGCGCCGATGCCCTCGCCGCCCTGGTAGCCGGAGAGGACCGCGTCGACCTCCGCGAAGGCCTCGCGCTCACCCATGCCGGTGACGACCTCGGCGACGTCGGCCGGGTCCATCAGGGGACCGCGCCACGCGCCGTACCCGGTGTGGTTGGAGAAGTTCACCGTGTGCACGGGCCACACCTCGACGCCGAGGCGCTGCATCGGGAAGACCGACGCGGAGTTGCCGACGTGTCCGTAGGCGACGTGGGACTGGATGGACAGGATCGTCGTGGTCACCCGGACATCATTCCACTGCCCACCTCCCGGACCGTCGCCGGCGGGGGCACGCTCCGCTCCTATCCTTGGGGCATGAGTGACAGCACCGCCGTAGTCCGGGAGCTCGCCGAGCGGGCCCGCGTCGCCTCACGCCGCCTCGCGCTGCTCACCCGCGCGGAGAAGGACGCCGCCCTGCTGGCCCTCGCCGATGCCGTCGACGCCGCCACCGAGGAGGTCGTCGCCGCCAACGCCGAGGACCTCCGGCGCGGGCGCGAAGGGGGGATGGCCACCGGCCTCCTCGACCGGCTGGCCCTCGACCGCGAGCGTGTCGCAGCCGTCGCCGCCGCCCTGCGCGACCTGGCGGCACTGCCCGACCCGGTCGGTGAGGTCGTGCGCGGCTCGACGCTGGCCAACGGCCTGCAGATCCGTCAGGTCCGCGTCCCGATGGGGGTCGTGGGGATGATCTACGAGGCCCGCCCCAATGTCACCGTCGACGCGGCCGGGCTCGGCCTGAAGTCCGGCAATGCGATGATCCTGCGCGGAGGCTCCGCCGCCGCGAGCACCAACCGCGCGCTCGTCACCGCCCTTCGCTCCGCCCTGGACGCCCACGGGCTGCCGCAGGACGCCGTCCAGCTCCTCGAGGGGGGCCACGACGCGGTGAAGTCGCTCATGACCGCCCGCGGCCTGGTCGACCTGCTCATCCCGCGCGGGGGAGCCGGGCTGATCCGGACCATCGTCACCGAGTCGACCGTCCCCGTCATCGAGACCGGGGTCGGCAACTGCCACGTCTACGTCGATGCCGCGGCCGACCCGGCGAAGGCCCTGGCCATCACCGTCAACGCCAAGACCCACCGCCCGAGCGTGTGCAACGCCGCCGAGTCGCTGCTCGTCCACCGGGACATCGCCGCGGACTTCCTACCCACGGCGCTCGTCGAGCTCGCGGGCGCCGGGGTCGTCCTGCACGGCGATGCCGCGACCGTGGAGCACGCTCCGCAGGGCGTCGAGGTGCTGCCCGTGACCGACGAGGACTTCGGTGAGGAGTACCTGGCGCTGGAGATGTCGGTCGCGGTCGTCGATGACGTCGATGGGGCGATGGCGCACGTGCGCCGGCACGGTTCCGGGCACAGCGAGGCGATCGTCACCGAGGACCGGGCCGCGGCGCGGCGCTGGACCGCCGAGGTGGACGCCGCAGCGGTGCTCGTCAACGCCTCGACCCGCTTCACCGACGGCGGCGAGTTCGGCTTCGGCGCGGAGATCGGCATCTCGACGCAGAAGCTGCACGCCCGAGGCCCCATGGCCCTGCCGGAGCTGACGACGACGAAGTGGGTCGTCGAGGGCGACGGCCAGGTCCGCGCCTGAGTCACCCTCGGCGCGCAGGAGCCGGACGCAGGACGAGGGCCCTCCCGGTCAGGAGAGCCCTCGTCCGCTGAGCGTGACACGTTCCCCTGCGGCGACAGCAGGCACGACGTCACGGCAGGAGGCCGCGACGTCGCGGTGACACGTGGACCAGGAGGCGCCGACGCAGCGGGTCGCCATCGCCCTACGAGTTCCCCCGCGTCGGGCGTGCTCACGTCGTTATCCCTGTGGTCCTGTGGCCGTCCGTGCCCGCTGTGGAGCATCGGATCGACCGCGGTGTGAGCACTGTTCTACGCCGCTGCGGCGCTCCGGGGCAACATCTTCGGGGGCCGATCGGTGAACGGCCACCTCATCGGCGTGTCTCCACAGGGACTTCGCGCTGTCCACGTCCTCACCCACAGGGCTGTGGATGACGGCGGTGGACAACTTCCGCCGACGAAGGGGGTGCGGCGGGTGCTCATCGCCACCGCCACCGGGCCGGTAGGATGGGCCCCATGCTGAGCACCATTGCGCCCTTGCTCGTCGGGGCCGAGACCCACGTCGAGCTGCCGGTTCCCCCCTTCGTCTACGGCCTGATCGCCCTCGCCGTCTTCGCGATGATGCTGGGCGTCCTCTTCGCCTTCCGCCAGGCGGCCACCAAGATCGCGAGCGTGGACAACACCGTCGACCACGACGACCGCGGGCCCGCAGCCGGGGACCACCACTGAGCAAGCGTGTCGGCGTGATGGGCGGGACCTTCGACCCCGTCCACCACGGCCACCTCGTCGCGGCGAGCGAGGTCCAGTCCCGTCTCGGCCTCGACGAGGTCGTCTTCGTGCCCACGGGCCAGCCGTGGCAGAAGGTCGACAAGGAGGTCAGCCCCGCCGAGCACCGCTACCTCATGACGGTGGTCGCGACGGCATCCAACCCCCGCTTCACGGTCAGCCGCGTCGACATCGACCGCGACGGGCCGACCTACACCATCGACACCCTGCGTGACCTGCGCGGACAGCGCCCCGATGACGAGCTCTTCTTCATCACCGGCGCCGACGCGCTCGCCCAGATCCTGTCCTGGAAGGACATCGACGAGCTCTGGGAGCTGGCCCACTTCATCGGCGTCACCCGCCCCGGATACCACCTCAGCGAGTCCGGGCTGCCGAGGGACAAGGTCTCCCTGCAGGAGGTGCCGGCCATGGCGATCTCCTCCAGCGACTGCCGTTCGCGCGTCAGTGGGGGCGACCCCGTGTGGTACCTCGTGCCGGACGGCGTCGTGCAGTACATCAACAAATACGAGCTCTACACCGACGACCGGGAGTGACCCACACCGTGGCAGCAACCCCAGAGGCCATCCGCCTCTCAACCATCGCGGCCCAGGCCGCCCATGACAAGCTGGCGACGACGATCACCGGCCTCGACGTGTCCGGACAGATGCCGTTGACCGACATCTTCCTCATCGTCTCCGCCGACAACGAGCGCCAGGTCCAGGCGATCGTCGACGCCGTCGAGGAGACCCTGCGCGAGGAGGCCGACGCCAAGCCGCTGCGCCGTGAGGGCAATGGCCCGGGACGGTGGGTCCTCCTCGACTTCGGCGACATCGTCGTGCACGCCCAGCACGACGACGAGAAGGACTTCTACGACCTCGAGCGCCTGTGGCGCGACTGCCCCCACCTCGACCTCGGGGTGGTCGGGTCGCAGCAGGCCGAGAGCGGCAGTTGAGCGACCCCCGCCGCCTCATCGTCCTGCGGCACGGGCAGACCATCTCCAATGCCCGGGGGATCTGGCAGGGACAGCTCGACCACGAGCTCTCCGAGCTCGGCCACGAGCAGGCGCGCGCGGCCGCGGCGGCGATCTCCTCCCTTCGCCCCACCCGGGTGGTCTCCTCGGACCTCGTGCGCGCCCACGACACCGCTGCAGCGGTCGCTGGGGCCAGCGGTGGCCTCGAGGTGAGCACGGACGAACGCTGGCGCGAGATCCACGCCGGTGGCTGGCAGGGGCTCACGGCGGGAGAGGTCCACTCCCAGTCCCCCGAGGACGCGGATCGACTCGTCAGCGGCGAGGACTTCAAGCGCGGCGGGTACGGGGAGTCGCTCGCCGACGTCGCCTGCCGCACGCGCTCCGCCCTCGACGAGCTCATCGCGACGATGGATCCGGGGGAGACGGTCGTCATCGCCACCCACGGCGTGAGCGGTCGCAGCCTCGTGGCCGAGCTCGTCGGTCTGGACCAGTCGCTCGCCTGGCGCGTCCTCGGTGGCTTCGGCAACTGTCACTGGGCGGCGCTCGAGGAGGGGCGTGCCGGGTGGCGGATCACCCAGTGGAATGCCTCCGCCGAGGGCCTCTGAGGGGGGATTTGGCGAAGGACGGGGGCGTGTGGGTAAACTCGCCCAGTCGCCTACGGGGGACATCCCACTCGGGGCTGTAGCGCAGTTGGTAGCGCACCTCCATGGCATGGAGGGGGTCAGGGGTTCGAATCCCCTCAGCTCCACCAGTGGTAACGATCAAGGGCCACCTCCCCAGCGGAGGTGGCCCTTTGTCGTGGCCGTCGATGCAATGACCGTCCAGGCGCAGTCGGGCTGTGGTCAGCGTGGGTGCATCGGCAGGGTGATGGTGAAGGTGGCGCCCTCTCCGGGGCCGCGACTGGCGGCAGTGAGACCGCCTCCGTGGGCGTCGACGAGGGCTTTGCTGATAGTCAGTCCGATGCCGGACCCGGTCTGTTCCCGGGTGCGCGCGGAGGCTCCTCGGTAGAACCGTTCGAAGACGTGCGCGAGTTGTTCCCCGATCATGCCCTCGCCGTCGTCCGTGACTGCGAGAGCCACTTCGTCGCCGATGCGACGGGCCGTGAGAGTGATGGTTCCTCCGGATGGCGTGTGACGCAGGGCGTTGGTGAGGAGATTGGTCATGACCTGCCCGATGCGGCGCTGGTCGATATGGACCGTGAGTCCGGTTGCGTCGGTGGCGTCGACGACGAGGTTGACGCCCCTGTCGGCGCATCGCTCCCGCATCCCGTGATGCGCGGTCCACATGACGTCGGTGATCAACTCCCTCTGTAGGTCCAGGTGTAGGCGCCCTTCTTCTGCGGTGGAGACGTCATCGATGTCGTCGGCCAGTCGGGCGAGCCGGTCGGTCTGCTCGGCCAGCACGGTCTGGGAGGCCGGCCCGAGGGACGTGATCCCGTCGTGAAGTCCCTCGTGGTGGGCGCTCAGGATGGCGATCGGGGTGCGGAGCTCGTGCGCGAGATCGGCGAGCATGCGGCGTCTGGTGTCCTCAAGACCTTCCATCCGGGCAGCCATGGTGTTGAAGGCCTCAGCGAGGGTGTCCAGCTCGGTCCCCGAAGCGACGTCGGGCACTCGCGTGGCGTAGTGGCCCCGGGTGAGCTCGCGGGCCGCATGGGTGATCTGGTCAAGCAGGCGGTGGAAACGTTGGGTGAGCAACCACGTCACCGCTGTTGCGGCCACCAGCGAGATGGCCAGTGCGATGCCGATGGAGAGGAGGGATGCATCCCGATAGGCCGTCTCGATGTGTGCGCTCTCCGAACTGTTCTCCACGTGACCAGCCGCCTGGGAGAGGTGGTTGTGGAAGATCTGGGGGCCGACGAAGGCAGCGACCGTGGCGGCGGTCAGCGCGCTGGCAAGCAGCACGAGGGTCTGACCCGCGAGGAGGCGAACGGCGAGTCCGCGTGACACGGTGGGACGCACACGGGGGCTCATCCCGGACCCATCCGATAGCCGACGCCCCGCACGGTGACGATGTATCGCGAGCTCTCGGGGTCATCACCGAGCTTCTTGCGCAGATGGGCGATGTGTACGTCGACGAGGTGTTCGTCGCCGAACCACCCGGCACTCCAGATTTCGTCGATGAGCTGGCGGCGCGAGAAGGCCATCGTGGGCCGGGAGGCAAGGGCGATGAGCAGGTCGCGTTCCGTCGGGGTCAACGGCACCGTGGTCCCGCCCAGGTGCACCTGTTGACCAGCCGAGTCCACTCGGAGGTCGCCGAAGACCCACGTCGGCTCGTGGGAGTGAGCCCGGGTGCCCGTGCGAGGCCGTCGCAGCACCGTCTGGACGCGAGCCACGAGCTCACGGACGCTGAACGGCTTGGTGATGTAGTCGTCGGCACCCACGGAGAGCCCGATGAGGGTGTCGATCTCGTCCGTGCGGGCAGTGGCGACGATGATGTAGCAGTCGCTGAAGGTGCGAATCTGCCGGCACACCTCGATGCCGTCCAGGCCTGGCAGGCCGAGGTCGAGGATGACCACGTCCGGGGCCTGCTCACGCACGGCCCGCACCCCCTCGAGGCCGGTGTGTGCCTCCGCGGTCTCGTAGTCGGCGCGCGAGAGGTAGCCGACAATCATGCTGGACAGGGCGCGTTCGTCCTCGATGACGAGGACACGCGCCGTGGGGGCATGTGGGGGAGTGCTGCTCACCTCCACAGTCTGGCGTGTCCGCCCGGCCCTCGAGTCGACTCCGTGGTCTGGAGCGGGATCTTCGTCAAACCTCAACCATTCGCAAGGTGCACCCTCACCTGCGTTCCCTACGGTTCGTGTTGAGGGCGCTGGCCCCACCCGAGGATGAGAGGAACTTGACCGATGATGTGCAGCAATGGCTATGGCATGGGGTGGGGGATGTGGCTGCTCATGGGCGTGGGCATGTTGGCAGTCTGGGTCCTCATCATCCTGCTCATCAGGGCGCTTCTTCCGTCGCGAGTCCAGTACGCGGTTGAGAGTGCGCCGCGGCCGGACCCGCGGACCTTGCTCAAGGAGACCCTGGCTCGCGGTGAGATCACCACAGAGGAGTACGAGCGTCGGCGCCGGCTCATCGTGGACGGTCACTCATGAGGGCGCGATCCCAGCAATGGAGCGGCTGGGCCGCTTCAACAACACCCTGGCAAGTGGCACGAGTGAGTCCACAGAGAGGTTTTTGATCATGATGGACGGCGGAATGATGAGCGGTATGTGGATGGCCTGGTTCTTCGGGGCCCTCCTCCTCGTGGGGCTCGCCCTGCTCGTGGTGGTGCTCGTGAAGGCCACCTCCCGGACCTCGACACCTCCCGCCGGCCACGGGCCCGACGCCGGGCGGGGACGCGAGATCGTGGAAGAGCGGTACGCGCGCGGTGAGCTGAGCGCCGAGGAGTACCGGGAGATGCGGCGCATCCTGGAGGATGACGCCCCGTGAGTCCGCTGACCCGCCGTCAGCTGCTGGCGACCGGCGTCGTCGGGGCCGGCGCCGCGGCGACGGGCGGGGTCGGGCTGTGGTGGGTCACCACCGACGGGCCCGAGTACTCCGGCGGCGCGGACCTCGTCGAGCCCGAGGAGCTCACCAGCCGCGACGGTCTCCTGGAGGCCGAGCTGACCGTCGCTGCGGCCCGGGTCCGGATCGGTGACCGCGACGCGACCGTGCAGGCCTTCAACGGCTCCCTGCCGGGCCCCACCCTGCGCGTCTCGCCCGGCGACACGATCCGCGTCGTCATGACCAACGAGCTGGAGTCCCCGACGAACCTGCACGTGCACGGGCTGCACGTCTCGCCCCGGGGCCGGGGGGACAACCCGTTTCGTAGCATCGCCCCCGGCGAGAGCGCCGACTACGAGTTCACCCTGCCCGACGACCACGCGCCGGGCACCTACTGGTACCACCCGCACCGGCACGGCCACGTCGCCGACCAGGTCGCTGCCGGGCTCTACGGCGCGATCATCGTCGAGGATCCCGCGCCGTTGCCGGTGACCCGCGAACGGACCCTCGTGGTCTCCGACATCAGCCTCGACGGGTCCGGCGCCCTCGCCGAACCGGGGCGGATGGAGCGGATGATGGGCCGTGAGGGCGAGGTCGTCCTGGTCAACGGGCAGGTGCGACCGACGATCAGCGCGGCGCCCGGGGACCGTGAACGGTGGCGGATCGTCAACGCCTGCACCGCTCGCTACCTGGACCTCAGCCTGGCCGGCCAGGACGTGCGGCTCCTCGGCCGCGACCTCGGACGCCTCCCGTCGCCGGAGGACATCACCGCGACCGTCCTCGCTCCGGGCAACCGGGTCGAGCTCCTCGTCGAGGCACGGGAGGGATCCTCCGCCCTGGTCGCGACTCCGGTCGACCGCGGTGGGATGGGCTCGATGATGGGCGGGGGCATGATGGACGACGACGCACCCGGGGACGGTGAGCCCATCGACCTGCTGACCCTGGCCGTGTCCGGGACGAAGGGCGAGGCGCTCGCCGCCGTGCCCGAGGGCCCCGCCCTGCGCGACCTGCGCGGGGAGAAGATCGATGGCCGGCGCACCCTGGACTTCGACATGGCCATGGGCCGGGGCGGGTCGATGATGGGCGACGGTGACGACGGCGGCATGATGGCGTTCACCATCAACGGCGAGGCTTTCGACGCGACCCGGACCGACATCTCCGCGAAGGCGGGGTCCGTCGAGGAGTGGACGCTGACGAACTCCAGTCCCATGGATCACCCCGTGCACCTGCACGTGTGGCCGATGCAGGTCATCGAGGAGGGGCAGGACCGGGTGGCCGAGCCGCGGTGGCTGGACGTGGTCAACGTCCCGGCGTCCGGGAGCGTGAAGGTCCTCATCGCCTTCGACACCTTCTCGGGCCGAACCGTCTACCACTGCCACATCCTCGATCACGAGGATCAGGGGATGATGGGCACCGTCGCCGCCGACTGACCGCGGGGGAGGGGCAGGGTTCCCGCCCAGACCTGGACGTGGCCTCCGCGGAAGGACGCGTGCTCGATGTCGTCGCACGTGTCGATCAGCGCCTGCCAGGGCCGTGCGTGGAGGTCGGAGCCACCCAGAGCGGCCAGTGCGGAGGCGGTCAGCCGGGCGGGAAGTCCGCCGCGGGTGGGCGGCGCGAGGTCGACCACGACGACCCGGGCGCCGGGAGCCAGCAGACCGGTGACCGCAGCCCACGCCGGCCTCCAGTCGGGCATGACCGACAGCGAGTAGGCGAAGACGGCCGCGTGCACCGGCTCGTGGACTCCGGCGCCGCTGAGGTCCTCGGCCCGCAGACCGGCCGCGTCGACGGGCAGCAGACTCGCTCCGGCGGTCACCTCCCGACGGGCCGCGCGACGCAGCATCGCCGTGCTGGGGTCGAGACCGATCACCCGGCCCCGTGGGCCCACCGCGTCGGACAGCAGCGGCAGGCTCAGCCCGGTCCCGCAGCCGACGTCGAGGACCTGGTGCCCCGGGCGCAACCGGGCCGCACGGATGCCGGCCACCCGACCCGCCCGGTAGAGCGGCCACTCCAGCGAGACCACGTCATAGACGGGCGCCATGACCCGATAGCGCTGCCGGGAGTGCCGGTCCGCGCGGCTCACCGGGTGAGGTCGATCAGCTGGATGAGACAGTGCTGGCGCAGCGGCTCGGGAAATCCGTCGGCGAGGCGGTAGTAGGCGACGCGGCCCTCCTTGCGCCGCGAGACCAGCCCCGCGGTGCGCAGCACCCGCAGGGCGTAGCCGGTGCTGTCCGCGCTCGAGCCCAGGGCGATGGCGAGGTCCCCGACGCACAGCTCCTCCGCGACGTCGAGTGCGTAGACGATCCGTAGTCGCGTCGGGTCGGCCAGGAGGCCCAGGACGCCGGTCAGGCGCTCGGTGGCCTCGAGGTCCGGCAGCCGGTCGCGAGCGGCCGCCACCCGGTCGGCGGCGAGCGGCTGGTCGTCGGGATGGTGGCGCGGCATCGACATTCCGCCAGCATACCCGCACGTACGTCCGTGTATGCTCGGTGATGGAGGTCGACGGGTCAGGTCGACGACGGTCAGGAGGTGTCGGTGTACTCAGGTGTGGTGGTCCTCGTCGCCGGGACGCTCGGGCTGGTGGCCGTGCTGTACACGCTCCAGCGGGTGCTCTCCGATGCCTCGACGCCGCTGACTTCGCTGCCCTTCCAGTCGGGGTGGATTCCCCGGGAGCACGCCCTCTCGAGGTTCCACGCGCGGTGGTACCTCGTGACCGTGGTCTTCCTCGCCTTCGACGTGGAGATGCTCTTCATGTATCCGTGGGCGCTCGTCGTCGGAGGGCTCGGCGCGACGGCCGTGGTGGAGATGTTCCTCTTCCTCGGCGCCCTGTTCGTCGCGGTCGTGTGGGCCCGGCGTGAGGGAGCCCTGCGGTGGGTCTGAGCACGTGGACCGCACGACGGGCGGCGCGCTCCGCCCACGTCCTCGTCGTGGAGGTGCCCGGGAACTGGATGACCCGGGTGTGCACCGAACGCGCCGTGCGCGAGCGGGGGTGGCACGTGGCGCTCTCGCCGGCCGACGCCGACCTGCTCGTGGTCTGCGGCACCCCGGGAGCGCAGCTGGCCCCCTTCGTCGATCGGGTGTGGGAGCAGATGCCGGGCCCCCGGGCCCGATCCGAGATCACCGACCCGTTGGGAGTCCTTCCGGCCCTGACCCGTGCGCAGGATGACCTCCTCGATCGGGACCAGCAGCGGGAGGACGCCCGGGAGCGGGCCACCGAGCCGGACCTCGATCACGGCGAGATGGATCACGGGGACATGGACATGGCGCCGGGTGGGATCGCGCTGGCCGAGGGGGGCGAGGACCGGGACGGACTCGAGATGGACGTCCTGCACCTGCCGCTCGGCCCGATCCTGGCGCACTGGCCCGCCGGTCTGGTGCTGCGCTGCTCGCTCCAGGGTGATGTCATCGTCGACGCGGAGGCGAGGTGGGTGCGCGGCGGTGTCCCCGGGGAGGACGCCCTCGGTGCGGCCCCCGGGGCTGCCATCCGGGTGGACAACGTCGCCGCTCTGCTGACACTGGCGGGGTGGCCCGATGCCGCGGTGCGGGCGCGGCGGCTGCGGGATGACCTGCTCCGCGCCGAGGACCCGCACGAGCTGCGGGCGGAGCTGGGCGCCCTGCACCGACGGGTCGCCCGCAGCCGGCTGTTGCGGTGGTCGCTGCGACGGATTCGCCCCATCGGCGCCGAGGAGCTCGCCGAGCGGGCGTGGCCGCACGCGTGGGCCGGTGATGTCCACGACCGGCTGCTGACCATGCTGGAGCGGGCCGCGGCCTCGCTCCGCGCGGCGCCCGGCGACCCGGACGACGCGGCCGGTGGGGACGCGGCCGCGGCCCTGCCGCACCTGGTCTCCGGACTCGACCTGGCCACCGCGCGATTGGTCGTCGCGAGCCTCGACCTCGACCCCCTCGGCACGGCGGAGGTGCAGCGTGCCTGAGCCCTCAGTGGTCACCGTCGCCCCCGGATGGGCGCTGCTCGGTGTCGCCCTCCTGGGCCTGCTGGCCCTCCTCGCCGCGACGGCGGACGGCCTCGCCGGGGCGCGGGCGTCGGCAACCGCGTCCTCGGTCGGCGCGATGCGGCCGCTGGACGAGAGCGCCCGCCTGCTGCGGCAGCGCCGCCGCACGACGGTCGCCGCCGACGCCCTGCTGTGGCGGGTCGGCGGCGCCGGCCTCCTCGTGGTCGCGGTGTCGATGGTCGCCGTCGTCCCCCTGGGCGCGTGGACGATCCTCGATCTCGACGTCGGCATCGTGTGGTTCAACGCGATGGACGTCCTCGTGTGGGCCCTGCTGTGGCTGACCGGTTGGGGTGCGAACTCGGCCCACGGACTCATCGGGGGCTACCGGTTCCTCGCGCTCGCGCTCGGCTACGAGCTGCCCCTGATGTTCGCCCTCGTCGCCCCGGCCATCGCCGCCTCGAGCCTCAATGTCGGCGAGGTCGCGGCAGCGCAGCACGGGCTGTGGTTCGTCGTGTGGATGCCGCTCGCCTTCGTCGTCTACCTCCTCGGGGTCGCCGCCTTCGCCGCGTGGGGTCCGTTCGGCCCGGCCCTGGGCCAGGACATCGCGGGCGGGATCGCCACGGAGCTCTCCAGCGTGGACCGCCTCGTCTTCGAGGGTGGGCGGTACGCGTTGCTGGCCGCCGGCTCGGCCTTCGCGGTGCCGATGTTCCTCGGGGGAGGCTCGGGACCGCTCCTGCCCGGTTGGCTGTGGGTGTTGGTCAAGACGGTCGTGGTGCTCCTCGCGCTGGTGTGGGTGCGTCGTCGCCTACCGGCCGTGCGACCCGATGTGTTTCTCGAGGTCGGGTGGCTCGTGCTGCTCCCGGCGGTCCTGCTGCAGGACCTCGTCGTGTCGGTCGTGGCCGTGTGGGGGCCGTGATGGTGGTCGGGATCCTGTTCTGGGCACTCGCCCTGCTCGCCGTCCTCGCGGGTGCCGCCGTCTTCATCGTCGACTCGATGGCCCGGGCGACGTATGCCCTGGCGCTGTCCTTCATCGCGGTCGGGCTGCAGGTGGTCCTGCTCCAGCAGAGCTACGTCGGCGTGGTCGTGATCCTCATGATGGTGATGGAGATGGCGGTGATGGCCGTCTACATGGTGATGTTCATGGGGATGAACCCGGCCCTGATGCCGATGGACATGGTGCACGGCAAGGTCGCAGCGTTGAGCGTCTCCGTCGGCACCTTCGTGGTGCTCGCGGCGGGGATCTTCCTCGTGGAGTGGCCCACCCGCCGCGGCGCGCCCGCGGGTGACCTCACCCGGGCGTTGGGCGAGGAGCTGATGGGTCCGAAGATGCTCGTCATGGCGGTCATCAGCCCGGTCATGGTGGCCACCATCGTCGCCGGGATCGTGCTCGCTGCACACCGGACCCGGTACGACCGGATGGGCGACGACCTGCGCGGACCACCCTCCGATCCGCAACCGGGGGGAGTCGGGCGATGACCCTCCACACGGTCCTGCTCGTCGCAGCGGCACTCTTCAGCATCGGGCTCTACGGAGCACTGTCCCAGCAGGTCGTCGTCATGGTGATGATGGGCCTGGAGCTGATGATCAACGCGGTCATCCTCGTGGCCGCGGGCTTCTGGTGGTTCCTCGCGCCGGACCCCTCCGGGCAGGTGCTGCTCATGGTGATCCTCGCGGTGATGACCCTCGAGATGGCGATGGGCTTCGCCGTCGCCACCCTGCTGCACCGGCAGGCCGGGGCGGACATGACCGACATGGCCGGGGAGCTCAACCGATGAGTGCTCCCGAGCTGGTGCTCTGGTCGCTGCCCGTCCTCCCGGCGGTGGTCGGTGCGGTGTTGGCGCTCAACCCGAGGGCCGAGCGGGTCGCCGCGCCGGTCTCGCTCGTCACGGCCTCCCTGACCGTGGCCCTCGCCCTCGTCGCCGCCGCAACGCACCCGCAGGTCGGCACGCCCTTCGTGGCCGACACCGACTTCGCCCTCGCGGTGGACGCGTTGACCGCGTTGGTGCTGCCCACGGTGGCGGTGGTCACCCTGCTGGTCCTGCTCTTCTCCGCCGGTGAGGTCCGCGACGGGAGAGCCCGGTTCCACGGGCTGATGCTGCTCTTCGCGGCGGCGGCATCGGTGACCGCGGCGGCGACCACGCTGCCGACCCTGCTCCTGGCGTGGGAGGTCATGGGGGCGACCTCCTATGCGCTCATCGGTTTCTGGTGGCGCGAGGAGCACCGGGTCTCGGCGGGCCTGACCGCCTTCCTCACGACCCGGAGCGCCGACCTCGGTCTGTACGTGGCCGCCGGGGCCGTGGTGGCCGGAGGCTCGGGGCTGACCCTGGCCGCCCTTCCGCAGGCCTCCGCCGGATGGCGGGACGTCGCGGTCGCCGGGATCCTCGTGGCCGCGCTCGGCAAGGCCGCACAGCTGCCCTTCTCCTTCTGGCTCTCGCGCGCGATGGCCGGTCCGAGCCCGGTCAGCGCGCTGCTGCACTCGGCGGCGATGGTGGCCATGGGTGGCTACCTGTTGCTGCGGGTGCAGCCGGCGATCGCCGTCACCGGGTGGGCCGGACCGACGACGGCATGGATCGGGGCCCTGACCGCGGTGGTCCTCGGCGGGGTCGCGCTGGCGCAGCGCGATCTCAAGCAGCTGCTCGCAGCATCGACGTCGGCGCAACTCGGTTTCGTCGTCCTCGCGGCGGGCGTGGGCGCCGTCAGCGGGGGAGCGGCCCACCTGGTGGCCCACGCGGCCACCAAGGCGCTGCTGTTCCTCGCCGCCGGTGCCTGGCTGACCGCCGTCGGCACGCAGCAGCTGCAGGGGTTGCGGGGCGTGGCCCGCAGGTGGCCGGTGGCCGGGTGGTCGGCGACCCTCGGAGCCCTGGCCCTGGCCGGTGTGGTGCCGCTGTCCCTCTGGGCGACCAAGGACGCCGTGCTCGCCGCCGCCCGCCACGAGTCGGTGGGGCTCTACGTCGTCGGGCTGGCCGCGGCAGCGCTCTCGGCCGGGTACGCCGCGAAGGTGCTGTGGTTGATCCGGTCACCCCTCGCGCCGTCCCGGCCGGAGCGAAGGGAGGGCGCGACGGCCGACCACCCGGGCACCGGCGAGGTCCCCGCCGTGGCGAGCGCCTCCCTGGTCGTCCTCGCGGTGGGTGCCACCGGCCTCGGGGTGCTCGCGCTGCCGCCGCTGTCCGAGCGGCTGGGCAGGGCCATGGGTGGGGTGCCCGTCGTGGAGCCGGCGGCCTGGGAGATGGTGCTGTCAGCGGTGATCGCGGTGGCCGTGGTGGCCGCGGCGGCCCGGTGGCGTGCCCCCGAACCCCGATGGGCTCTGGCCTGGCTCGGGCTCGGGCGCGCGGTGCACCTGGTCATCGTCCGGCCGACCGAGCGCCTGGCGAAGGCCTTGGCCCGCTTCGATGACCGCGTGCTCGACGCGGGTGTGGAGCGCGTCGCCTCCGCGACGGTGACGCTCGCCGGTGGTGCCGGTCGTGCCGACGACGTGTGGGTCGACGGCCTCGCCGAGCGCGGGGCGGGGATGCTCGGTCGGCTCGGGCAGCTCGCGCGGCGGCCCCAGACCGGGCAGCTGCACCAGTACTACCTGCAAGCGGTCGTGGTCCTCGCGGTCGGTGTCGTCCTCCTGATCGTCGTGAGGTGAGCGTGCTCTCCGTCCTGGTCTTCCTCCCCCTGGCCGCGGCCCTGGTGCTGGCGGTGCTGCCCCGTGTGGGCAGCCGCATCGCGACCCGGGCCTGGGTCACCGTCAGCGCGGTGGACCTCGCGCTCATCGCCTGGCTCTGGCTCGACTACGACGACCCGGGCCGGGGCGCGCTCGCGCACGAGGAGCAGGTGCCGTGGATCCCCGGGGTGGACAGCAGCTATCACATCGGGGTCGACGGACTCTCGCTCCCACTCGTGGCGATGACCGCGGTGATCTTCCTGGCCTGCGCGGTCTACACCCTGCGCGGGGTGGAGCGACCCCGCAGCCACGCCGCCCTGTTCCTCTTCCTGCAGAGCGTGAGCCTGGGCCTGTTCGTCTCCGCGGACCTGATTCTCTTCTTCGTCTTCTTCGACCTGTCGATCGTGGGGATGTACTTCGTCATCGCCGGGTGGGGCCACGGCCAGGCAGCCCGCTCGGCGCTGAAGTTCTTCCTCTACACCTTCCTCGGGTCCCTGGCCCTGCTCGCCGGGTTCATCGGCCTCTACGTGGCGGCCGACCCGCACACCTTCGACATGATCGAGCTCACCGAGCAGGCCCCGCTGGCCGGCAGCGCCGTCGGCGGCGGTCTCGTCCTGGCCTGCATCCTGCTCGGCCTGGCGATCAAGACCCCGACGGTGCCCTTCCACACCTGGCTCCCCGCGGCCCACACCGACGCGCCCGCCGCCGGGTCCGCGGTGCTGGCCGGCGTGCTGCTGAAGATGGGCACCTACGGCTTCGTGCGGATCGCGATGCCGATGCTGCCGCAGGCCTGGCAGGACTGGGCCTGGGGGATCGTCATCGTCGGGGTGGTCTCGGTGCTCTACGGCGCCCTCGTCGCCCTCGCCCAGAGCGACCTGAAACGGATGATCGCCTACACCTCGGTCAACCACATGGGCTACGTCGTGCTCGCGATCGGGGTGGCCGGCGTCATCGCCGGGGACTCGACGCAGGCGCGGGAGATCGCCGTCGCCGGCGCCATGACCCAGATGGTCTCGCACGGGCTGGTCACCGGGGCGTTGTTCCTGCTCGCCGGCGTCCTCCACGACCGGGCCGCCACCTACGACATGGGCTCCTACGGAGGACTCGCCGCCCCCGCACCCCGGCTGGCGGGGTTGTTCGCCGTCGCCGCCTTCGCTTCGCTGGGCCTGCCGGCACTGTCCGGGTTCATCGCCGAGTTCCAGATCTTCACCGGCAGCATCGCGGTGGCGCCGGTCACGGCGATCGCCCTGCTCGGGATCCTCATCACCGCAGCACTGTTCCTGCGGGCGCTCCAGCAGGTCTTCACCGGTCCCACGCGCGGCCACTCGACCGACTTCGCCGACCTGGGACGGGCGGAGACCTGGGCGGTGGCGCCACTCGTCGTGCTGTCGCTGCTCATCGGGGTCCTGCCCCGGCCCCTCCTCGCCGTCATCGAGCCCGCAGCCCAGTCCGTCGTCTCCCTCGTGGGCAGGTGAGCGTGACCTCCACGCTGGGGATGCACCCGCTGTTGCTCCTGCCCGAGATGCTGCTCTTCGTGGGCGGCCTGGCGGCCCTGCTCGGTGGCTCCTTCCTCGCCAGGTCGCGGCAGTGGATCACGCGCGTCGTCGCCGCTGTCGTGCTCATCGGTGCGGCGGCCGCGGCAGTGGTCATCGGGGTCGGGGGTGCGCAGCAGGCCTTCGAGGGCACCTACGCCGTCGACACCGCCACTGCGGTGGTGCGGGTCGTGGTCGCCCTCGCCACGCTGCTCGTGCTCGGCATCGCCTCGGACGAGGTCGTCGACTCTCCCCGGGAGAGCGAGACCTACGCGCTGCTGCTCTTCTCCGCGGCCGGTGCCTGCATCCTCGGCGGTGCCGACGACCTCATGGTGCTCGTGGTGGGTTTCCTGCTGGCGAGCATCCCGATGTACGGCCTCATCGGCATGGCCGGCGGCGCGCGCAGCGCCGAGGCCGCGATGAAGGCCTACCTCATGGGTGCCCTCTTCGGGATCCTGCTGTTGCTCGGGGTGACGATCCTCTACGGACTCTCGGGGACCACCGGGTACGCCGACCTCGCGCACCGCCTGGGCGACGTCCCCTCGGCGGCGGCGGTGGCCGGGGTCGTCGCGGTCGTCGGCGGACTGATGTTCAAGGCCGGTGGGGTACCCGGCCACTTCTGGGTACCCGATGCCGCCGAGGGGGCGAGCGCCACCGCGGCGACATTCCTCACCACCGTGCCGAAGATCGGGGCCGTGATCGCGGTCTACCGGCTCCTCGCCGCCCTTCCCCCGGACCGGGCCTGGCCGCTGCTCATCGCGGCGCTGGCGGTGACCGGGATGACGTTGGGCAACCTGGCGGCGTACTGGCAGGACGATCCGCGTCGGCTGCTCGGCTGGTCCACGGTCAGTCAGGTCGGCTACCTGCTCGTCGCCGTGGTCGTGGTCCGCGACTCCGACCTGGCGCTGCCGGCGTTGTCGGTCTACCTGGCCGGTTACGCCGTCACCAACGTCGCCGCCTTCGCGGTCACCGCTGCACTGCCCGATCGGAGGGACCTGGCGTCCTACCGTGGTCTGTCCTCGACGCACCCGTGGCTGGCCGGCGCGCTCGTGGTCGCCCTGCTGGGGCTCGTCGGCACCCCGCCGACGGCGGTCTTCGTCGGCAAGCTGACCGTGGCCACCGCTGCCTGGGACGGCGGCCATGCCTGGTTGGCCGTCGTCCTGCTGGTCAACACCGTGCTCAGCCTCTTCTACTACCTGCGGTGGCTGGCCCCGGCCTTCCGGCCCGCCCGAGTCCCCGCAGTCGGCACGACGGCGACCCTGCCGTGGTCGTCCTGGACCGCGGTGGTCGCGGCCGCGCTGACCGTGGTGCTCGGGGTGGGGGCCGGAGTGCTCTGGCAGGTCGTCGACGGACCGCTCATCGGCTGAGTCGCCGGTCTCGGGCGGTCAGGAGCGGGCGTGCTCGTGGTACTCCTCGTTCGGGAGGAACCCGAGGGCGCTGGAGACCCGGTTGGTCATGTTGAACATCCCGACGACCTGCACCGCCTCCATGATCTCGTGGTCGTCCAGGCCGACCTCGCGCAGCGGCTCGAGGTGCTGCGGACCCATCTGCTCCGGGTGCCGCGTGAGCAGGTCGGCGTACTCCGCGATCGCCCGCTCCCGCGGGGGCAGGTTCGCCTGGCGCCAGTTGACGGCCACGAGGTCGGAGGTCACGGCGTCCCCGGAGTGCTCCCGCAGCGCGGCGCCGTGGGAGACGGCGCAGTAGGTGCAGCCGTTGATCCCGCTGACGACGACCGCGATGAGCTCCCGCTCGGCATTGCCCAGGTGCCCCTCCTTGTTGACCAGGAGGTTGAAGTACTTCCACCACGCGAGGAACTGGTCGCCGTTGAGGGCCTGGGCGCGAAAGACATTCGGCACGAAGCCGAAGGCCTCCTTCGACTTCTCCCACAGGCGCTGCACGCCCTCGGGCACGTCGCCGGCCCCCGGCACGGGCAGGTACGAGATCTGCGGCTGCTTCGGTGTCATGACGGCACGCTACCGTCGCGGGGATGACGGCGATCCACACCATCGGGCACTCGACGCGCCCGATCGAGGAGTTCATCGACCTGCTGACCGCCCAGGGCGTCACCCGGCTCGTCGAGATCCGCACGGTGCCGAAGTCGCGGCACAATCCGCAGTTCCGGGGCGACGCGCTGGCGGCCTCGCCGCAGGCCTGGCCCGGCTGATCACCCTCGCCGAGGCGGAGTCGAGCGTGATCATGTGCGCCGAGGCCGTGCCCTGGCGCTGTCACCGCCGGCTCGTCGCCGACGCCCTGCTCGTGCGCGGCTTCACCGTGCTCGAGATCATCTCGGCAACCGCACCCAAGGAGCACCGGCTCACCCCCTTCGCCGCCGTCGAGGGCACCCGGGTGATCTACCCGGGTGCGGGCGCGAAGGACGGTGCATGATGGAGAGCACACGTCACCCGACGAAGGAGCACCACGATGGAGTCCGTGTCCCTGACCGCCCTCGCCGAGGAGCACCTGGTGCTCGCTCGGGCCTCCTCCGCGGGTCGCAGCGCGAAGACCGTGCACGGCGCCCATGAGCTCGACCTGCGACAGACCGTGATCGCGCTCGCGGAGGGGCAGACGCTCGCCGAGCACGAGAGCCCCGACGAGGCGACCCTCCAGGTGCTCTCGGGACGGGTGCGCCTCGGTGCCGGCGACGAGTCCTGGGAGGGGAGCGCCGGGGACTTCCTCATCATCCCGCGCTCGCGACACGACCTGGTCGCACTCGAGGACTCCGCGGTCCTGCTCAGCGTCGCCACCGGCACCCACTCCTGACGCGATGGCCTCCCGCGTCGGCCCGGTGACTCGGGCGCCGGCGGGGACGCTCATCGCGATCGGGGCGGGGGCGGTCGTCCTCGGCGGCCTGGTCGCGGCGGTGACCGGGCCCTTCGGCTGGGAGCACGGGAGCTGGGCCGCGGCCTACCTCGTCCTCGTCGTCGGCGTGGCCCAGTACGCCATGGGGCGGATGCGCCCGGCTCGGCCGCGACCCGACCGCGCGGGATGGGTCCAGGTCGGCGCGTGGAACCTCGGCAGCCTCCTCGTCATCGGGGGAACGCTCCTCGCGACACCGCTGCTCGTCGACCTCGGGTCCGGACTGCTCCTCCTCGCGCTGGTCCTCGCCCTGCGCGCCGCGTGGCCCGGGCGGGGAGCCCGACAGGGGAGGTCATCAGTCCTCGTCGGCCAGGCCTACCGCGCCATGCTGCTCCTGCTGGCGGTGAGCATCCCCGTGGGCGTCCTGCTGGCCCACCTACGTCGCTGAAGGCCTAGGCGCCGATGTGGCCGAACAGCCGGGCAGCGTTGTCGTGCAGTACTGCCCGCGCCCAGTCATCGCCGAGACCGAGGTCGATGACGGAGTCGACCGCCTCGAGGTAGGGGTAGGGGATGTTGGGGAAGTCGCTGCCGAAGAGCACTCGGTCGGCGAGCGCCTGCAGGTCACCCAGCCGCTCCCGGGGGAAGGGGGCATCGGCCTCGGTGAACGCGGTGAAGGCCATCGTCGTGTCCAGGTACACGCGGGGGTGGTCGGCGCAGATGTCGAGGAAGTCGTCGTAGTCCGGCATGCCCATGTGTGCGATGACCAGGGTGAGGTCGGGGTGGGCGCGCAGCAGCTCGCGTACCCCGTCGGGGCCGGTGTGCCGTCCCGGCGCCGGGCCGTTGCCCGCGTGGGCGACGATCGGCGTGCCGACCTCCTCGAGGGTGGTCCAGACCTGCGTCAGCAACGGGTCGGCGAGGTCGTAGTCGCCGACCTGGACGTGGACCTTGAAGACCTGCGCCCCGTCGTCGATCGCGGCCCGGGTGTAGTCGGCGACGCCGGGCTCGGGGTAGAAGGTCGCCGACTGGAGCGCGTCGGGGTGCTGCCGGGCGAAGCCCGCCGACCACTCGTTGAGCCAGGCGGCCATCCCCGGCTTGTGTGCGTAGTTCAGCGAAGGGAAGGCCCGCACCCCGAAGGAGCGCAGCGTCGCCAACCGCTCCGCCTCCTCGGTGCGGTAGGCGATCGGCCAGGGGCGGCCCACCAGCGGCCCGACGGAGTCGAAGTAGGCCCACACCTTCTCCAGCACCCGCTGGGGCATGAAGTGCGTGTGGACGTCGATGATCCCCGGCAGGCCGAGGGCGGTGAGCCGGGCGCGTACCTGCGCCGCCTCAACGCTCGGCCGGTCGGGGCGAAGGGGGGTGCTCATGGCGCCAGCCTAGGCACGGGGCCTGACACGATCGCCGTGCCCTGCACCACGGACGTGCGTCCCCGACCCGGGCGATAGCCTCACCTGCATGAGACGGCGTCGGACGGTGATCGCCGTCGTGCTCGTGGGCCTCCTCCTGCTCTCGGCGCTCGTCGGGCCCACCGTCTGGGTCGCGCGCAGCGCCGACGGGCACGTCCACACCGTCGAGGACGCACCGCGCCGGGCCGTCGCGATCGTGCTCGGTGCCGGGCTGACCGCGCAGGGCGAGCCCACCCCCTTCCTCGAGGGCCGGCTCGAGGTGGCCCGGCGGCTGTACGAGGAGGGGCGGGTCGACGCGGTCCTCGTGAGCGGGGACAACCGCACCCACGAGTACGACGAACCGAGCGCGATGCGCGACCACCTCGTCGACGCGGGCGTCCCGAAGGACCGGGTGGTCAGGGACTTCGCCGGGCGCGACACCTACGACACCTGCGTGCGGGCGAAGCGCGTCTTCGAGGTGCCCGACGCGATCATCGTCTCGCAGGAGTACCACGTGCCCCGCGCGGTCGCGGTGTGCAGGGCCATCGGCCTCGAGACCGTCGGGGTCGGCGACGAGAGCGCCCGCCGGTACGAGAAGGCGTGGAGCTCGGGTGAGCAGCGCGAGTACCTCGCGAACGTCAAGGCCGCCGTCGACGTCCTCGGCCGCCGCGACCCGGTGCTCGGTCCCCCCGAGCCGGGGATCACCGAGGCGCTGGAGGACGCGCGCAGCTGATCAGCGGCGGATCACGGGCCGCTCGAGCCCGGTTCGCTCATCTCCGGGATGTCGGCCAGGATCCTCGGGTCGGTCCGCGCCCCGGCACGCAGCACGCTGATCTGGCCCGTCGGCTCGAAGATCGCGAAGGCGACCTCGGCGAAGCTGCGCACGCCGGCGAGGCGGAGCGCGGTCAGGACCTCCGGCTCGGTGACGTGCGCGCGCAGCATCGCCTCCGGCCGCAGCAGGCCGGCCTCCAGGAGCACCACGGGTGGGGGCGTGACCACGCGCGCGCCCCACCGCAGGGTGCGCAGCTGGCCGGCGCCCACCTCGAGGACGAGGAGGGTGAGCAGCCCGAGGACGCCGGCAGCCATGACCGGCGTGTGCCCCAGGACGACTCGACCGGCGATGGCGCCCATCATCAGCGTGACGACGTGGTCGAAGGTCGACATCCTCCCGAGCACCCGCGCCCCGAAGAGCCGCACCATGACCAGGAAGGCCAGGTACATGCCGGTCGTCGCGACGATGACGGTGACGGCGTCGCTGAGGGTGATCTGGTCGAACCAGTGCATGGAGGGATCCTCGGTCGGGGACAGGTGGGCCGACCAGTAGTCTGACTGCGATCGTCAACCCCCGGGAGAACCAGCACTCATGAGCGAGACGCCGTACCGCTACACCGCGGAGATGGCCGGCCGGATCGAGACCGGCTGGCAGGACCGTTGGCAGGAGCAGGGGACCTTCCGGGCACCCAATCCCGCCGGTCCCTGGGCCGAGCCGGAGCGCGTGCGCGAGCACGACGGGCACATGCTCATCCTCGACATGTTCCCGTACCCGTCGGGGGCGGGGCTGCACGTCGGACACCCGCTCGGCTACATCGCGACGGACGTGTACGCGCGCTACCAGCGGATGCTCGGCAAGAACGTCCTGCACTGCCTGGGCTACGACGCCTTCGGGCTGCCGGCCGAGCAGTTCGCCGTGCAGACCGGTCAGCACCCGCGCACGACCACCGAGGCCAACATGGTCGTGATGAAGCGCCAGCTGCGCCGTCTCGGCCTCGGCCACGACGACCGCCGCGCCTTCGCCACGATCGACCCCGACTACTACAAGTGGACGCAGTGGATCTTCCTGCAGATCCACAATGCCTGGTACGACGAGGAGGCGCTGCGTCCCGACGGTGGCCGCGGCAGGGCGCGTCCCATCGACGAGCTGATCGAGGAGTTCGCCTCCGGCTCCCGTCCCCTGCCGAAGGGGGAGACCCGCGCCTGGTCGCAGCTGTCCGGTCCGCAGCGGGCCGAGGTCCTCGACGACTACCGCCTCGCGTACACCAGCCATGCCCCGGTGAACTGGGCTCCCGGTCTGGGGACCGTGCTGGCCAACGAGGAGGTCACCGGGGACGGGCGCTCCGAGCGCGGCAACTACCCGGTCTTCAAGGCGAACCTGCGGCAGTGGATGATGCGGATCACCTCCTACGCCGACCGCCTCGCCGACGACCTCGACCGGGTCGACTGGCCGCACAAGGTCAAGGCGATGCAGCGCAACTGGATCGGGCGCAGCGAGGGTGCGTCGGTGACCTTCACCGCGAGGGCGGCCGATGGTGGCGAGCACGGCATCGAGGTCTTCACGACCCGGCCGGACACCCTCTTCGGGGCCTCCTTCATGGTGCTGGCTCCCGAGCACCCGCTCGTCGACGTGCTCGTGCCCCGGGGTGGCTGGCCCGAGGGCACCCGGGACGCCTGGACCGCGGGTGCGGCGACGCCGGCCGAGGCCGTCGCGGCCTACCGCGACGCTGCCGGACGCAAGAGCGAGGTCGAGCGTCAGATCGAGACCAAGGACAAGACCGGCGTCTTCACCGGTGGGTGGGCGATCAACCCGGCCGACGGCGAGCCGGTCCCGGTCTTCGTCGCCGACTACGTCCTCATGGGCTACGGCACGGGCGCGATCATGGCCGTGCCGTCGGGTGACCAGCGCGACTTCGAGTACGCGAGCGCCTTCGGTCTGCCGATCGTGCCGACGGTGCAGGCGCCCGAGGGCCACGAGGGCGCGTGGGGCGGTGACGGCGAGATCATCAACTCCGCCAACGAGAGCATCTCCCTCAACGGGATGAGTGTCGCCGAGGGCAAGGCCGCCATCACCGCCTGGCTCGAGGAGCAGGGTCTCGGCCGCGGCACGGTCAACTACAAGCTGCGCGACTGGCTCTTCTCCCGTCAGCGCTACTGGGGTGAGCCCTTCCCGATCGTCTTCGACGAGGAGGGCACCGCGCACGCGCTGCCCGAGTCGATGCTGCCGGTCGAGCTGCCCGAGGTGGAGCACTACAGCCCCCGCACCTTCGATCCCGATGACGCGAGCAGTGAGCCCGAGCCGCCGCTGGGGCGCGCCACCGAGTGGGTCGAGGTCGAGCTCGATCTCGGCGACGGACCCCAGAAGTACCGCCGCGAGACCAACACGATGCCCAACTGGGCCGGGTCGTGCTGGTACTACCTGCGCTACCTCGACCCCGCGAACGACTCCGCCCTCGTGGACCCCGACAACGAGGCCTACTGGGTCGGCCCGCGCGAGGAGACCGTGCCCGGTGCGCCCCCGGGCAGCCGTGACCCGGGCGGCGTCGACCTGTACATCGGCGGCGTCGAGCACGCCGTGCTCCACCTGCTCTACGCGCGCTTCTGGCACAAGGTCCTCTACGACCTCGGCCACGTGAGCAGCGAGGAGCCCTTCCGCAAGTACTTCTCGCAGGGGTACATCCAGGCCCATGCCTACCGTGACGACCGCGGCCAGCCGGTGCCCGCCTCCGAGGTCGAGGAGCACGTCGATGAGCACGGGCTGACGACCTTTGACTGGCAGGGTCAGGCGGTCACCCAGGAGTACGGCAAGATCGGCAAGTCGCTGAAGAATGCCGTCAGCCCGGACGAGATGTACGAGCAGTTCGGCGCCGACACCTTCCGCGTCTACGAGATGTCCCTCGGCCCGCTCGATCAGTCCAAGCCCTGGGAGACGCGCGCCGTCGTCGGCAGCCAGCGCTTCCTGCAGCGACTGTGGCGCAATGTCATCGACGAGGGGACCGGCGAGGTGCACGTCACCGAGGACGCCCTCGACCCCGACACCGAGCGTCTCCTGCACCGCACGATCGCCGCGGTGAGCGAGGACTACGGCTCGCTCGGCTTCAACACCGCGATCTCCCGGCTCATCGAGCTGAACAACGCGCTGACCAAGCGTGGGGTCGTGCCGCGTGCTGCCGCCGAGCCGCTCGTGCTCATGGTCGCCCCGGTGGCCCCGCACCTCGCCGAGGAGCTGTGGTCCCGACTGGGCCACGAGGAGTCGCTGAGTCAGGCGCCCTTCCCGGTGGCCGACGAGTCGAAGATGGTCGACTCGAGCGTCACCTGCGTCATCCAGGTCAAGGGCAAGGTCCGCGACCGTCTCGAGGTCCCCGCGGACATCTCCGAGGAGGACCTGCGCGAGCTCGCGCTCGGTCGGGACAAGGTCAAGGCCCTCACCGAGGGCGGCATCCGCACGGTCATCGTGCGCGCCCCCAAGCTGGTCAACGTCGTCCCTGCCTGAGCCGGGAGCGTCCGCGGCTACTGGCCCCGCGGCTTGATCCGCACGGTGGGCAGTGGCGGCGCCGGCAGCGGTGTCGGCTGACCGGGCGGGAAGTGGCCGAACTGCGGGTAGATGGTGCCGTCGGCGTAGCTGCCGTCGTCGGCCGCCGCGGCCACGGTCGCGGAGCTCTCGACCCCGATCTCGGCCTGCCACGCCTCGCGGTGGGCCACGATCTCGTCGTGGCTGCGGCCGACGAAGTTCCACCACATGACGATCCGCTCCTCGAAGGGCTGTCCGCCGATGAGGATCGCGCGCACGGGCTCGTCGTCGGCGGCCTCCAGGCGGATGCTCGTGGGGCCGACGGGCAGGTGGGCCAGCTCGGCCGGGGCCACGGTCTGGCGGTGCTCGCCGACGACCACCGTCAGCGTGCCGGAGTCGACGAGGATCCCGTGCTCGAAGCTCGCCTCGAGGTCCAGGTCCACGCCCTGACCGGCGGTGACCGTGACCTCGCCGGCCAGGGCGGGCACGCGCGTGTCCACGGGCGAGGTGAGACCGGCGAGGCGCCCGAGGTGGGTGCGGACGGTGCCACCGGCCCGCTCGACGACCTCGCTCACGTGGTGCTGGGAGGCGGCCGGGCCGTGGCGCTGGGCCTCGGGCAGGGCGTACCAGAGCTGCACGCCGTGGAGGCGGGAGGTCTCGTCGGTGGAGAACTCCGAGTGGGAGACGCCCGAGCCGGCGACCATGAGGTTGACCTCGGCGGGCCGGACGGTGTTGGTGAACCCGGTGGAGTCGATGTGGTCGATCTCCCCCTCGAAGAGCAGGGTCACCGTGGCCAGACCGGTGTGCGGGTGTCGGGCCACGGCCATGCCGCCGCTCTCGCTCACCTCGTCCGGCCCGAAGTGGTCGACGAAGCACCACGGGCCGATGAGGCTGCGCTTGCGCTGGGGGAGCGTGCGCCGCACGCGCATCGCGCGCGGACCGCCGAGGGGCACATCGCGCGGGGTGATCACGTCGACCGCCTCGGCGCAGGTGACGTGGGCGCACTCGTACTCGGCCGGGTCGATCTCGGGGTTGGTCATGCGGCTCCTCAGGTCGTGCGTGACGGCGCCGGCTGCGTGCGCAGCTTCACGGGGTGCTCGGACAGGATGGAGATGCGGTTGCGGGCATTCATCGTCACGGCCGCGCACTCGACCTGGCCGAAGAGCGCCGAGTCCCGCCAGGCCGGCAGCTGCGCCAGCCGCTGCACCGTGGCCCCCGCCTCCATGACCTGGCGGGTCTCCCGCTCGAGGCCGGCGGACTCCGCGGCCACGGCGACCTCGAGGGCGAGGTCGTTCAGGGCCTTCCAGGTCTCGGGGTCGGAGCCGTCGAGGAAGGGTAGGCGGTCGGTGGGTGACATGGCGTCAGGCTAGTTCGCGTCGGTCGCCGGTGCGGGCAGGCCGTCTCGGTACGCTCCTCACGTGAGCATCGCCGTCGTGACGGACTCCACCGCCTCGCTGACGCAGCAGCTGCGCCGCGAGCACGGGATCCGAGTCGTGCCCCTGCACGTCGTCGTCGACGGCACGGACCGCGTCGAGGGCGATGACGGGGACACCGACTGGGTCGTGGCGGCGCTGCGGCGCAAGGCCGACATCAGCACCTCACGGCCGACGCCGGCGACCTTCCTGCGGGCCTACCAGGAGGCGGCGAAGGGGGGAGCCGAGGCGATCATCTCGGTGCACCTCAGCGCCAGCCTCTCCGGCACGATCGACTCCGCCCGCTCGGCCGCCATCGAGTCGCCCGTCCCGGTGCACGTGGTCGACTCCCGCAGCATCGGGATGACCGTGGGCTTCGCGGCGATCGGGGCCACTCGCGATGCGGCGGCCGGGCGCGACGTCGAGGACGTGGCGGAGCGGTTGTCGCGGCGTCTGGACGCCGGCAGCGTGCGTCTGCTCGTGCACAGTCTGGAGCGGCTGCGCCGGGGCGGCCGGATCGGTGGCGCCGCCGCGCTGCTCGGCTCGGCGCTCGCGGTCAAGCCGGTCCTGCACGTCGAGGACGGCCAGGTCGAGCCCCTGGAGCGGGTGCGCACCGCGAGTCGGGCGATCGCGCGGCTGCAGGCCCTGACCGAGGCCGACTGCGCGGACCTGCCCGAGTGGGCCGACGGCGTCGAGATCGCGGTGCAGCACATCGACGCCGACGAGCGGTCGAGCGCCCTCGCCGCGTCGCTGGCCGAGTCCCTCCCCGAGCACGCCGGGGGCCGGATCGAGAGCGCCACGCTCAGCGCGGTCGTCGCCGCCCACGTGGGGCTGGGGACCATCGGCGTCGCCGTGCTGCCGCGCCTGCGCGACTGACCCGCGTCCACATCCGCGCCCGCTCGTCGGGAGTGATCCACAGTCGGCAGCCCGTCACTGCCGCGCCGGCGCGTGCTGCCTAGCGTCACGGGCATGAGCCGACGTGCCAGCCACCCCTCCGAGCGGGTCCAGGAGATCCTCGACGGTGACCGTGCCCCGCGCGTCCTGCAGCTCCCGTCGACGCTCGCGCAGGGCCGCTACGGCGTGAGCCGTCAGGCGATCATCGGGGTCGTCCTCGTCGTCGCGGTCGCGGTGGCGATGCTCGGCGGGCGCTACCTGCTCGCGCGGGGGGAGAGCGCGCCGGAGCCGGTGGGGGTGGAGGAGCCCGGGGAGGGGGCTCCCTTCGCGCCGTCGGGGACGGGCCCGCCCACCGCGGCCGACGGCGCAGCGACGGCTCCTGCAGCCGCGCCGCCGAGCCCGACCGAGGTGACCGTCCACGTCGTCGGTCAGGTCAAGCGTCCCGGCGTCGTCAGCCTGCCCGCCGGCTCCCGGGTGACCGAGGCGCTGGAGGAGGCCGGCGGGGAGACCTCGACGGCGGACCTCACCGGGGTCAACCTCGCCCGCCCGCTCGTCGACGGGGAGCAGGTCGTCGTGCCGGAGCCGGGGGAGAGCCCGGTGCCCGCAGCCCCGGGCACGGCCGGGGCGGGGGGCGCGCCGGCCGCGCCGGGTGGGAGCAGCCAGGTCAACCTCAACACCGCCGACCTGACCACGCTCGAGACCCTGCCCGGTGTCGGCCCCGTCCTGGGGCAGCGGATCCTCGACTGGCGCGCGGAGCACGGTCAGTTCACCGCCGTGGAGGAGCTCGGCGAGGTGAGCGGGGTCGGGGAGAAGACCTATGCCCAGCTCGCCCCCATGGTCACCGTGTGAGCTCGACGGTGGCGGCACGGCCCCCGGTCCTCGACCTGCGCCTGCTCGTGCCGTGCCTCACGGCGTGGGCGGTCGGGGCCCGGGCGCTCGCCTGGCCGGGGGAGACCCGGGCGAAGGGCGCCGCCCTCGCCCTCCTGCTGCTCCTGCTCCTCGTCGCACTGGGTGTGCGCTACCGCGGCCGGCACGCGCGGGTGTCGTGGCGTCGTGACGGGCCCGGGGTGATGGCCCTGACCCTCGTCGCGATCGGCCTCGTCCTCGGGGCATCGGCCGCGCACGAGTCGACGCGCCGGGTCGGACCGGTCGACGAGCTCGCCGGGCAGGACGCGATGATCCGTGGTGAGGGCGTGGTGCTCACCGAGCCCATCGTGCGGTCCGGGCGGCCGCGGGGCGACGAAGGGGGTTCCCCGCCCCAGCAGGTGCTGCTGCGGGTGCGTCTGGAGTCGGTCACCGCCCGCGGCGTGACCACTGCGGTCAGTGCGCCGCTCTTCGTGCGGGCCGACGAGGCGTGGACCGAGGTCGGGTGGCACGACCGGATCACCCTCTCCGGCCGGCTCGCGCCGGCAGGACCGGCCGACCCCGAGGTCGGTGTCCTCAGCCCGCGCGGGCCACCGGTCCCGGTGGGGGAGCGCTCGATGGTCCGGGCCGCCGCGGAGTACCTGCGCACCGGCATGCGGCGGGCCGTCGACCCCCTGCCGTCCGATGCCCGGGCGCTGCTTCCGGCCCTGGTCATCGGGGACACGTCGATGACGCCCCCGGAGCTCACCGACGACATGCTCGTCACCGGGATGAGCCACCTGTCGGCGGTGAGCGGCTCCAATGTCGTCGTCGTCCTCGCGGCCCTCGTCGGGGCCTGCCGGGTCAGTGGCTGCCCCCGACGGTGGCGTCCGTGGATCGCCGGGGCCGGGCTGGCCTTCTTCGTCGTCCTCGCCCGTCCGGAGCCGAGCGTCATCCGCGCCGCGACGATGGGGGCGATCGGGCTGCTCGGGATGGGCGCCTCGCGACGCGGTGCAGGGACCCCGGCGCTGTGTGCCGCGGTGCTCGTCCTGCTCACCGTCGACCCGTGGCTCGCCCGCTCCTACGGCTTCGTGCTGTCCACGGTGGCGACCTTCGGGCTGCTGCTCTTCGTCCGCCCGTGGTCGGCGGCGATCAACGCCCACCTGCCCCGGGCGCTGCACGTCGTCGGACCGGCGGTGGCGATCCCGCTGGCGGCGCAGCTCGTCTGCGGACCGGTCATCGTGCTGCTCCAGGGCAATGTCTCGCTCATCGCCGTCGTCGCCAACCTCGTGGCGGCACCCTTCGTCGCTCCTGCCACCGTCCTCGGTGTCGCTGCTGCGCTCGTCGCCGTCGTGAGCACGACCCTGGCCACCCTCGTCGGGTGGTGCGGCGCTCCCTTCGCGCTGGTCATCGCCTGGACCGCACGGATCAGTGCGGACGTGCCCGGCGGCACCCTGCCCTGGCCGGACGGGGCCACCGGAGCGGTGCTGCTCACGGTCCTGACCACGCTGGGCGTGCTCGCCGGGCCGTGGATGCTGCGACGATCGCGCAGGAGTCCGCTGCTCGCCCTCGGGCTCGTCGTCGTGCTCACGGTCGGGGCGGTGCCGGCACGCACCTTCGGCTGGCCGCCGCCCGACTGGCGGCTGGTGGCCTGCGACGTCGGGCAGGGCGACGGGCTCGTGCTGGCCTCCGGACCGGGACGGGCGGTCCTCGTCGACGTGGGCCCGGAGGACGGCGGGGTGGATGGCTGCCTGCGCCGACTGGGCGTGCGGACCCTCGACGCCGTGGTGCTCACGCACTTCCACGACGACCACGTCGGAGACCTCGCGGCGGCGATCGACGGACGCGAGGTCGGGCAGATCCTCGTCACCCCGGTCCCGGACCCGCAGTGGGCCGCTCGGCAGGTCGCCGAGATCGCCGCACGACGGTCGATCCCCGTGCGCACCGTCACCGCCGGTGACCACGTGGAGCTCGGGGCGGTCACCGCGACCGCCTGGTGGCCGACCCGGACCGTCGCCGGGGGCTCCGTCGCCAACAACGCGAGCATCGTGCTGCACGTGAGCGTCGGCGAGATCTCGGCACTCCTCCTCGGGGACATCGAGCAGGAGGCGGGGCACGCCCTTCGCCTCGCCCTGGCCCGGGACCCGGCCATGGCCGCGGCCGCCGCGGACCTCGACGTGCTCAAGATGCCCCACCACGGGTCGAGCAATGTCGACGAGGGCTTCATGGAGGAGGTCGTCGCCCCGGTGGCCGTGATCAGCGTGGGCGCGGACAACACCTACGGGCACCCGACGCCGACCGCCCTGGCGTGGGCCCGCCGGCACGGCGCGCGGGTGCTGCGCACGGACCGGGACGGGGACATCGCCGTCGTGGACGGACCCGCCCTCGTCACCGCGCGCTAGGGCGTGGTCAGCTCGTGGCGGGGGTGGCCGAGGCGGCCGAGGCGACGAGCGCCTCCAGGGTGGCCGCGACCGCGGGGACCTTGACCAGGTCGTCGGTGGTCACCACGTGGATGCGTCGACGCGAGGTCGGGTCGAGCGGTCGGATGACGACGTCGTCGTTGGACGTCGCGGCGCGGATGAGGTCGGGGATGAGCGCGACGCCCAGGCCGGCGGCGACGAAACCCTGGACCGCGACGTAGTCCTCGGTCTCGAAGGCGACCCGCGGGGTGAAGCCGGCGTCGTGCGCGATCTGCAGGAGGTGGCCGCGACAGCGGGCGCACCCGGCGATCCAGTCCTCCTCGGTCAGGTCGGTCATCGAGACGATGTCCTGCGAGGCGAGGGGGTGCTCGCGGGGGAGGGCGACCCGCACCTCCTCATCGAGCAGGGGGTGCACCGCGAAGCCCTCGAGGTCCTCACCGCGCGCGATCTCGCTGCCGTCGTAGGAGAAGGCCACGGCGAGGTCGACGTCGCCCGCGCGCAGCGCGGCGATCGACTCCGGGGGCTCGGCCTCGGTGAACTGCACCGACAGGTCCGGGTACCCGGCACGCACGGCGGCCAGGGCGCGGGGGACGAGGGTGACGGAGGAGGAGGGGAAGGCCATGAGGCGCACCCGGCCCGCGCGCAGCCCGGCGATCGCAGCCACCTCCTCCTCGGCGGCATCGAGCGCGGCGAGCACGGGGGAGGCGTGGCGGGCGAGGACCGCACCGGCCTCGGTCAGGCGGACCGAGCGACCGACCTTCTCCACGAGCACCGTGCCGGTGCGTTGCTCCAGGCGCTTGACCATCTGCGAGACCGCGGGCTGGGAGTAGCCGAGGGCCAGGGCGGCGGCGGTGAAGCTGCCTTCTTCGGCGATGGCGCGCATCACGCGCAGCCCTGCGGCGTCGATCATGCGGCCATGCTATGTCGTCGGCGGTGGAGTGCAGGGCCGGGTCCGTCGCATACTGGAGCGGTGATCGAGGACATCGCCCGCGTGCTGACGGCCGGACCGGCCCTCGTGCTCACCGGCGCAGGCATGTCCACCGACTCCGGCATCCCCGACTACCGCGGGCCGGACGGCACGCGCAAGGTCACCCCGATGCACCTCTCGGAGTTCGTCGCGAGCAGCGAGGCCCGGCAACGCTACTGGGCACGCAGCTTCGTCGGGTGGCGCCGCTTCCACGCGGCACGCCCCAATGAGGGCCACCATCTCGTGACCCGCCTCCAGCAGCTCGAGCGGGTCGGCCCGCTCATCACCCAGAACGTCGACGGACTCCACCAGGGCGCGGGCACGCGCGACGTCGTGGAGCTGCACGGCAACCTCGTCGAGGTCGTGTGCCTGACCTGCGGGGCCCGCATCGATCGTCGGGTCCTCGACGAGCGGATGTCGCGGGAGAACCCCGGCTTCGACGCCGACAGCGACGAGATCCGTCCCGACGGGGACGTACGGCTCGACACCGTGGACGTCGAGCGCTTCCGGGCGCCGCGCTGCGGCGAGTGCGGCGCGGACACGCTCAAGCCCGATGTCGTCTTCTTCGGGGGAGCGGTGGCCAAGCCCCTCGTGGAGCACTGCTTCGAGCTCACCGATGCGGCCCCGAGCCTGCTCGTGCTCGGCAGCTCGCTGCAGGTGATGTCGGGGCTGCGTTTCGTGCGCCGGGCGGCCAAGCGGGGCATCCCGATCGCCCTGGTCACCCGCGGTCCGAGCCGCGGCGACCACCTCGTCGACCACCGCGTGGACGGGGAGCTGGCCCCCTCCCTTCGCGCCCTGGTGCAGGCCGTCGAGCCGGCCGGGGCCGCGACCGGCTGAGCACTCGGGTCAGGTGAGAGGCCGGGTCAGCCCAGGGCCGTGCGCACGAGCTGCGGGTCCGGGTTGGTGTGCGGCCGGCCGTCGATGACGACCGTGGGGACGGTCTCGTTGCCGTCGTTGACCGAGCGCACGTAGGCGGCGGCCTCGGGGTCGGCCCAGATGCTGACCCACGTGGCCTGCTTCCTCGCTGATCCGAGAGCCAAGCGCAGCCGCGCGTAGAAGGTGCAGCCGGGTCGCCAGTAGATGACGACCCGGACCTGCGGGTCATCGGTGACGTCCCGGTGACGAGGAGACCCGCGGCCGTTGAGCGGACTGAGCCACCAGGCGATGCCGACGCCGAGGGCCAGGAGGAGCAGCGAGGCGACCTCGCCCGCCAGGATCCCGCGCCCGGTGGCGAGCACGACCACGGCGAGGACAAAGAGTGACGAGAGCCATCGGGTCATCGGAGCCTCTCAGAGGCGTCGCAGCACGGCGGTGACCTTGCCCAGGACGCTCGCGTGGTCACCGTCGATCGGCTCGAAGGCCGGGTTGTGCGGGAGCAGCCAGACGTGGCCGTCGGTGCGCTTGAAGGTCTTGACCGTCGCCTCGTTGTCGAGCATCGCCGCGACGATGTCGCCGTTCTCGGCGTGGGGCTGCTGGTGGACCACGACCCAGTCGCCGTCGCAGATCGCGGCGTCGATCATCGAGTCGCCGACGACCTTCAGCAGGAAGAGCGAGCCCTCACCGACGATCTGCTTCGGCAGCGGGAAGACGTCGTCGACGACCTCCTCCGCGGTGATCGGCACACCGGCGGCGATCTGACCGAGCACGGGGACGTAGCTGGCCTCGGGCCGGTCGTCACCGGATCCGGTCTGGTCGAGGACCTCGTCCTGGGCACTCGCGCCGCCACGCATCCCGCCGAAGTCGGCCATCTCGGCGACCACCGGGTCGGTGGCCGTGACGCTGTCGGCATCGGGGGAGATGACCTCGATGGCCCGGGGACGGTTGGGGTCGCGGCGCAGGTAGCCCTTGCGCTCGAGGGAGGAGAGCTGGTGCGCCACCGAGCTCGGGCTGGTCAGGCCGACGAGCTCACCGATCTCGCGCAGGCTCGGCGGGTAGCCACGCGTCGCGACGGCCGTGCGGATGACCTCGAGCACCTTGCGCTGGCGCGCGGTCAGTCCGTCTCCGGTGTCCCGCTCGGGGAGCTGGTGGATGTTGTCGTCGCTCGTGCCGCTGCCCTTGCTCATCTCGACCCTTCGTCCGTGTCGTCAGCGTCCTCCGCGCGGTGTCGGACCGGGCGGTCCGGGTGCGTTGTCGGTGCTCGCTGATCAACTTCTCGGTAAGGAAGACAGTAGGGCGATCGAACAGGTATTTCAAACAGGTGTTCGAGCGTGTTGTTGATCTTCTTCGAACATCCGTGCTAGACATCGTACAGACGTTCTATCGAACACCGGTTCGATGAACCGCCACGAGGAGGACCAGATGACCGCTCTCACCGCAGCCCGCAGCCACGTCGGCTCGCCGATCGGTGCGCCCGCAGCGCGGCCGGCTCGTTCCCGCCACCTCGTCTCCGTCCCGACGGGCGAGTCGATTGCCGCACAGGCGAAGGGGGGGCTGCGCCTCACCCGTCGCGGTCGCCTGGCGATGACGACGACGACCCTGGCCGTCGCGACCGTCGCCGGTGCCGGCATGGCCCTCGGGGGGCCGGCCTCGGCCGCTCAGGAGGTCACGGTCGAGCGGGGGCAGACCCTGGGCTCGATCGCCGAGGCCGAGATGGGTGGCGTGCCCACCCGTGAGGCCGTGACGCGGATCCAGCTGGCCAACGGCCTCTCCTCGAGCCACGTCCACATGGGTCAGACCCTGACGATCCCGACCCCCTGAGTCGGGGCCGATCAGGCACCCCACACACCTCCCGGGCCCTTCGACCCAGCCCGGGCCGGCAGTCGGCCACCTCCCCTTCTCGGAGGTGGCCGACGTGCGTTCCGGGGCCGGGCGGGGCCGGGATCCCCGCCATCCCGGGCGTCTCGCGCAGGGCCTGACCGCTCACCGAGCGCGACGCGCCGAGGACTTGCGTCGGGCGTCACACGGGGGTCTAATAGTCACTACATCTAGTGGTTACACCGATGTCATTCGTCCACATCTAGTACACAGGATGACGCCGGTTCTCCACAGGGGAGGGGGGTTCGTCCCCAGCCTCGTCCACCGGTTCGTCCACAAGCACCGCCGCGAGAAGGGAGTCGACGTGCACTGTCCGTTCTGTCGGCACACCGACTCCCGGGTCATCGACAGCCGTACGGCCGACGACGGCAGCGCCATCCGTCGCCGTCGGCAGTGCCCCGAGTGCTCCCGACGTTTCACGACGCTGGAGAGCGCGAGCCTGGCGGTGACGAAGCGCTCGGGAGCGGCCGAGCCGTTCAGTCGGGCCAAGGTGCTCTCCGGTGTCCGCAAGGCCTGCCAGGGTCGACCGGTCACCGAGGACCAGCTCGCTCTCCTCGCCCAGCGCGTCGAGGAGAGCATCCGCTCGCAGGGCAGCGCGGAGATCGACGCCCACGAGGTGGGCATGGCGATCCTGCCGCCGCTGCGCGAGCTCGATGAGGTCGCCTACCTGCGCTTCGCGTCCGTCTACCAGTCCTTCGACTCGCTCGGGGACTTCGAGGCGGCGATCCGCACCCTGCGCGAGGAGCACGAGGACGCCTCCGCAGGAAGTACCCCCTAAGAACCCCGGGTACCGGCACGCGAGAAGGCTGTCGGTACCCGGTGACACCGTTGATCACAGCCGAGCACACCGCACGAAGACCGTCCTGAACGGATCGAGGAGAGAAGCAGCATGACCGAGACCGCCGGCAAGCCCAGCACCCGTCGCGGGTCCCGTACCAAGGGACTGACGATCGAGCGCATCCACACCACCGAGGGCGTTCACCCCTACGACGAGGTCACCTGGGAGACCCGCGACGTCGTCCAGCAGAACTGGAAGACCGGCGCGACGATCTTCGAGCAGCGCGGGGTCGAGTTCCCCGACTTCTGGTCGCTCAACGCCTCGACGATCGTCACGACGAAGTACTTCCGCGGGGCCGTCGGCACCCCGGAGCGCGAGTCCGGCCTCAAGCAGCTCATCGACCGGGTCGTCCTGACCTACGTCAAGGCGGGCAAGGACCACAGCTACTTCGCGACCCCGGCCGACGCAGAGATCTTCGAGCACGAGCTGACGTACGCCCTGCTCCACCAGATCTTCAGCTTCAACTCCCCGGTGTGGTTCAACGTCGGCACCAAGAGCCCGCAGCAGGTCAGCGCGTGCTTCATCCTCTCCGTCGACGACTCCATGGACTCGATCCTGGGGTGGTACAAGGAGGAGGGCTTCATCTTCAAGGGCGGCTCCGGCGCCGGCCTGAACCTCTCGCGCATCCGCTCCTCCAAGGAGCTGCTCTCCTCCGGTGGCACCGCCTCCGGTCCGGTCTCCTTCATGCGTGGGGCCGATGCCTCCGCGGGCACCATCAAGTCCGGTGGCGCTACGCGTCGTGCGGCGAAGATGGTCGTCCTGGACGTCGACCACCCGGACATCGAGGAGTTCGTCGAGACCAAGGCGCGCGAGGAGCACAAGATCCGTGCGCTGCGCGATGCCGGCTTCGACATGGACCTCGGTGGCTCGGACATCACGTCCGTGCAGTACCAGAACGCGAACAACTCGGTGCGTGTCAACGACGAGTTCATGCGTGCGGTCGACGAGGGTGCCGACTTCGGTCTGAAGTCGCGCAAGGACGGCTCGGTCATCGAGTCGGTCGACGCCCGCGAGCTCATGGGCAAGATCGCCCAGGCCGCCTGGGAGTGCGCCGACCCGGGCATCCAGTACGACGACACGATCAACGACTGGCACACCAACCCGGAGTCGGGTCGGATCACCGCGTCGAACCCCTGCAGCGAGTACATGTCCCTGGACAACTCCTCGTGCAACCTCGCCTCGCTCAACCTGCTGAAGTTCCTCGGCGACGATGACACCTTCGACGCCGAGCGCTTCCAGAAGGTGGCCGAGCTGGTCATCACCGCGATGGACATCTCGATCTGCTTCGCGGACTTCCCGACCGAGAGCATCGGCGCGACCACTCGCGACTACCGGCAGCTGGGCATCGGCTACGCCAACCTCGGTGCGCTGCTCATGGCGACCGGCCACGGCTACGACTCCGATGGTGGTCGCGCGCTCGCGGCGTCGATCACCTCCCTGCTCACCGGTGCGTCCTACAAGCGGTCCGCCGAGCTGGCCGCCATCGTCGGCCCGTACAACGGCTACGCCCGCAACGCCGATGCGCACAAGCGCGTCATGCGCAAGCACCAGGCGGCCAACGACGAGATCCGCACGCTGAACACCATGGACAACTCGGTGCACTCGCAGGCCACCAAGGCCTGGGACGCGGTCGTCAAGCTCGGGGAGAAGAACGGCTACCGCAACGCCCAGGCCTCGGTGCTCGCCCCCACCGGGACCATCGGCTTCATGATGGACTGCGACACCACCGGCATCGAGCCGGACTTCTCCCTGGTGAAGTTCAAGAAGCTCGTCGGCGGCGGCTCGATGCAGATCGTCAACCTGACGATCCCGCGCGCGCTGAAGCTGCTCGGCTACACCGAGGAGACCTCCGAGGCGATCGTCGAGTACATCGCCGACAAGGGCCACGTCATCGATGCTCCCGGTCTGAAGAAGGAGCACTACGACGTCTTCGACACCGCCATGGGCGCGCGGGCCATCGCCCCGATGGGTCACGTGCGGATGATGGCTGCGGTGCAGCCCTTCCTCTCCGGTGCCATCTCCAAGACGGTCAACCTGCCGGAGAGCGCGACGGTCGAGGAGATCGCCGACGTCTACTCCCAGGGCTGGAAGCTGGGCCTGAAGGCACTCGCGGTCTACCGCGACAACTGCAAGGTCGGCCAGCCGCTGTCCGATGGCGGGTCGACCGCCAAGGACGCGAAGACCGCCAAGGATGCGGCTGCCGTCGAGAAGGTCGTCGAGTACCGCCCGCTGCGTCGCCGCATGCCCAAGCGTCGCGCCTCGCAGACGACGAGCTTCGCCGTCGGTGGCGCCGAGGGGTACCTCACCGCCAGCACGTACGACGACGGTGAGCTCGGCGAGCTGTTCCTGAAGTTCGGCAAGCAGGGTTCGACCCTGGCCGGACTCATGGATGCCTTCTCGATCGCGATCTCGATCGCTCTGCAGCACGGTGTGCCGCTGGAGACCTACGTCGAGAAGTTCACCAACCTGCGCTTCGAGCCGGCCGGCATGACCGACGACCCGGACGTGCGGATGGCGCAGTCGATCATGGACTACGTCTTCCGTCGCCTCGCGCTGGACTACCTGGACTTCGACACCCGGTCCTTCATGGGGATCCACACCGCGGACGAGCGGGCCCGCCAGCTGGAGACCGGCTCCTACGCGCCGTCCTCCTCGGATGATGGCGAGGACTACGACGACGAGGCCTACAGCCAGACCGTCGCCACGACCGAGCCCAAGCCCGCCGCCGCGAAGGCGGAGGAGACCACGGACCAGTCCGGTGCCGGAAGCGCCTCTGCTCGTGCGGCCGACACCACGGTCCACTCCTCGGCCGAGCTCATGGAGAAGTTCCAGGGCAAGACCGCCGACGCACCGATGTGCATGACCTGCGGCACAAAGATGCGCCCCGCCGGCTCCTGCTACGTCTGCGAGGGGTGCGGCTCGACCAGCGGCTGCAGCTGATCGACTGAACTGACTTCAGAGGGGCCGACACTTCGGTGTCGGCCCCTCTGAGTGTGTAGACGTGGCAAGCTGCCCGCATGTGGGACCTCGACTACGAGCAGGCATTTCGCTCCGCTGCCATGGGCTGGCTATCAGAGGCCACGACCGCAGAGAGGGACTGGCTGCGGTCAGAGGTTCTTCGAGACTTTGAGTTCCAGGGGCAACGCATTGCACTAATGGATGCTCAGCGAGGAATTCGCAAGCCGGCGCCGGCGCGAGCGGCGTTGTCCATTCGGACTGTTTACCGACCAGAGGGTGCAGCCCGTCCATACGATGACGCAGTGGCTCCCGACGGGCGTCTGCGGTACAAATGGCGCGGTGAGGATCCCCATCACCCGGAGAATCGGGCCCTGAGGGCGGCCATGGAAGATCAACTTCCGCTGATCTGGTTCTTTGGCGTGGGTCCGGGTGAGTACAAGCCGATCTTTCCGATCTATCTCGTGGCCGAGGAGCAAGACAGTCACCAATTCGTCGTTGCAATGGATGAAGAGCAGCGCGAGTCCGTCGGTGGCACCGCCGAAGAGCATGTCCGCAACTACCTGCGCGTCGAGCGGAATCAGCGGATGCACCAGCGCATATTCCGTTCGACGGTAATGCGTGCCTACACGACCAGATGCGCAGTGTGCGCGTTGAGGCATGGCGAACTCTTGGACGCTGCACACATCGTTGAGGACGGTCATGAGTTGGGTGTCGCTTCTGTCCGAAATGGGTTGGCCCTCTGCAAAATTCACCACGCGGCGTTCGACGCGAGGATTCTGGGAATTCGCTCAGACCTTGTGGTCGAGATCCGGAGTGATCTCCTGGCTGAGATCGATGGTCCGATGCTCCAGCATGGCCTGAAGGAGCGCCACGGCGAGCGTCTGATGGTGTTACCCGCGGTGAAGAAAGAGCGCCCCGATGTGGGCCTTCTTGAACTTGCTTACGAGAAGTTTCGAAGCGCCTAAGGGGCTGAGTTAAGCAACGCTCATGACATCCCTGGGAAAGCACTCTTGAGGATGTCAATTAGTTCGGCCGCGTGCGCGCGATCAATCTCAATGGTCTGACTGGTCTTGCCCGGGATCTTGCGCTCGGAGGACCCGTACGTTGAAAGTTGAACGGCTCGAATCCCGTCGATCTCAACCGTGCGATAGCCGCACGTCACCCTGGTGCGAGATCGTGGCGGCCCGTCGGCCTGAGATTCTTCGAAATCCTCGATGAGAGCCATGGTCAATGTTCTACCAGGAGGAGGGGTGGTGGGTCTCTCTTCGTGCCGCGAGAAGGCACTGAAGCCGATCCGCAGCGCAGTGCGTTGTCGGGGCTCGCTGACAGAATCGAACCCATGTTCGAAGACGAGCTGACCGTGGTGGAAGAGTCCCTCCGAGGGCTCGCGATGGCGCGTCGAGGGGTGAGCGAGCGGGGCGGCCGCGCCGATGAGCGCACGTTGACACAGGTCCTCGAGGCGACCGAGCGGTTGCGCCGAGCGGCAGACGCCCTGGAGTTGACCGTGATCGGCCACGCCGTCCGCTGGGGTGAGGAGTGCGGAGCTGACGGCACCTACCGACCGGTGCATCTGCCTGAGGGTGAGATGGCTGAGTTCGCGGCTGAGGCCGTGGGTCTGGCGATGCGCGCCGGGCCGTGGGAGGCCGGTGAGAGGTGCGACCTCGCGGCCCGAGCCGTCACCGACCTTGGTCCACTGACGGATCTCGTCGCCGACGGCCTCCTCCGGACCAGGGCGCTGGGCATCGTTGCCAAGGAGACCAGAGAGGCCAGCCGCGACGCTGTCGAGGCTGTTCTCGACCACCTGCTCGCCCCCCTTCGTGGTCGACCCGGCACCATCCGCGTGGTGGAGCTCGAGGAGCGGGAGCTGCGCAAGGCCATCCGTCGCATTCTTCAGCGCGTTGAGCCCGAGCTCCTGCGTCAGAAGGCCGAGCGCAACCGGCGTGAACACCTCAACGTCAGATTCGGGGAAGGGCCGGTCGGCACCGCCGACATGAGCGCGACGCTGCCCACTGAGATCGCGGTCGTGCTCAAGGAGGCTATTGAGCAGGCTGGCGCCCGACTCAGGGACCTCGACCCCTCCCTCACCACCGGCGCCTCCCGAGCCCACGGGCTGGCTGATCTCGCCCTGCGCGGCGTTGAGGTCATCGCCAATGTTCGTCTGGGGATCCCGGTCATCACCTCCGCGGCCTCCCGCCTCTCCTTTGCCCCCTACGAAGGGGGCGAGCTTTCCTTCGGGGCCCCATCGCCTCCTAGCGGCCGTCCGTCTGAGGGGACTGTGCAGCCGTCCCGGATCGTCACGGGGGAGGGTCCGGACCGGGTCGACGTTCTACCCGAGGAATGGGCTGGCGACGCGGTGACCTCTCAAGTCCCGACGACCTTCGGGCCCGGTGGACAGCCCGGCTGGGTCAGTGGTTGCGACATCCCCGGCATCGGGTACATCCCGCCGGACGTCGTCTCAGCCATCACGACCCGCCTCGAGGCGAAGGTCTCCCGCGCCCTTCTCGACGCTCGCACCGGGGTCCTTGTCGAGACGAGCAATCCCCGCTATTTCATCACCGACTCGATGCGCGACTTCATCTCCGCCCGTGACGAGACCTGCCGGATGTGGGGATGCAACCGTCGGGTGACACGTAGTTGCTCGGAGACGAACGCCGACCTCGACCACGCCACGTCATGGCCGGTCGGGCCGTCCTGCCCCACCAACGTCTCCGGGCTCTGCCGGCATCACCATCGCCTCAAGCACACACCGGGGTGGACCCACACGCTCCACCCGGACGGACGGACCGAGTGGGTCAGCCCCGGCGGCCTCCCTGCGAGCACCTTCCCCGCACTCTGGGTCCACACCGAGGTGGACGACGGGTGGGACACCGACGCCGGGGACTCGCCCCCTTCGCAGGGGGCGAACATCCTCACCGATCTTTTCGCGGCGGCTCCGCCTTTCTGATCGGTACCTTCACTCCATGGCACCGCAGCTGATCCCACCGGACCCGCGCTTCACGACCGCCTCGGAGCGGGTGGTGTGGGAGCGGCTGCGCGACGCCCTTCGTCCCGAGGACACGCTCGTGGCCAACTACCGGCTCACCGACGAGCACAAGGACCACGAGATCGACCTGCTGGCGGTCCTGCCCGACGCCGGGGTCGTCGTCATCGAGGTCAAGGGCGACGGTCTCCAGTGCCGCGACGGGGTGTGGAGCATGCGCCACGGCAAGGAGCGCCGGGCCATCGACCCGGTCGGCCAGGCCCGCGACGCGAAGTACGCCCTTCGCACCTACCTCGAGTCGGACCGGCGCTGGGCGCACAGCTCCCGCAGGCCGATCCGCTTCGCGCACACCGTGGTCGCACCCTTCACCGGGCTCGGTCCGGACTTCGCCCTGGCCGACTGCCCGCGCTGGATGGTCCATGACCGCGAGGACCTGCCCGCACTGGCCGCGCGCATCGCCGCCATCCCCATCGAGCAGGAGAGCGAGCGCGACGTCCCGAGCGTCGACGACTGCGCGACGATCGTCGACATCCTCGCGGCGCGCGGCACCGAAGCGACCACCGACGTGGTCGGCGAGGCCGACGAGCGGCAGCACCGCGCCGACCGGCTCACCCAGGAGCAGAGCCTCGTCCTCGACGTGACCCGCCTGCTGCGCAGGGTGGAGATCCGCGGCGGCGCGGGCAGCGGCAAGACCGTCCTCGCCCTGACCCAGGCCCGCCAGCTCAGCGCCGGCCGTGGCGAGCGGCGCCCCGAGCGGGTGGCTCTGCTGTGCTACTCCATCGGGCTGGCCACGCACCTCGAGCGCGCGGTCGCTCTGTGGCCACACCGCCAGCGGCCCGCCTTCGTCGGTACCTTCGAGGACCTCGCCAACCGTTGGGGCGTGCCCTCCGGCTCCCGCGACGACCCCGACTACTGGGAGGAGACGCTGCCCGACCTCATGGCCGAGCGCGCCGCCGAGCTGCCGCCGGGGGAGCGGTACGACTCCTTCGTCGTCGATGAGGCCCAGGACTTCGCCGAGTCCTGGTGGCGCCCCCTCCTCGGGGCCCTCACCGACGAGAGCGAGGGGGGCCTGTTCACCTACTCCGACGAGAACCAGCGCCTCTTCAAGCGTTTCGGCCGCCCACCGGTCCCACTCGTGCCCCTCGTCCTGGACCACAACCTGCGCAACACCAAGCAGATCGCCGAGACCTTCACTCCCTTGGCGCCGCTGCGCATGCGTCTCGAGGGCGGCGACGGGCCGGCCGTGACCTTCGTCCGTGCGACCCCGGACGAGTCCCTCGGGGTCGCCGACGACCAGGTCGATCTCCTCCTCGACGAAGGGTGGCGCCCGGGCCATGTCGGGCTCCTCACCACCGGCCGCCGCCACCCCGTGCAGGTCGAGCGTCAGGAGGACCTCGGTCAGCGTGGGTACTGGCACACCTTCTGGGAGGACGATGACGTCTTCTTCGGCCACGTCCTCGGAGCGAAGGGGATGGAGCGCCGGGCCGTCGTGCTCTGCATCAACGAGGACGGCACGCGCGAGCGCTTCCGCGAGCGGCTCTACGTCGGCCTCTCCCGGGCCACCGACCAACTCGTCGTCGTGGGCGACCCCGAGGCGATCGGCCACGCGGGGAGCGAGGTTGCCACGAAGCTCGTCGGTGCGGCGGGTACGCTCTCTCCCAGTCACAGGGGATGAGGGGACACGTGAACGAGCACGCGCCGGGCTGGTACGAGCACGACGGCGAACGCCGCTACTGGGACGGGTCCCAGTGGACGCACTCCACGTCGTTGCCGCCCCCGTCGTCGGTCGCTCGGGTGCCTCAGAGCGGTGAGCTCGCCCCGTACGCCCCCCCGCCGGTGTACGGCGCGCCGGCTCTCCCGCGCGCACGCAAGGAACCCGCGCTCTCGCTGCTCCTGTCCTTCTTCATCCCCGGCGTCGGGTCGATGGTCAACGGGGACGTCGGTGCCGGAGTCGCCTTCCTGCTGGTCTACGGACTCGGCCTGGTGCTGCTCGTCTGCCTGGGCTGGCTCATCGTCGGTCTCATCGGTCTGCCGATCTGCGTGGGCGCCTGGGCCTGGTCGATGTACCACGCCTACCTGGGGGCCGTGAATTTCAACCGGTCCGTCGGGTACGCCGGGTGAGCCGCAGTACCTACCGCGCGCCGACATCATGGGGAGTTCTCCCCATGATGTCGCGGGCCGCGCGCAGGTACTCTCATTCCTGAGTCACCACTGCACGACCACACACACCACACGATGAAACACGGAGAGGGCCTGCGATGAGCAACTGGGCTGCCGGTTGGTACCAGGACCCTGATAATCAGGGTCAGATCCGCTACTGGGACGGCAACGGATGGACGGAGCACCGTCAGGCGACGCCTGAGGGGTTCGCGACCGGCCAGCCCGGTCCCGACGCGTCGGGGACCGGCACCCGTGTCGACCACGCAGGCACGAGTGAGGTCGACGACGCGACGCGGGTGCGGCCGAACGCCGACCGCAGCCCCGAGACCGAAGCCATCAACACCGACTCCTCCGGCTACGGCGCCGCGGCGGGTGGCGCCGGCGCGGCCGGCGCGGCCGGCGCGGCCGGTGCCGCTGGGTACGGGGCCTCCTCCGACCAGGGCTACGGGCAGTCGCCCTACGGGTCGAACGAGTACGGCCAGAACCCCTACGCCCAGGACGCCGCGTACGGTCAGCAGGGCGCCTACGGTCAGCAGGGTGGCTACGGCGAGCAGTCGGCCTACGGTCAGCAGGGCGCCTACGGTCAGCCGGCCTACGGGCAGGCCCAGGGTCAGTACGGCCAGCAGGGTCAGTACGGACAGGGACAGCCGCCGACCAAGAAGAGCAAGCTGCCGTTGATCCTCGGTCTGGCCGCGGCAGGCCTCGCGCTCGTGCTCGTGCTCGGTATCGGTGGCTTCTTCCTCATCTCCTCGGGCGACGGGGACGAGACCGCCGGCGGCGACGACACCAGCACCTCCCAGGACACCGACACCGACACCGGTTCGGACACGGACACCGACTCGCCCACGACGACGGACTCGCCCACCAGCTCGGACACCCCGACGTCCAGCTCGACGAGCGACGCCGACCCGGGCGAGGACATCGTCGGCATCAAGGGCAAGGCAGCGACCTTCGGCAAGAAGTACAAGGGCAAGGGCAACGGCTACATCAACGTGCCCCCGGGTGACGGTGCCGGCCTGATCGAGATCAGCTACACGGGCGACCGGGAGTTCCGGGTCGAGGGCCAGGACGGCAACGGCAAGCGCTCGGAGTCCGTCGCCAGCGTCTACGGCCAAGAGGTCGACGGCACCTTCAGCTACAACCTCACCGGGTACAACACCTCCACCTCGCGCCTGCAGATCGAGACCGGCGGCTCGTACACGGTGACGTTCCAGAAGATCAGCTCGGCCCCGGACTTCGGCTCCAAGCAGAAGGGCAGCGGCAACGCGGTCTTCAAGTGGGACGGCAAGAAGTCCGACCTGGGTGCCAAGTTCACCCTCCCGTCCGGCACGACCTTCGGCACCTTCGCCCTCAAGGGCGTGGGCAGCGAGGACATCCCCGACCGGCTCGTGAGTGAGTACGACCCCTACGAGGGCACGACCACCGTGCAGGACGGCACGAAGTACCTCGTCGTCGAGGCGAGCGGCGACTGGGAGCTCACCAAGAAGTGACCTCACCAAGGTGACCCCACGCCGAAGGGGGTCGGTCCAGCCCGGCTGGAGCGACCCCCTTCGTCATGCGCGGGGAGAGGAGGAGCCGAACGTCAGCACTCGATGACGTTGACGGCGAGGCCGCCTCTGGCGGTCTCCTTGTACTTCACCTTCATGTCCCGTCCGGTCTCGCGCATGGTCTTGACCACCTTGTCGAGGGAGACCACGTGCGACCCGTCGCCGCGAAGGGCGGTGCGCGCCGCGGTGATCGCCTTGACCGCGGCGACGGCATTGCGCTCGATGCAGGGGATCTGCACGAGACCGCCGACGGGATCGCAGGTCAGGCCGAGGTTGTGCTCCATGCCGATCTCGGCCGCATTCTCGACCTGGGCGGCCGAGCCGCCGAGGACCGACGCCATCGCCCCGGCCGCCATCGAGCAGGCCGATCCGACCTCGCCCTGGCAGCCGACCTCGGCACCGGAGATCGAGGCATTCTCCTTGTAGATCACGCCGATCGCGGCCGCGGTGAGCAGGAAGCGGCAGATGCCGTCCTCGTCCGCGCCGGGCACGAAGTCGACGTAGTAGCGCAGCACGGCCGGGATGATGCCCGCCGCCCCGTTGGTCGGGGCGGTGACCACCCGACCCCCGGCGGCGTTCTCCTCGTTGACGGCCAGGGCGAAGAGCGTCAGCCAGTCCATCCCGCGCAGCGGGTCCTCGCTCGAGCCCTCTGCGCGCAGCCGACGGTGCAGCTCGGGGGCTCGCCGGCGCACCTTCAGCCCACCCGGCAGGACGCCCTCGCTGCGGGTGCCGTTGTCGATGCACTCACCCATGACCGACCAGAGGTGGAGCAGCTCGGAGCGCACCTCCTCCTCGGTGCGCCACGACGTCTCGTTGTCGAGCATCACCTGGGAGATCGACAGACCGGTCTCGGCGCAGATCGCGAGCAGCTGGTCGCCGGTGGTGAAGGGGTGGGCGACCGGCGTCGAGTCCGCGACGACGCGCGTCGACCCGGAGGCGTCCTCGCCGACGACGAAGCCACCACCCACGGAGTAGTAGGTGTGGCTGCTCACCGGCTCCTCACCCTCGCCCCATGCGGTGAAGGTCATGCCGTTGGGGTGCAGGGGCAGGGACTTGCGCCGGTGCAGCACGAGGTCCTCATCGTCGTCGAAGTCGATCTCGTGCTCGCCGAGGAGCAAGAGCCGACCGGTCTGACGGATCTGCGCGAGGCGTCCGGCGACCGACCGGGGGTCGCAGACCTCGGGGCGCTCGCCCGAGAGGCCGAGCAGGACCGCGGTGTTGGATCCGTGGCCGTGGCCGGTCGCGCCGAGTGAGCCGAAGAGCTCGGCCTTGATCCGGCGGACGCCGGTCAGGTGCCCCTCGTCGCGGAGGGTCTCGGCGAACATCACCGCGGCTCGCATGGGGCCGACGGTGTGGGAGCTCGACGGTCCGATGCCGATCGAGAAGAGGTCGAAGACACTGAGTGCCACGCGGAAACTCCTGGGGTGCTCGGGGTGGTGTGCACGAAGGGCGGCTCGCCGTGGGTGGTGGCGTGCTCTCCATCACACTACCGGCGACGTGGTCGCTGCGACCGGGGCACCGGGTCTGTGGACAAGTTCGCGGTGACGTCGCGCCAGGAGGCCACGATGAGGTGGCATGACCTTCCACGACCTGCCCCGCAACTGGCACTCACGTCCCCTGACCGACACCGACCTGGCCCCCGACGTCGTCGATCTCGTCGTCCGCGAGAGCGACCGCGCTACCGGCTGCATCAGCCTGCTGCTGTGCGACGACACCCATCGCATGGTCCAACCCGTGACGATCACCGAGATCGACCGCGCAGCAGCGGGCGAGCGAAGGGAGGCCATCGACCTCGTCATCGGCCAGGTCGCCGACTCCCTCGGCGGCGTCGTCCTCGCGGTCGGTCGACCCCGGGGGTACAGCCCGGACGACGAGGCCCGGGCGTGGCACGAGGCCGCCATCGCGTCGTGTCGCGAGCACGGGGTGCCGCTGCTGGGGACCTACCTCGCCACCGCCCACGCGGTCGTCGAGATGCCGCTGTGGGGTGGTCTGCGCGCCGTCAGCTGAGCTGCGCGGTGACCTGCGCCAGGATCTCCGCGCCGATCGCCGCCGCGAAGGCCTCCGGCGCCTCGTGCGCCGCCGGTGACTCGGGGACGATGACGTCCACGAGCCCGTCCTGACGCATCTGCTCCGCGCCGACGCGCTGCCGGGCCGCGAGCAGGGGAGCGTGGTCGGTGTCCTTGAAGAGGATCGCGCTCGCGCCCTCCGGCGGGAGCGGGGAGAGCCACGCATTGGCGGCCGCGATGACCCGCCGCGCCGGGAGCATCGCCAGCGCCCCGCCGCCGGTGCCCTCACCGAGCAGCACCGAGACGCTGGGCACCGTGAGTGCCGTCATGTCCGCGATCGAGCGGGCGATCTCCCCGGCGAGTGCGCCCTCCTCGGCGTGCGGGGAGAGGTCCGCACCGGGGGTGTCGATGACCGTGACGAGCGGCAGGCCGAGCTGCGTGGCCATCTGCATCCCACGCCGTGCCTCGCGCAGCGCGGCCGGGCCCATCGACTCGGCCACCTGGTAGCGCCGGTCCTGACCGACGAGCACGCACGACCGGCCCCCGAAGGAGGCCAGTGCGAGCATCACGCCCTTGTCGGACTCGCCGTAGCCGGTGCCGTTGAGGGGGATGACGTCGTCCGCGGCATACCGCAGCAGCTCGCGCACGCCCGGGCGGTCCTCCCTTCGCGTCACCGTGATGGCGGACCACAGCGCGGCGATCTCCTCCTCGCTCGGCTCCGGCCGGGAGACGAAGGGGGTGACCCGCCAGACCGGGTCCTCACCCTCCGCGGCCGCGGACCCGGGGGAGGCGTCGCGGGCGTCCGGGTGGGCGTGCGGCTCGGTGGTCGCCGACAGCAGGGTCAGGGCGCGGGCGGCGACCGCGGCGAGCTGGTCGGTGGGGACGACGGCGTCGACGATCCCCTTGTCGACGAGGTTCTCGGCGACCTGCACCCCGGTGGGGAAGGGAGCGCCGTTGACCGTCTCGTGGACGACCGGCCCGAGGAAGCCGATGAGAGCCTGCGGCTCGGCGATCGTCATGTGCCCGAGCGACCCCCACGAGGCGAAGACCCCACCGGTCGTGGGGTGGCGCAGGTAGACGAGGTAGGGCAGGCCGGCGGCCTTGTGCGCGACGACCGCCGCCGAGATGTCGACCATCGTCACGAAGGCCGGCGTGCCCTCCTGCATCCGCGTGCCACCACTCGCGGTGGCGGCGACGAGGGGCAGCCGCTCGGTCGTGGCCCGACGGATCGCCGCGACGATCCGCGCGGCCGCGGCGCGGCCGATGGACCCGCCGAGGAAGCGGAACTCGCCGATGATCAGGGCGACGTCGTGGCCGTGGATGCGTGCGGCGCCGGTGATCACCGACTCGTCGGTGCCCGCCCGTGCCGCGGCCTCCTCCATCGTGGCCCGATAGGTCGCGGAGAGTCCCGCGAGGTCGAGGGGCTCGTCCCAGGAGACGAAGCTGTCCCCGTCGACCACCGTGGCGACGAGCTCGTGGGCGGTGAGGCGGTGGGAACTCATGCGCCTGATGGTGGCAGCAGTGCGCGTGGGTACTGTTACGCCGTGCTTGTGCTGTTGACCACCGTCGTGATCGTCGCGGTCGGCGTGCTCGGACTCCAGGCCCTGCTCTACCTGGCGATCGACCGCCTCGTCGACGACGCGATGCTGCTCGTGACCGCGGTCGTCGAGGTCGCCCTGCTCGTCCTCGCGCTCACCGCGGCCATCGTCCACGGGCAGGTCTCCGGCACCGGCCAGGGCGCGACGATGCTCGCCTACGCGTTGACCCTGCCGATCCTGCCGCCGATCGTCGTCTTCATCGCGCTGAAGGAGAAGACCCGCTGGACGATGGGCGTCGTCATCGCGGGCGCCTTCACCGTCGGGGTCATGGCCTACCGCATCCTGCAGATCTGGGACCTCCATGGCCCCGCCTGAGGTGCCTACCGGCACCGGGCCGGGCCGCATCGTCGTCGCCGTCTACGCGGTCCTCGCGCTCGCCGCGACCGGGCGCTCGATCCTGCAGATCACGAGCTACTTCGAGCGGGCACCGCTGGCCTACGTCCTGTCCGCCCTCGCGGCCCTGATCTACCTCGTCGCCACCCTCGCCCTGGCGAAGGGGGGACAGTCCGGTGCCCGCGTGGCCACGTGGGCGATCCTCGTCGAGGCGGCCGGGGTGCTCACCGTCGGCACGTTGTCCTTCGTCGCGCCGGACCTCTTCCCGGACAAGACGCTCTGGTCCCACTACGGCTCCGGCTACGGGTACCTGCCGCTCGTCCTCCCCTTCGTCGGCCTGTGGTGGATCCACCGGGCCCGGCGCGCCGGCGGGGAGCAGACGCCCGGGAGGTGAGACACCCTGCCGGGTGCGTGGAGCGTCCTCATATGCTCTGCGGAGGTCTTGAGCGCCAGTGACAAGCCCCGGCTCGCTGGCCGGCAACCCTCCTCCGCGGTGGGGTGCCCCGGGAGACGACCAGGCCCGTGGCGACCGCCACGGTCAAGCGCGCACCATCCAGGAGCACAGACATGTCCGACCCGACCACGTGGAACTTCGAGACGAAGCAGATCCACGCCGGCCAGGTGCCCGACCCGACGACCGGCTCGCGGGCCCTGCCGATCCACCAGACGACGTCGTACGTCTTCAAGGACACCGAGCACGCCGCGAACCTCTTCGGGCTCAAGGAGCTCGGCAACATCTACACGCGGATCATGAACCCCACCCAGGACGCGGTCGAGCAGAAGATCGCCGCCCTCGAGGGCGGCGTCGGGGCCCTGCTCACCGCCTCCGGCATGTCCGCGACGACCCTCGCGCTGCTCAACGTCGCCGAGGCCGGTGACCACGTCGTGGCCAGCGCGGCCCTCTACGGCGGCACGGTCAACCTGCTGCAGTACACCCTGCCAAAGTACGGCCTCGAGGTGACCCTCGTCGAGGACCCGAGCGACCTGGCGCAGTGGCAGGCCGCGATCAAGCCGAACACGAAGGTCCTCTTCGGCGAGACCATCGGCAACCCCAAGGACGTGGTGCTGGACATCGAGGGCATTGCGGACATCGCCCACTCCGCCGGGGTGCCGCTCATTGTCGACAACACCATCGCGACGCCGTACGTGTTGCGGCCCATCGAGCACGGTGCGGACGTCGTCGTGCACTCCGCGACGAAGTTCCTCGGCGGCCACGGCACCTCCATCGCCGGGGTCATCGTCGACGCCGGCCGCTTCGACTACGCCGCCGACCCGGAGAAGTTCCCCAACTACAACGAGCCCGACCCGAGCTACCACGGGCTGCGCTTCGGGCCCGACCTCGGCGTCAACGGCGCCATGGGGGCCAATGTCTCCTTCATCCTCAAGGCGCGCGTGCAGCTGATGCGCGACCTCGGTCCCGCGGTCTCTCCCTTCAACGCCTTCCTCATCGGCCAGGGCGTCGAGACGTTGAGCCTGCGCATGGACCGGCACCTGGCCAACACCGCCGCGGTGACCGAGTTCCTCGGCGGGCACGCGCAGGTGGAGAAGGTCATCTGGGCCTCGCTGCCGAGCAGCCCGAGCCACGCGCTCGCGCGCAAGTACACCCCGAAGGGGGCCGGCGCGGTCATCTCCTTCGAGATCGCCGGTGGCGTCGAGGCAGGACAGAAGTTCGTCGAGGGCCTGAGCCTGCACAGCCACCTGGCCAACATCGGTGACGTGCGCTCGCTCGTGATCCACCCCGCGTCGACGACCCACTCCCAGGGACCCGAGGAGGACCGTCTCGCCGCCGGCGTCACTCCCGGCCTGGTCCGGCTCTCCGTCGGTCTGGAGAGCGTCGAGGACATCATCGCCGACCTCGAGCAGGGCTTCGCCGCAGCGAAGGCCTGACGCCGCCCGCGCGTTCGAGCACTCCGACGAGGGGCCTGTGGACAACTCCACGGGCCCCTCGTCGTTCGTCCCTAACCTGCTCGGCATGACGGTTCGACAGGCACTGCGGATCTCTTCGGCGGGTATCGAGGGACTGGGCCACGAGCTGGCCAACATCGCCGACTACCTCCAGGTCTCGGCCCACTACACCCGCGACGGCAGCCAGGAGACCTACGGGTTCCCCACGATCACCGGTTCCGGGGCCATGGACCGCGTCCTGGGTGACTACGAGCTGCTGCGCGTCGCGCTGTGCGAGGACCTGCGGGACCTGCGCGACCTCGCGAAGCACGCGGGCGGCTGCTACCTCGTGGCCGAGGACGCCAACACCGCACGCAACCAGGGGATCCGGTGAAGTACTTCGTCGACGACAAGGGGATCGGGGACGGCGACCCCGATACGATCCGGGCGCAGGCGCGGCAGCTGAAGAACGTCGTGACGGCCATGGACCGCACGATCGGCCTCCTCCAGCAGGTGTCGGTACGGGGGTCCTGGGACTCCCCGTCGGGAGACACCTTCGCCGCCAGGGTCGCGCGCACCCCCGCCGACCTCATCGACGTCGCGAACCGCCTGCGCAGCACGGCGGAGGTCATCCGCCCCTACGCGGACCTGCTCGAGGCCTCCCAGAAGTCGCTCACCAGCCTGGACGAGGATGCGTCCACCGCGGACGGGACCATGGCGGACTGCGACACCAGACTCCGGGAGATGGCGCCGGATGACCCGGACCGGGACCGCACGGAGAAGGAGCGCGCGCGGGCCCTCTCGGCAGTGATGCGCGCCGAGCGGGGCTTCGAGAAGGAGCTGCAGGAGGCGCACGCCGACGAGCAGCGGATGGCCGCGAAGCTCAACGACGTGTCCGCGCAGACCGACGACCCGGCCGGGTACGACTTCTGGGAGGGCCTGAGCACCATGGGTGAGAACGCCGGCCGGGTCGGCATCATCGCCAAGCCGATCGCCGTGGCCGGGGTGGCGGACCCGATCGGGAAGGCCGGGCGTCGCTACTTCTACGACGAGGGGTCCTACACCGACGTCGCGAAGTCGTCGGCGATCTACGGCGTGGACACGGTGGGCTTCGGCGCCGGCCGGGTGGTCAAGGCGGCCAAGGGTCGCTTCGTGACCAAGGACGTCGCGCGCGTGAACTCCCTGCCCCACGACCCCGTGCGGATCAAGGACAACCCGATCACGACATCGGGTCGGGCCCGTCGGGCGAGGACCTCCACCGGTCGGTCCACGTCCACGCCCCCGAAGACGCGCTCCGCGACCGCGCCCAGCAGGATCCCGGCGAGCGTCCGTGACACCATCCGGCGCAAGGCCGGGGTCGACGACCTGCAGGACGCCTTCAACGACTGGGAGACCGTCGCCGGGGAGGGCCGGGTCGCCAGGGTGGCCGTCACCGTCGAGCACTCGACCAAGCAGGGGCGGCGAGCGTACTCCGCCGCCCGGACCACGAACAGGGTCGGAGAGTCGACCGGTGTCAAGGACGGCGCGCAGGAACGCCGCGAGGCCGACCGACGTCGGCGACGTACTGCCGAGCACCTGGGGCGGTCCCGGTGACAAACCCCGTTGCGGCCGAGGGGGCGTGGTGCGAGCGTGGCGCACATGCCCACCGACATCCGGGTGACCCGGATCGACCCGAGCGACCCGGCTGGCGTCGAGGCCGTCCTGGCCCTCGACCAGCTCGTCTGGTCCGACGACCTGCGGACCCCCCACGACGTCGCCCTGGCGAACACGCCGACCCGAGCGGCGTGGATCGCCCGGATCGACGGCGAGGACGCCGGCATCGCCGCTTCCTGGGACATCGGGGTGAGCGTCCCGGCCGCGGGTGGGGGAGGCTCCCTTCGCCCGGTGGAGGGACTGACCTGGGTCGGGGTCCACCCCGACCACCGCCGGCGTGGGGTGCTCAGTGCCCTGGTGCGTCAACACCTGCGCTGGACCCGCGACGAGCAGCACCGCGCGATCAGCGCGCTCAAGGCGTCCGAGGCCGCGATCTACGGACGCTTCGGCTACGGCGTCGCCAGCCGCGAGCTGATGATGACCTTCGCCCACGGCACGACCTTCGCCGCGCCCCCATCCGTGCAGGAGGTGGCCGCCGCCACCACCACCCGGATGACGACCGTGGACCCTGCGGACGCCGAGCGGGTGCACGCACTCGCCCGACGGTGCGCACGCAGCGCTGCCGGGCACGTCGTGCGCAGCGTCGAGGACTTCGGCCGCCTCCTCTCCGACATCCCGCAGACGCGGGGGGAGCGCGAACCGGCCCGCCTGCTGTGGGCGACGCGCGGCGGTGAGGACGTCGGGTGTGCCTGGTTCCACCGGACCCCGAGGTGGACCCATGGGGCGCCCGATGGTCAGGTCGGGGTCTCCTTCCTCATGGACGTCGACGTCGCCGCCCGACTCGCCCTCGCCCAGCGGCTGACGACGCTCGACCTCATGGCCGGCACGGAGTGCTCCCGACGACCCGCTCGTGCTGTGGCTGGCGGGGAAGCGGCCGCACGGGGCCGGGCTGAGCGACGACCTGTGGTTGCGGATCGTCGACCTGCCCACCGCGGTGGCCGAGCGCGGCCACGCCGCCGACCTCGAGCTCACCGTCGAGGTGGGCGACACGATCCTCCCGGAGAACGCCGGCACCTGGCGGTGGACGGCTCGTGACGGCGTCGGTCGGCTCGTCCGCCACGACGGGCCAGCGGATCTCACGCTCGACATCGCCGACCTCGGTGCCGTGTGGCTGGGTGACCAGAGCGTGGGGGCGCGGGCGAGGGCCGGCTTCGTCACCGAGCACCGGGCCGGCGCCGTCGCGCAGCTGGACGCCGCACTGCGCACCGCGACGCTGCCCGTCGCGTCACTCAACTTCTGACCCGGCCCGCCCGCACGTATCCTGACCCGTATGTCCGCCCCCGTCCGTGAACCCGTCGCGGCGGCGGACCTGCACTACCCCGAGGAGCTGCCGGTCGTCGCCCGCAAGGACGACATCGCGCAGGCCCTGCGGGACCACCAGGTCGTCGTCGTCGCGGGGGAGACCGGCTCCGGCAAGACGACGCAGCTGCCCAAGATCGCCCTCGAGATCGGTCGCGGCACGACCGGCCAGATCGGGCACACCCAACCCCGCCGCATCGCCGCGCGCTCGGTCGCCGAGCGGATCGCACAGGAGATGCAGGTCGAGCTCGGCGCGCTCATCGGCTACCAGGTGCGCTTCGCCGACCACAGCAGCGACGCGACGGCGGTGAAGGTCATGACCGACGGCATCCTGCTCAACGAGATGCAGCGCGACCGGGAGCTGCGCCGCTACGACACGATCATCATCGACGAGGCCCACGAGCGCTCGCTGAACATCGACTTCATCCTCGGCTACCTCAAGCAGCTCCTCCCGCGCCGCCCCGACCTGAAGGTCCTCATCACCTCGGCGACGATCGACCCGGAGCGCTTCGCGGCCCACTTCGCCTCCGATGACGGCGAGCCCGCGCCGATCATCGAGGTCTCCGGGCGCACCTACCCGGTCGAGGTCCGCTACCGACCGATCGACGACCCCGAGGGCGAGGGCGAGGACGGGGAGAAGAGCGGCGGCGACGGCGACCAGGTCACCGGCATCTGCCGCGCCGTCGAGGAGCTGTGGACCGAGCCGGAGAACGCGGCCAGCGGCGCCAACGACGCGCTCGTCTTCCTCTCCGGGGAGCGGGAGATCCGCGACGCCCAGGACGCCCTGACGTCGATGAACCTCCCCGACACCGAGGTCATCCCGCTCTACGCACGCCTGTCCGCGGCCGAGCAGCACCGGGTCTTCGCGCCGCACCGCGGCCGCCGGATCGTCTTGGCCACCAATGTCGCCGAGACCTCGCTCACCGTCCCGGGCATCGGCTACGTCATCGACACCGGCACCGCGCGCATCTCGCGGTACAGCCAGCGCACCAAGGTCCAACGCCTGCCGATCGAGCGGGTCTCGAGGGCCTCCGCCCAGCAGCGCGCCGGTCGGTGCGGGCGCGTCGCCGAGGGGGTGTGCATCCGGCTGTACTCGCAGGAGGACTTCGAGTCACGGCCGGAGTTCACCGACCCGGAGATCCTGCGGACCAACCTCGCGAGCGTCATCCTCCAGATGACCTCCCTCGGCCTCGGCGACGTGGGGCGCTTCCCCTTCCTCGAGCCGCCGGACTCCCGCCAGATCACCGACGGCGTCCGCCTCCTCCAGGAGCTGCAGGCCTTCGACACCGAGGCTGCGGTGGCAGCCGGGGGAGGGAAGGGAGCGCGGCGCGGTGGTCGTCGGCTCACCCCGACGGGCACGACCCTCGCCCGCCTGCCCGTCGACCCGCGCCTCGGGCGGATGCTCATCGAGGCCGACCGGCTCGGCTGCACCACCGAGGTCCTCGTGATCGTCGCCGCGATGTCCATCCAGGACCCGCGCGAACGACCCGTGGACCAGCGCTCCCAGGCCGACCAGCAGCACGCGCGGTTCCGCCAGGAGGGCTCGGACTTCGCCAGTTGGTGGAACCTCTGGACGTACCTCAAGGACCAGCAGAAGGCACTGTCCGGCAGCGCCTTCCGCCGGATGTGCAAGCGCGAGTACCTGCACTTCCTGCGGATCCGGGAGTGGCAGGACCTGCACTCGCAGCTCGTGCGGGCCGCCAAGCAGCGCAAGCTCGACACGAGGGCGCGTACCGCCGCCCACGACGCCGAGCCGGACTGGGACACGATCCACCAGGCCCTGCTCACCGGGCTGCTCAGCCACGTCGGCCTGCGCGACGAGGACAAGCGCGACTACCTCGGGGCGCGCGGTGCCCGCTTCTCCATCCAGCCGGGCACGACGAACTTCCGGCGCCAGCCCCCCTTCGTCATGGCCGGTGAGCTCGTCGAGACCTCGCGGCTGTGGGCCCGCTCGTCCGCCCGCATCGACCCCGTGTGGGCCGAGCGTGCCGGCGCGCACCTCGTGAAGCGGACCTACTCCGAGCCGCGGTGGAGCAAGAAGGCCGCCTCCGTCCTCGCCACCGAGCGGGTGACCCTCTTCGGCGTCCCGCTCGTCGTCGGTCGGCCGGTCTCCTACGGGAGGATCGACCCCGTCGTCAGCCGCGAGCTGTTCATCCGGCACGCCCTCCTGCAGGGGGAGTGGGAGGCCCGGCACGACTTCCTCGCCGCGAACCGCAAGCTCGTGCGCCGTCTCGAGCAGCTCGAGGAACGTGCCCGCCGGCGCGACCTGCTCGTCGACGAGGAGGACGTGTTCTCCTTCTACGACGAGCGGATCCCCGCCGACGTCGTCTCGGGGGCGCACTTCGACTCGTGGTGGAAGAAGGCGCGCCACGACCAGCCCGAGCTGCTGACCCTCACCGAGGAGCTGCTCACCCGCGAGGACGCCGAGGCGGTGAGCACGAGCGACTACCCGCGGCGCTGGCGCACCGACGGGCTCGAGCTCGCCGTGACCTACCAGTTCGAGCCGGGGACCGAGGACGACGGCGTCACCGTCCACGTGCCCGTGGCGGTGCTCAACCAGCTGACCCCCGCCGGCTTCGACTGGCAGGTGCCGGGGCTGCGCGCCGATCTGGTCGCCGCGCTGATCAAGTCGCTGCCCAAGGCCACCCGGCGCCACCTCGTGCCGGCCCCCGACCACGCCCGCGCCGCGCTCGCCGAGCTCGACCCGCAGGCCGGCACGTCGATCACCAGCCAGCTGTCCACGGTCCTCGGGCGCCGTGCCGGGCTGCGCATCGACGAGGGGGAGTGGGACTGGTCCCGCGTGCCCGACCACCTGCGGGTGACCTTCGCCGTCGAGGACCAGCGTCGCCACCGGCTCGCCCGCGGCAAGGACCTCGAGGCGCTCGCGGAGGAGCTCGCCGGCGACGTGCAGCAGCGGATGTCGCGTGCCGGGGCGTCCATCGAGCGGACCGGCCTCACCGGCTGGGACGTCGACGACCTCCCGGAGACCTTCACGACGAGGTCGGGCAAGCACACCGTGGTCGGCTACCCGGCCCTCGTCGACGAAGGGAGCTCCGTGGCCCTGCGCGTGCTCCCGGACGAGCAGCAGGCGCTCGCCGCCCACCGCGACGGCGTGCGCCGGCTGCTCCTGCTCGGGACGAGCCCGCCGTGGAAGCGGGTCCTCGCCCGGCTGACCAATGCCCAGAAGCTCGCGCTCGCCGAGAACCCGCACGGCTCGGTGCCACAGCTCCTCGACGACGCGCTCGCCGCGGCCGTCGACGACATCGTCGCCCAGCACGTGCCGGGGGTGGTGCGCACGAGGGCCGCCTTCGACGAGGCACTCGCCGCCACGCGCACCCACGTCGCCCAGCGGGTGCTGACGATCGTCGCTGAGGTCGAGCCCGTCCTCGCCCAGCGCACGCAGATCCTGCGCCTGCTCGAGCGGATGGGGGCGCCCGCCCTGTCGGTGACCACCGCCGACGCCCGCGCGCAGCTCGAGGGCCTCGTCCGCCCGGGTTTCGTCGCCGACACCGGCGCGCAGCGACTGCCGGACCTGCGGCGCTACCTGCGCGGGATCTCCCTTCGCCTGGAGCGGGCCGCGGAGAACCCCCGTCGTGACGCGATGCACCAGGAGGCCGTCGACTCGGTGGAGTCCGCCTACGCCGACCTCCTCGAGGCGCTGCCGCCGCTGCGCCGCCGCTCGGCCGACGTCGTGGCCATCGGCTGGATGATCGAGGAGCTGCGCGTCTCGCTCTTCGCCCAGGCCCTCGGGACGGCACAGTCGGTCTCCGCCAAGCGCGTCCGCGCCGCCATCGCCGCCGTCCCCACGTCGTGACGGCACGGGGGAATGGCGCGGCGCCCTGAGTCGTTTGGGACAATGAGTGCACCACCGACCAGGAGGACCTGACGTGACCGAGCGCCTCTACCGCTATGAGGTCGACACCGACCCCGCCGCCCTCGAGCCGGGGCCGATGATCGTCGCCTTCGACGGCTTCTTCGACGCCGGGATGGCCCAGCGGCTCCTCGTCGACCACCTCCTCGAGGCGAGCGAGCCGACCCTCGTCGCGTCCTTCGACGTTGACACCCTCATCGACTACCGCAGCCGTCGACCGGTGATCACCTTCGACGCCAACCGCTACACCGACTACTCCGCGCCGACCCTGTCGCTGTACCACCTCACCGACCGGGACGCGCAGAGCTACTACATCCTCACCGGGCCGGAGCCGGACTACCGCTGGGAGGCCGTCGTCTCGGCCGTCACGACGATCATGGACGAGGTCGGCATCTCCCTCGCCGTCCACGCCCACGGCATCCCGATGGCCGTCCCGCACACCCGTCCCGTCGGCATGACCGTCCACGGCACCGACGAGCGCCTCATCGGTGAGCACAAGCCGGTCTTCGGCACCGTCCAGGTCCCCACGAGCCTGGCGGCGCTCCTCGAGCTGCGTCTGGGGGAGTCGAGCCGCGACGCGGTGGGCTTCAGCCTCCACGTGCCGCACTACCTCGCCCAGTCGACCTTCCACGACGCGGCGCTCACCGGCCTCAACGCGATCGTCGACTGCACCGGGCTCAACCTGCCCAACGACGCGCTCGCCGAGGCGGCCAGTGAGGGTCGCCTCCAGATCGAGCGCGAGGTCCAGGACAACGACGAGGTGCGCGAGGCCGTCGAGGCCCTCGAGCGCCAGTACGACGTCCACCTGCGCGGCCTGGAGCGCCCGAGCCTGCTGGCCGGCGAAGGGGAGAACCTCCCGTCCGCGGACGAGCTCGGCGCCGACTTCGAGGACTTCCTGCGCACGGTCGACGAGACCGACACCCCGTAGCGGGCCCGTCCGCGCTCGTGGCCGGGCCCGGGCTCACTTCGCCTCGGACCACCGCCGCACGATCGAGGTGTCGGCGACGAAACGCACCTGGTCGCCCCCGAGCCAGCGACGCGCCGCGTCCGTGAGCGCGCGGTCGACGACGGTGGCGGCCCGCTCGGCGTGCTCCTGCGGCACGTGGACGAGCAGCTCGTCGTGCAGGCACAGCACGATGCGTCCTCCGAGCGGGCGCACCGACACCCGGACGGTCGCGGCCCACGCCTTGAACAGCTCGGCCGCCGAGCCCTGGATGACGGCATTGCGGGCGAAGCGGCCCCGGGCCGAGGTGAGGGTGTCCCGCTCGTCCTCGCCACCGCCACCGGGCAGGTCCGTGCGCACGACCCGCCCGCCGAAGGTGCGCACCGGCTCACCGCGGCGGCCCGCATCCTGGGCGCGCTGCAGGTGCGCCATCGCGACCGGGTACTCCCGCTCGAGCCCGCGCAGCGCCTCCGCCGCCGGGCCGGAGCGCTGCCCGTACATCGCCGCGAGGACCGCGATCTTCGCCACGGCCCGCTCGACCCCGAGCCGGGCGGCGACCGGGGCGTAGAGGTCGTCCTCCCGGGTGGCCGCCGCGAAGGCCCGGTCCTGGGAGACCGCCGCGAGCACCCGGGGCTCGACCTGGCCGAGGTCGGCCCGCACGAAGACGTGACCCGCGTCGGCGGCCACCGCGGGGCGCAGCTCGGAGGGGAGGTTGTGCAGCCCGGCCTGGGCGGTCATCCGGCCCGCCGCGCCGTCGCAGGCCGCCCACGCACCGCGGAGCCGGTCATCGCTCCCCACGTGCTCGCGCAACCACCGCCAGCCGTAGGTCGTCGCGATCCGCTCCCGCGTGCGCCACTCGAGCAGCGCCGGGACGACGGGGTGCGCGGCGACCTGCGCCTCGAGCACCCACTTGCGGGTCGAGGGGACGTCGACACCGGCACGCGCGAGCAGCTGCTTCACCTGTGCCGGGTTGCGCAGGTCCACGTGCCCGGTGCCGGGCACGGCGGCGATGACGGGAGCATCGCGGCGCTCGCGCGCGGCGAGCTCCTCGGCGAGCGTGTGGGGCTCGTCGCCGGCGGCCTCGGTGACCAGCCGGCGGGCGGCCTCCCGGTCGATGGGCAGGCCGTCGCTCGCGAGCTCGACGCAGAGCACCGCGGCGGCCGACTCGGCGTGCGCGGTGGCCAGGGCCCGACGGCCGGCGCGGGTCCTCCCTTCGTGCTGGTGCCGGGCGACCTGCCGGGCCGCCTCGGCGAAGGCGGCACACCGAGACGGCGTCGTCAGCCAGGCCCCCGTCACGGCATCGGCGCGCAGGTGGCCGTCCGGGCGGACGAGGTCCTCGGGGGGCAACTCGTCGGACAGCAGGTCGAAGAGGTCGCCGGTCGGCGCGCTCGGGACCCCCTGCGGGTCGAGACCGTGCAGGAGGGCCCACACCCGCTCCGGGCCGGCGGCCCAGCCGCCGTGGGCGAGACGATGCACCTCGGCGACGTCCCACGTGCGGTCGAGGCGGGCCCCCGCGCGGATGACGGGTGCGACGGCCGATGCCGACCAGGTGACGTACCGGACGGCGGGGTCCAGCGCCGCCAGGAGCGTCCCCGGGTCGCCGGCGAGGACGGGTGGCCCGTCGGGAGGAAGGACCGCCCCCACGCCGTCGGCCCCGACGACGACGGCTCCGAGGGCTTCCACGGACAGCGAGGCTACCGCCGCCGGCCGACACCACCGGGCCCGCACCGGCGCGTGGCAGGATCGCGGCATGGGATTCATCACGAGCAGGTTCGGCCGCGGCACGGACACGAAGGCGGTCACGGACACCCGGGGCGCCCTGGAGCAGGCCGAGGACCCGCAGTCCGGCGCGCACGGCGCGGTGGCCCGGGTCGTCCAGAGTCTCCTCGAGATCGGCATCGACGGGCGGGGGAGGTTCACCTCCGCGTCCGGCACCGCCGACGCGGCACTGGCCAAGCACCACGGCGATCCCGATCGGGCGATCGACCAGATCGTGCGTGACCACCTCGCGCTCGCCGGCGCCAGCGGCTTCCTCACCAACCTCGGCGGTTTCGCCGCGATGACCGTCTCGCTGCCGGCCAATGTCCTCGGCTTCTACGCCCTGGCCACCCGCATGGCCGCCTCCGTCGCCCGCATCCGGGGCCACGACCTCAGCCGCCCCGAGGTGCGCTCCTCCGTCCTGCTCAGCCTCGTCGGTGCCGACGCCCAGGACCTCCTCGCCCAGGCCGGGATGAGCGCGCCGAGCGGCCGGCTCGCCGGGCTCGCGACGCAGCGTCTGCCCGCGCCGGCCCTCATGGTCGTCAACAAGGCCGTCGGCTTCCGCATCCTCAGCCAGGCGGGGAAGGGGGTCTTCGCCCGCTTCGGCAAGGCCGTCCCGCTCGTCGGCGGTGCCGTCGGCGCCGGGATGGACGTGTGGCTGCTCAAGCAGCTCGCCGACCACGTGCGCGCGGAGTTCGCCGAGCAGGTGACCGGCGAGGCACGCGACTGACCCGGGGCACCGCCCACACGGGGGTCAGCCTGCGGTAGCGTCCCGTCTGTTTTGTCGCTCCGTCGCCTGCCAGAAAGAGACCCCCCATGTCCTTCACCGAGCTCGTGGACGCCACCAATGGTGTGGTCTGGTCGATCCCGCTCGTGGGGCTGTGCCTGCTCGCCGGCCTCTACTTCACCATCCGCACCCGGGCCGTCCAGGTCATGGGGCTGCCGGACATGATCACCCAGCTGCGCACGGGCAAGAAGTCCGCGGACGGCACCTCGTCCTTCCAGTCCCTGATGATGTCGCTCGCCAACCGCGTCGGGATGGGCAACATCGGCGGGGTCGCGACGGCCATCGCCTTCGGCGGTGCGGGCGCCGTGTTCTGGATGTGGACCGTGGCCCTCCTCGGCGCCGCCACCTCCTTCATCGAGTGCACCCTGGGCCAGATCTACAAGGAGCAGGACCCGGACACCGGCGAGTACCGCGGTGGTCCGGCCTACTACTTCGAGAAGGCCTACGCGCACCGGGCGAAGACCGTCTCGCTCGTCTACGCCATCACCTTCGCCGTCGTCACGGTCTTCGCGATGAGCTTCTTCCTTCCGGGCGTGCAGGCCAACGGCATGTCCTCCGCGATGAACGCGGCGTGGGGTGTCCCCACGTGGGTGACGGCCATCGGCATCGTCATCGCGCTCTCCTTCATCGTCGTCGGTGGCGTCAAGCGCATCGCGGCCTTCGCCGCCCTCGTCGTGCCTCCCATGGCGATCCTGTACATGCTCGCCGCCCTGCTCGTGTTCGTCGTGAACCTCGACCAGGTCCCCCGCGTCTTCGGCGAGATCTTCGCCGGCGCCTTCGGTGCCCACGCCGTCTACGGCGCGATCATCGGTCTGGCCATCAAGTGGGGGGTGCAGCGTGGCATCTACTCCAACGAGGCGGGTCAGGGCACCGGCCCCCACCATGCCGCTGCCGCGGAGGTCTCGCACCCGGCCAAGCAGGGCTTCGTGCAGGCCTTCTCGGTCTACATCGACACCCTGTTCGTCTGCACCGCAACGGCGTTCATCATCATCTCGACCGACATGTACACCGTCTTCAGGGGCGAGACCTTCGGCGACGAGACGCTGTACGTCGGCGCGATCGGGACCGATGTCGAGCCCGGCCCCGGCTTCGTGCAGGCGGGCTTCGACTCCTTCGCCCCCGGCCTGGGCTCGAGCTTCGTGGCGCTGGCCCTGGCCTTCTTCGCCTTCACCACGATGGTCGCGTACTACTACATGGCCGAGGTCAACCTGTCCTACCTCACCCGCAAGATCCGCAGCGGCGTGGTGCGCCGCGGGATGATTCGCGGCCTGCAGCTGCTCATCCTCTGCTCCGTCGCCTACGGTGCCGTGACCACGGCCGGATCGGCCTGGGGGCTCGGCGACATCGGTGTGGGCTCGATGGCGTGGATGAACATCCTGGGCATCCTCCTGCTGCAGGTGCCGGCGCTGAAGGCGCTCAGGGACTACCGCGAGCAGAAGAAGCAGGGGATCGACCCGCAGTTCGACCCCCAGCGCCTCGACATCAGGGGAGCGCAGTTCTGGGAGCGCCGGGCCGCCGGGCTCGACCGGCGGGGCGTGCCGGACCACGCGGTCGAGGCGGGCCAGCGGCGGGCGTAGGCTGCACCCGGCCCCATCATCAGGAGGACGCCGTGCCCGGTCGCCGCAGCACCCGCAACTCCCTCCACCTCGCCCGGGCGGTGCACGCCGCCGGCTCGGGCGGTCCGGGCCTGTATGCCCGGCTCCGGGCCATCCCGCGCCTGGTGCGTGCGGTGCGCCGGGGCGAGTACCCGGGGATGTCCTCGGCGCAGCTGGCGATGCTGCTCGCCGGCGTCGGCTACGTCGTCTCGCCGATCGACGTCGTGCCGGAGGGGCTGCTCCTCGTGGTCGGCCTCGTCGACGACGTCCTCGTCATCGGCTGGGTCGTCGCGACGCTCGTGCGTGAGACGGAGGCCTTCATCGCCTGGGAGCAGGGCAGCGTGCCCTCGCACGTCGTCCCCGACTGAGTCCGCCCACAACCGCACCCGGCTCCCCACGGGTTCCCACAGACCCGATCGGGGTCTGTCGACGATGAGCCGACCACGGCAGGTTCGTGGCATGACCACGACAGTCCGCCCCCGCACCCCCGCCGAGCTCGCCGTCCTCGTGCCGTACCAGCTCGGTTACCACCCCGGCCCCTCGGTGATCCTCACCGTGCTCAGTGGTCGTCGACTCGGCCTGCTCCAGCGCCATGACCTCCTCACCGATCCGCGCGACTGTCGTCAGGCGGCGAGGCGGGCCCTGCACATCGTCGCCCGGGAGGAGGCGACCTCCCTGATCGTCATCGCCTTCGAGGAGGACGACGGGGCCTCCGCCCCCCTGCGTGCGGCCGTGCTCGCGGCTGCTGCCGAGCTCGACCTCCGCATCCAGGAGCACGTCGTCGTCCGTGGTGGTCGGTGGTACGCGCCGGACTGCCACGATCCCTGCTGCCCGCAGGAGGGCCTGCCGTTGCCGCGTCCCGAGGACGTGCCGGCGGTCGCCGCCTTCGTCCACGCCGGGGTGGCGCCGCTGCCCAGCCGCGAGGCACTCGTCGGCGCGGTGCTGCCCACGCACGAGGGGGAGCGCGCCGAGCGGGTCGCCCACCACCTCGAGGTCCTCCGGGCCCTCGCCCGGGGCCGGGGCCCGGTCGTGGAGCGTGGGGAGCAGCTCGTGCAGGCGTGGCAGTGCCTGCTCGACCCGGCGCCCGCCGCTCCTCGGGTCGCCGACCTCGGCGACGCCGTGCTCGCCCGGGTGGCGCTGTCCCTGACGGACGTGCCCTGGCGTGACGCCCTGATGAGCGTCCTGTGCCCGGGAGCGATGTCGGTGTCCGGCCCCGGGGACCCGCAGGCCGACCTCGTCCGGTCCGCGACGAGCCGGTGCCCATGGGCCACCGGCCACCCCGGGCCGCCGAGCGCGGCTCCCGGTGAGGCCGCCGATGCGGTGCTCGCGGTACGGGCGCGTCTCGTGCAGCTCACGGCGCTGGTACCGGAGCACCTGATGCCCCCCGTGCTCACCCTGGTCGCCCACCTCGCGTGGTGGTCGGGCGATGGGACGGTCGCCGCGGTCTGTCTCGAGCGGGCCCTCGCGATCGACCCGGACCATCGCCTCGCCGCGCTCATGAGTGACCTGCTCTCGTGCGGGGTGCGGCCGTGGTCGGACCCCGCGGACCCGGCGGCGGGGGAGGCCGCCTGACGCGGTCCGACCCGCGGACCCGGGCTCGATCCGAGCGCCCTCAATGGCTATGGTTGGCAGTCAGGTCATGAGTGCCAGCGTCAAGCCCCGGCTTGCTGGCCGGCAACCCTCCTCGCGACGGGGTGCCCCGGGTGATGACCGGGCTGCATCGGAGTGATGTGGCAAGGCGAGCCCCGGGAGCCCTCACATGAGCGTGACCACCACACCTTCGACGTCGACCGCGCTGTGGCGCGACGGCGACCATCCGGGCCGGCGCGTCTTCGCGCCCATCGGTGACCTCCTCCTCGAGTCCGGCGACCGGCTGCCCGGCGTGGTGCTGGCCTACGAGACCTGGGGCGAGCTCAACGAGGCGAAGGACAACGCCGTCCTCGTCGAGCACGCGCTCACCGGGGACAGCCACGTCGTCGGCGAGTCCGGCCCCGGGCACCCCACCCCCGGCTGGTGGCCCGACGTCATCGGCTCCGGTGCCCCCCTCGACAGCGACGAGTACTTCGTCGTCGCGATCAACGTCCTCGGTGGCTGCCAGGGCAGCACCGGCCCGGGGACGCGCGCGGCCGACGGGCGTCCGTGGGGCAGCCGGTTCCCGCGCGTGACGATCCGCGACCAGGTCGCGGCAGAGGCCCGCCTGGCCGACGAGCTCGGGATCATCCGTTGGCACTCGGTCATCGGCGGGTCCATGGGAGGCATGCGCACCCTCGAATGGGTCGCCGGCCATCCCGAGCGGGTCGGCACCGCAGTCGCCTTCGCCACGGGCGGGTACGCCACGGCGGAGCAGATCGGGTGGAGCCAGACGCAGATCCTCGCGATCCGCAACGACCCGTGGTTCCACGGGGGCGACTACTACGACCGGGAGCAGGGGCCCCAGGCCGGCCTGGCCATCGCCCGCCGGATCGCACACATCACCTACCGCAGCGAGCCCGAGCTGCACGAGCGCTTCCACCGGGACGTGGAGGACGAGGCCGCGGGCGAGTCCGGACGAGCGCGCTACGCCGTCGAGAGCTACCTCGACCACCACGGCGGCAAGCTCGCCGGCCGCTTCGATGCCAACTCCTACGCGGTGCTCTCGGAGGCGATGAACTCCCACGACATCGGTCGTGGCCGGGGAGGACTCCGTGGCGCCCTCGCTCCCTTCGCCGGGCGCCTGGTCATCGCTCCCGTCGACTCCGACCGGCTCTACCCGCCGCGCCTGTCCGAGGAGCTGGCCGAGGCCGCGCCGACCGCCCGGCTGACGGCGATCCACTCCGCCGTCGGCCACGACGGATTCCTCACCGAGGTCGATCAGGTGGCGGCCCTGCTGCGGGGGATCTTCGACGGAGCAGACCGTTCCTGAATCGGGACCAAGGGATCGCCGGACGAAGTGAGACAGGTCACCCACGTCGGTGTACCGTTCGGGCCAAGATCTTCCATGTTTCAGCGTTGTTGACAAGGAGTGCAGATGACGATCGTCGTGGGGTACGTGTCCACCAAGGAGGGCGAGGCCGCCCTGGAGCGGGCCTTCGAGGAATGCCGCCTGCGCAAGGACCAGCTGGTCGTCATCCACTCCGACCGCGGTGGTGCCGGTCTGAGCGGTGACATCGCCCGCAAGAACGAAGAGGACCTGAAGAAGGTCCGCGCCCGCCTGACCGAGGCGGGGGTCGAGGGTGAGGTCCGCGGGCTCGTGCGCGGCAAGGAGCCGGCCGAGGACCTCATCGTCGTCGCGGAGGAGACCGACGCCAACCTGATCATCATCGGTCTGCGCAAGCGCACGCCGGTCGGCAAGTTGATCCTCGGCTCCAACGCGCAGCGCGTCCTGCTCGACGCGCCGTGCGACGTGCTCGCCGTCAAGGCGCGCTGAGTCCTGCACCACCACGGGGGCTGGGGCGCTCGCCGGACGGCGTCGCCCCGGCCCCGTGCACGGCACTGCGCACCCTGCTGGCTGCGCGGTGCGCCGCGACGTTTTATAATGGTGATCGAGCCCAGCGCACAGCGTCCGGGCAAGTCGGGACCGAGAGGGCAACGCCACCCCTTCGCCCGGCGGAATCCACCGTGATGAAAGGTTGTTGGTGACTGCTGTGTCCCCACGGTCCGAAGGGGCGCAGGGCTCCCTCCCGAAGGAGTTCTCGCATCCGGCGCTCCAAGAACTGGTGCGCCGGGGACACACCGCAGGTGCAGTGACCAGCGACCAGCTTCAGTCCGCATTCAGCGAGGCGAAGATCAGCCCCAGTCGGGGGAGGGTCGTCCTGCGAGCGCTCGACGACCAGGGAATCGAGGTTCAGGTGCCACAGTCCACGGCCGCGAAGACGGCGAAGAAGACCACCGCGAAGAAGGCGGCGACGAAGAAGGCGGCGACCAAGAAGGCCGCTCCTGCCGCGAAGACCGCCACGAAGAAGACGGCGACGAAGAAGGCTGCCGCGACCAAGACGGCTGCCGCGGCGGCGTCCGCTCCGGCCAAGGAGATGGCCCCGGCGAAGAAGGCTGCCGCGAAGAAGGCCGCTGCGAAGAAGGCCGCCGCGAATCCCACGACGACCACCGCGGAGGAGCCCGCAGAGGGTGAGGACGAGCTCCTCGGGGACGCCAAGGCCGAGGAGAAGTCGGAGCCCGAGACCGACGAGAAGGCCGGCTTCACGATCAGCAATGACGACGACAATGATGCGCCTGCGCAGCAGGTCGTCACTGCCGGAGCCACGGCGGACCCGGTCAAGGACTATCTCAAGCAGATCGGCAAGGTCGCCCTCCTCAACGCCGAGCAGGAGGTCGAGCTGGCCAAGCGCATCGAGGCCGGCCTCTTCGCCGAGGAGAAGCTCGCCACCGGCGAGAAGATCGACATGAAGTTCAAGCGTGAGCTGTGGTGGATCTCCCAGGACGGCAAGAACGCGAAGAACCACCTCCTCGAGGCCAACCTGCGACTCGTCGTCTCGCTGGCCAAGCGGTACACGGGTCGGGGCATGCTCTTCCTCGACCTCATCCAGGAGGGCAACCTCGGCCTGATCCGTGCGGTCGAGAAGTTCGACTACACCAAGGGCTACAAGTTCTCGACCTACGCGACGTGGTGGATCCGCCAGGCGATCACCCGCGCCATGGCCGACCAGGCCCGCACCATCCGGATCCCGGTGCACATGGTCGAGGTCATCAACAAGCTCGCTCGTGTCCAGCGGCAGATGCTCCAGGACCTGGGCCGCGAGCCCACCCCGGAGGAGCTGGCCAAGGAGCTCGACATGACTCCGGAGAAGGTCGTCGAGGTCCAGAAGTACGGCCGCGAGCCGATCTCCCTGCACACCCCGCTCGGCGAGGACGGGGACTCCGAGTTCGGTGACCTCATCGAGGACTCCGAGGCCGTCGTGCCGGCGGACGCGGTGAGCTTCACGCTCCTGCAGGAGCAGCTGCACAGCGTCCTCGACACGCTCAGCGAGCGCGAGGCCGGTGTCGTCTCGATGCGCTTCGGCCTGACGGACGGTCAGCCGAAGACCCTCGACGAGATCGGCAAGGTCTACGGCGTCACCCGTGAGCGCATCCGCCAGATCGAGAGCAAGACGATGAGCAAGCTGCGGCACCCGAGCCGCTCGCAGGTCCTGCGCGACTACCTCGACTGAGCGCCACCTCCGAGGCGGCTCGGATCCGGGTCACCGTCGGCGGACGCGCTCGGCCAGCCGGCGGGGGAGGGCGAGCCAGGCATCGACGCCGGCGCGCGGCCACAGGGCGGCGCGCACCCGCGCGGTGCGCAGTCGCTGGTCGCGCACCTCGGCGAGGACGGCCGACACCTCGGCGGAGATGTCGGGCAGGTCCTGGCCGGGACGGCCGTAGCGGGCCCGCTCGAGCGTCGCGACGACGTGGTCGAGCTGACCACGGACCTCGCCCTCGAGGTGGGCACGACGGCCCAACCACGCGCCGAGGTTCCGGGGCGTGGTCCCGGAGGGCGGCTCGATCCCCAGGTCCTCGATCCGGTCGAGGAGGTCGCGCCACTCACGCTCGACCCGGGCGGCGTCATCGGGCGCGGTGGTGCGCTCGCGGCGACGCGCGAGGACACCGGTCACCGGGACGATGGCGAGTGCGGCCGCCGCGAGGACCAGCGCGAGGATCCACCCCGACCACCGGCTCCACCAGCTCTCCTGCGCGCCGTCCGGCGTGGCGATGTCCTCCTCCTCGGGGGCGGCCTGCGGGGTGGTGGTCGTCGTCTCGGTGTCACTCACCGTCTCGTCGCCCGCGGCGGGGCCGTCGTCGGTGTTGATCGTGTACCCCGGCAGGCTCGCGGCGCGCGCGCCCGGCGTCGGCTCGAAGCGCACCCAGCCGACGCTGTCGAAGTACAGCTCCGGCCAGGTGTGGGCATCGCTGGCCCGCACGAGGCGCGTCTCCTCCTCGACGGGGTCGCCGGGGAGGAAGCCGACGACGACGCGTGCCGGGATGGAGCGGGCACGGGCGAGCAGGGTCATCGTGGCGGCGAACTGCTGGCAGTAGCCGGTCTTGGTCTCGAGGAAGCTGAGGGTCGGATCGCTCGGCCCACCCGCGGGCTGGGGGAGGTCGAGGCTGTACGTGAAGTCCGGGCTGCGGAGGTACTCCTGGATGGCCTGGGCCGTGGTGAGGTCGTCGGCGTCAGCGGGTGCGAGGCGCTCGGCGAGGGCCTGGATCTCCTGGGCGGAGCCCGGGTCGAGCCCGAGGTTCTCGTCCCGGTCCGCGGTGGGGTCGATCGGTTCGGGGACCGACGCGTCGAAGTGCTCCTCCTCGAGGTCGAGCTCGGTGAAGGCCGCCGAGTAGGTTCCGGGGGTGCGTTGCACCCGGGCGGTCCCGTCGTCGCCGAGCGACCAGGCGATGCCGTCGATGTCGGCCGAGGTGAGGTTGTCGGGCACGGCCAGCTGCGGAGCAGCGAGACCATTGGCGTCGGCGACGAGCGTGCGGCGCTCCCGGGGGACCTCCTCGGGGACACCCGAGAGCGGGGTGTCCGGGCGGTAGTCCTCACGAGGCTCCCTGGCGCGGGAGCGCATCCGGCCGAATCCGTCGGTGAAGTCCTCGACGACGGCCACCCGCAGGGGCTCCGGCGTCGGGTCGTCCGTCGTGTAGCTGAGCACCGGCTCCTGGCTCGGGGACTCGAGGCTGCGCTTGAGGTCGAGCTCGGTGGACAGGCGGATGCCGTCGGTCCCGCCCGCCGAACCCGCGCCACCCCGCCCGAGCCCGTCGAGGAGGTAGCGCGTGGGCAGGTGCGGCAGCAGCGCGGGGAGGACCATCGCGGCCGAGAGGCAGACCACGGCCACCCGGGCGGCCTGCCAGCGCAGCGAGCGGGCGGCGAGGCCCTCACCATCCCCCTGCCCGAGCAGGGGGATCGAGGTCGTCCACTCGGTCAGGTCGATGTCCGACTGGTGGGCGACCATCGCCAACCACAGGGAGGCGGCGACGAGGAACCACCCCCAGGGCAGCGAGCCACCGGAGTTGGCGGCCGAGACGAGGAAGAGCGAGAGCAGGGGGAGGCCGGCGATCGAGGGAGAGCCTGCGGTCGCAGCGGACATGTCCACGGCCAGTCCGACGACGATGACGATGATCACGAGCACCACCGTGATGCCGGAGGTCTCCGGTGCGGGGGCCGCGTACGTGGTGATCGTCTCCTGGGCGTCACGCACGTGCTCGACCAGCCGGGTGGCGGTCTCCGGCGTGGGCACCACCCCGAGCGTCGTGGTCCCACCCAGCTGGGTCACGAGCACGTAGACGCACGCGGCGACGCCCTGCCCGAGGATCGTCACCCCCGTGTGGCCGACCAGGGTCCGCAGGAGGACCCCCGTCAGGGCGACGACGAGCACCCCGGTGGCGGCCGGGAGCACCCACGACGCGTCCTCGAAGAGGCGACTGAGCGGGATGGCGACGGCGATCGTGGCCAGTGTCGCGAGCAGGCTGGGGAGGAGGCGGGCCGACGGGGTCATGAGCGTGCCATCCTGCCGATCGTCAGCTGCTCCCAGAGGGCCGGCACGGTGTCGCCGGGACGTACGACCCGGGTGTGCCAGCCCCCGAGGGCCAGTCGCCCGGCGGTCTCCTCGGCCGGCCCCGGCGCCTCGCTCCGGTCGATGAACCCGTCCTTGTCGATGACGAGGGCCAGCCCGTGGGCGGCGCGCGTGGCGCACAGGTCGGCGCTCCTCTCGTCGAGGGAGCCGAGGACCGCCACGACGAGACCACCGCCGTGCCGGGTGAAGTCGTCGAGAGCCTCCACGAGGCCGCCGGCAGAGGTCGTCGGGGCGGGCTGCACCGCGGCGAGCTGGTCGAGTGCGTGCTCGACCCCCGCGACGGGAGTGACCTGGCCCGACTCGTCGGAGGCGAGGCACAGATGGACCTCGAAGCGTTCGGCGAGCAGCTGGGCCACGACGGAGGCCACTGCGGTGACCGACCACTCGAAGGAGCCACTGCCGCCGATCCCCGCGTGCTCCGCGGCCCGGTCGTCGAGCAGGACGAGGGCACGCCGCCGGGCCGGCTCCTCGTCCTGGCGGACCATGGTCTCCCCCGTGCGGGCCGTCGAACGCCAGTGGACCCGGCGCAGGTCGTCACCGACGCGGTACTCGCGCACACCGACATCGTCCTCGCCCTGCAGCGCCATCCGCGGCGACGACGAGGTCTCCCGGCCGCTCCCGGCAGGGACGCCGCGCACGGGGGTCAGCGGCAGGGTCCGGGGCAGGACGACCAGGGCGCTCTCGCCCGGGACCGTCGCCGATCGGGTGGCCAGACCGAAGGGGTCGGTGACGCGCACCGTCAGCGGTCCGACGGCGTGGTGACCGCGGACGGGGGAGCGCACCCGGTAGGTCAGGTGGCGGACCTCGCCCGCGCCCAGAGCGGGGATGAGCAGCCTCGGACGGTCCCCGAGGGGGGCGGCCAGCCCCTCCTCGCCCCGCAGCAGGGGGGAGGGGCGACGGCCGGTGTTGCCCACGGAGAGGGTGACGTCGCCGTGCCCGTCGATGGGCACGCGTGCGGGCACGAGCGATCGGGAGACCTCGATCCTCAGGTCACGTCGCGCGAGCAGGCTCGCCATGAGCGGCAGCACGATGAGCAGCACCGCCACCTTCGTCAGGTCCTGCAGGCCCAGCGCCATGCCGACCAGACCGATGCACGCTCCCGCACCGACGAAGAGGCGCCCCCGGATCGTCATGGGTCACCGGGGCGCGGGGACGCGCGTGCGGTGCAGGATCTCCGCGACGACCTCACCGGCACTGCGGCGCGCGAGCTGGGCCTCGCTGCTCAGCAGCAGCCGGTGCTCGAGCACGACCCGGGCGAGCGCCTGGATGTCGTCGGGCAGCACGTGGTCGCGTCCGGCGAGCGCAGCGTGGGCCCGGCCGGCGCGCAACAGGTGCAGGCTCGCGCGCGGTGAGGCGCCGAGGCGGATCATCGAGGTGGTGCGCGTGGCTGCCGCGAGATCGACGACGTACTGCCGCACCGCGGGTGAGGCGTGCACCGTGCGTACCGCGCGGACGAGCCGGGCGATGCCCTCCGCGTCGGTCACCGGACGCAGGTCGTCCAGCGGCGACCTGGCGCCGTGGTGCTCGAGCATCTCGACCTCGGCGGCGGACGTGGGGTAGCCCATCGACAGCCGGGCCATGAAGCGATCGCGCTGCGCCTCGGGGAGGGGGTAGGTGCCCTCCATCTCCACGGGGTTCTGCGTCGCCATGATGATGAAGGGGTGCGGGAGCTCGTAGGTGTGCCCGTCGACGGTCACCTGTGCCTCCTCCATGCACTCCAGGAGGGCTGACTGCGCCTTGGGGGAGGCCCGGTTGATCTCGTCACCGACGACGACGTTCGCGAAGACCGCGCCGGGGCGGAACTCGAACTGCCGGTCGTCCTGGTTGAAGATGCTCACGCCGGTGATGTCGCTCGGCAGCAGGTCGGGGGTGAACTGCACGCGTCGCACCGAGGCGTCGATGCTGCGGGCCAGCGCCTTCGCGAGCATCGTCTTGCCGACGCCCGGGACGTCCTCGATGAGCAGGTGCCCTTCGGCGAGGAGGACGGTGATCGCCGTCCGCACCACCTCGGCCTTGCCCTCGATGACGGCGTTCATGGTCTGCGCCAGTGCTCCGCCCACCGTGACGAGGTGCTCGAGGTCCTCGCTCGAGGCACGTGTCGACGGGGCGCTCTCTCTGCTCAGGGTCACCAGGACTCCGATCCGCGGGGGCGGCAGGGTCCCCACTTCGCTCCGCTCTTCCCCCGACCCTATGTCGTCGGTGCTGGGAGCCCGCTGGTACGCCGGGGCTGACCTGTCCACGAGGCGCGGGGAGCGGGAGACGGACCAGGGATCGAGGCCAGCGGGCTGATTTTCCCCCCACTTTGCACCACCCTTGATTTTTCAGGGGAAACTCAGCAACTTGCCCGCGGTTTGACGGCCCTCAGGGATGGCTTTTCGCCAATGGTGGAGTAAAGTGGGGGAACAAGGAAGCGCAGGGAGCCCTGCGGGTCGAGTCGAAGGGGAGGTGGCCGCGATGTTTCTCGGGACCCACACCCCCCGTCTGGACGACAAGGGCCGGCTGTTCCTCCCGGCGAAGTTCCGCGACAAGCTCGCGGGGGGCCTCGTGATGACCCGCGGCCAGGAGCGCTGCCTCTACGTCTTCCCCATGGACGAGTTCGAGAAGATCACGCAGAAGTTCCAGGAGGCCCCCACCTCGAGCAAGGCGGCGCGGGACTACATGCGCGTCTTCCTCTCCGGCGCCAGCGACGAGATCCCCGACAAGCAGGGTCGGGTCACCGTGCCCTCCGCGCTGCGCGAGTACGCCGGCCTCGACCGCGACTGCACCGTCATCGGCACCGGCTCCCGCGTCGAGGTGTGGGACACCACCGCGTGGAACGACTACCTCGCGAGCACCGAGCAGGCCTTCGCCGACCAGTCCGAGGAGGTGATCCCCGGACTCATGTGAGGCAGCTGCCATCCGGCCTCCAGCCGTGACGGCGCCGACGCGACTTCCCCCGCGCCGGAACGTCCCGGATGGGGACCAGGTGGCAGCAGCACGACACGGACCAGGGATCACCCGACACGACGAGAGACACCACGAGATGACGAAGGGAGTGCCCGTGGGCCACGCCGACACCGGCGCCGACCGCGATGCGGCCTCCCGTCACGTGCCGGTGATGCTCACCGAGGTGCTCGAGCTGCTCGCTCCGGCGTGGCAGCAGGAGGACGCCCCCGGTGGCCTCGTCCACGTCGACGGGACCCTGGGGATGGGCGGTCACGCGGAGGCGGTCCTTCTCGCCCACCCCGGCGTCCGGCTCATCGGCATCGACCGCGACCCGCAGGCCCTGGAGATCGCCGGCGAGCGGCTCGCCCGTTTCGGTGAGCGCGCCACCCTCGTGCACGCGGTCAACGACGAGATCGGCGAGGTCCTCGATGACCTGGGCCTCGACACCGTCACCTCCGCCTTCTTCGACCTCGGTGTCTCCTCGTTGCAGCTCGACGAGACCGAGCGCGGCTTCGCCTACGCCCACGACGCCCCGCTGGACATGCGGATGGACCCCACGGTCGGCATGACGGCGGCGGAGGTGCTCAACTCCTACGACGGGCGCGAGCTGGCCCGGGTCCTCTCCCACTACGGCGAGGAGCGGTTCGCCCAGAAGATCGCCCGCGCGATCGTGCGTGAGCGGGAGGTCGCCCCCTTCGTCACCTCCGGTCGCCTCGTCGAGCTGCTCCGCTCGACCATCCCGATGGCCACCCAGCGTGGCGGTGGCCACCCGGCGAAGCGCACCTTCCAGGCGCTGCGCATCGAGGTCAACGAGGAGCTGGCCGGATGGAGCCGGGCACTGCCCGCGGCGTTGTCGCGGATCGGCATCGGCGGCCGGATCGCCGTGCTGTCCTTCCACTCGCTCGAGGACCGGATCACCAAGCGGGCTCTCACCGCCGCCGCGACCTCCACGACCCCTCAGGACCTTCCGGTCGAGCTGCCCGAGCACGCCCCGGAGCTGCGTCTGCTCACCCGCGGCGCCCTGACCCCGTCCGAGTCCGAGCTCGAGACCAACTCCCGTTCCGCCTCGGTGCGCCTGCGCGCCGCCGAGCGCATCCGAGCGCCCCGCCCGAGGAAAGGCACCGCGAGATGAGCCAGATGTCCGTCGCCACGACCGTCGCCAAGCGCTCCACCGAGGGTTCGCGCCGCACCTCGCTGCGAGTCGTCACTCCCGAGGAGCGGACCGGCTCGGCGTGGTTCCCCACGATGTGCGTCGCGCTGCTGCTCGCCGGCCTGGGTGCCGTGCTCGGGCTGAACACCGCGATGGCGCAGGACTCCTTCGAGGTCACCGCGCTCGAGGCGGAGTCGGCGCGGCTCGCCGACACGCAGGACTCCCTGACCCACTCGATCAACAGCCGCTCGGCACCGCAACGCCTGGGCCGCGAGGCCGGCGACCTCGGGATGGTCCCCGCGGGCAGCGCCGCCTTCATCGATCTCGACGAGGGGGCGGTGCTCGGCGTGGCGACGACGGCGAAGAAGCCGGACGGTTTTACCGTGGACGGAGCATCGACCGCGACCGCCGACGAGGCGGACCAGGACGCGAAGCCGTCCGACGAGAAGCAGCAGCCCGAGACGAAGCGTTCGGGGGAATGACCCACAGACCGTCCGCGAGGCAGAGAGGCAGGGCCCGTGACCGAGCGTCGACCCGCCCGCGGCGGTAGCAGCGGGTCCGCACGTCCCGGAGCGAAGGGGGCGGCCCCCCGCAAGCGCACCGCTGCGGCGACGAGGACGAGCGCGCAGAAGGCCCCCGCGAAGAAGGCCGCTGCCCAGCGGGCCCCGGCGAAGCGGGCCCCGGCGAAGAAGGCCCCGGCGAAGAAGGCCGGGGCCACCCGCCCCGCTGCCGGTCGGGCGACCACCCCGCGCACCGGCCCACCCCGTCGACCGCCGACCGGCGGTCCGCCCACCGCCCTTCCTCCCGCGGGCAATCCCCGCAGGCGCATGCGCGCCCTCATGGTCACGACGCTCGTCGTGCTCAGCCTCTTCGCCGCCCAGCTGCTGCGGATCCAGGGCTTCGACTCGCAGAGCGTCGCGGCCGATGCCCTCGCCCAGCGGACCCAGTCCGAGGCGATCCCGGCCCAGCGCGGCACGGTCTACGACGCCTCGGGCACGGTGCTCGCCCAGAGCCAGGAGCGGCGCACCGTCACCGTCGACCAGACCGCGGTGCCGGAGTACTCGACGACGGGCGACGGCACGAAGAGCACCGCCGGTGTCGCCGGTGCGGCGAAGGACCTCGCCCCGCTCCTCGGGGATCCCTCGTCCGAGCTGGAGGAGAAGCTCACCGGGGACGAGCGCTACGTCGTCCTCGCGAAGAACATCTCGCCGCTGACCTGGCGCAAGATCAACGACCTGGGGATCCCGGGCATCTACTCCGAGCGCTCCTCCCAGCGCACCTACCCGCAGTCGACGACCGTCGCCTCGCTCGTCGGCTTCGTCCAGCCGCAGGACCAGACCGCCGGTGGCGGCCTCGAGCTGCAGTTCGACGACATCCTCAAGGGCACGCCGGGCCGCTCGACCTACGAGATCGCCCAGGACGGCTCACGCCTGCCCAATGCCAGCGACGACGTCAGCTCCGCGGTGCCGGGACGCGACCTGCGCCTGACGATCGACAACGACATCCAGTGGTACGCCCAGAACGCCCTCGCCAACCAGGTGCGGGAGACCGAGGCCGAGTCCGGGACGATCGTCGTCCAGCGGGTCGACAGCGGCGAGCTCGTCGGTCTCGCGTCGTACCCGACCTTCGACCCCAATGACATGGGTGACGCGAAGGGCGTGTACTCCAACCTCGCCTTCAGCGACGTCTTCGAGCCCGGCTCGACGTCGAAGATCATGACCGTCGCCGCAGCCCTCGAGGAGGACGAGGTCACGCCCACGACCCCGATGATCCTCCCGGGCTCGATGGAGCGGGGCAACCGCACCCTGAGCGACTCCCACCCGCACCCCGACGAGTACCGCACCGTCGCCGGGGCCCTGGCCGAGTCGAGCAACACCGGCACGATGCTCATCGGCGAGACGATGACGCCGCAGACCCTCGAGGAGTACCTGCGCAAGTTCGGTCTGGGGACCCCGAGCGGCGCGGGCTTCCCCGGTGAGTCGGGTGGTCTGCTGCCCGAGGCGAAGGACTGGAACGGCTCGCAGCGGTACACGATCACCTACGGACAGGGCGTCTCGACGACCGCCGTGCAGGTGGCCAACGTCTTCCAGGCGATCGCCAACGACGGGGTGCGGGTCAGCCCGACCTTCGTCCAGGAGGTCGGCGACGGCGACGGGGGCTGGAAGGACGCCCCGGCCGGAGAGCGCACGCGCGCGGTCTCGAAGGAGACCGCGAACGAGGTCTCCCGGATGCTCGAGGGCGTCGTCTCGAAGGAGGGCACCGCGCCCCAGGCGAAGATCGAGGGCTACCGGGTCGCCGGCAAGACCGGCACCGCGGACCGCTACGACTCCGAGACCGGTGGGTACTCCGGCAAGACCGCGAGCTTCATCGGCTTCGCCCCCGCGGACGACCCGCAGCTCGTCGTCTCGGTGATCCTCCAGGACCCGATCAAGGGCTACTACGGCGGTGCGGTCGCCGGCCCGGTCTTCAAGGACGTCATGACCTACGCGCTGCAGAAGGAGAAGGTCCCACCGACCCCGCAGGACGAGAAGGCGCCGAAGGTGCGCACCACCCTTCCCAGCAAGCCCTCCGCGGACACCCCGGGGCTGCTCCGTGACAAGGGTGCCCCCGACGGGGGGTAAGGTCGTCGATCGTGCCATTTCCACGTCCTGAGCGAGTCCGGCCGCTGACCCTGGCGGCCGTCGTCGAGGTCCTCGGGCTCGACGCTGCCCGCGTGATCGACGGCTCCACCGACGGCGCCGCCGACGCGGTCCGGGTCCGCGGCGTCTCCCTCGACACCGCCACCGTGCGCCCCGGCGACCTCTGGGCCGCCCTGCCCGGTGCTCGCGTCCACGGCGCCGACTTCGTCGCCGCGGCCGCCGCCGCAGGAGCCGTCGCGGTCCTCACCGACCCGGACGGGGCCTCGCGCATCGCGGCGCAGGGCGTGGACCTGCCGATCATCGAGACACCCGGCCCCCGCGCCCGGCTCGGTGCCGTCTCCGCGGCCGTCTACGACGGCCTGGTGGACCGGCCGACGATGTTCGGCATCACCGGCACCAACGGCAAGACGACGACCGCCTACCTCATGGTCTCCGCACTCGAGGCGCTGGGGCACACGACCGGGCTCATCGGCACCATCGAGACCCGCGTGGGCCGGGAGCGGATCAAGTCGGTGCGCACGACGCCGGAGACGACCGACCTGCACGCGCTGCTGTCGGTCATGGGGGAGCGGGGCGTCGACGACTGCGTCATGGAGGTCTCCAGCCACGCGCTGAGCCTCCACCGCGTCGACGAGGTCGTCTACGACGTCGCGCTCTTCACCAACCTCAGCCAGGACCACCTCGACTTCCACCACACGATGGAGAGCTACTTCCAGGCGAAGGCGAGCCTCTTCACGCCCGAGCGCTCCCGCCGTGGCGTCGTGTGCATCGACGACGAGTGGGGTTGGCGCCTCGCCCAGGAGGCCACGGTCCCGGTGACCACGCTCACCTCGCGCCTCGACGTCGAAGCCGACTGGGTCATCGGCGGCGACCCCCGTGAGGCCGACCTCAGCCTCACGAGCTTCGGCGAGGTGCTCTACCTGTCCTCCTCCCTGCCCGGGGACTTCAACCGCGTCAACACCGCGATGGCCGCCGTCGCCCTCCTCGAGTCGGGCGTCCCGTCCGCGGCGGTCGCCGAGGCCGTGCTCAGCCGGCCCGAGGTCCCCGGCCGGATGGAGCTCGTCTCCCCGAGCGACCCCGGGCGCGCGGACTTCGAGGACCTGCCGACCGCCCTCGTCGACTTCGCCCACACCCCCGACGCCGTCGGGGCGGTGCTCTCCGCCCTTCGCCCGCAGACCAACGGCCAGCTCGTCGTCGTCCTGGGAGCCGGCGGCAGCCGTGACCCGGGCAAGCGACCCGGGATGGGCGCGGCCGCGGCCGCGCACGCCGATGTCGTCATCGTCACCGACGACAACCCCCGCGACGAGGAGCCGTCCGTGATCCGTGACGCCGTCGCCGAGGGGGTGTGGCCCCGCTCGCGCGCGCGCCTGGAGGTCGTGCCCGGCCGGACCGCAGCCATCGAACGCGCCGTCGAGATCGCCTGCGACGGCGGTCCCGGTGCCACCATCGCGGTCCTCGGCAAGGGGCACGAGCAGGGCCAGGAGATCCGCGGCGAAGTGCGTGACCATGATGACCGGGTGGTCCTGCGGGCCGCCCTCGACCAGCGGAGCGTCACCGGATGATCCCCATGAGCCTGGGCGCCGTCGCCGACCTCACCGGCGGGCGCCTGCACGGATGCAGCCCGCAGGAGGCCGCGACGATCCTCCTCGACGGGCCGGTCGTCACCGACTCCCGTGAGGCCGCCCCCGGCAGCCTGTACATCGCCCGCGTCGGTGAGCAGGCCGACGGTCACGACTTCGTCCCCGCCGCAGCGAAGGGGGGCGCCGTCGCCGCCCTGACCACCCGCGAGGTCGACGGCCTGCCGGCCGTCGTCGTCGAGGACGAGCAGGCCGCCTTCGTCGCGCTCGCCCGCCACCTCGTCGACTCCCGGCCCGACCTGGGCGTCATCGGGATCACCGGCTCGTCGGGCAAGACCAGCACCAAGGACCTCCTCGGCGCGGTCCTGCAGGCCGACGGCGAGACCATCGCCCCCCTCGGCTCCTACAACTCCGAGGTCGGCGTCCCGCTGACCGTCTGCCGGGTCACCCCCACGACGGCACACCTCGTCGTCGAGCTGGGGGCCCGGGGCATCGGCCACATCGACTACCTCACCCGCATCGCCCCGCCACGCATCGGGATCGTGCTCAACGTCGGGCAGGCGCACGTCGGTGAGTTCGGCTCGGTCGAGGCCATCGCCCGGGCCAAGTCCGAGCTGCCCGCGGCGCTGCCCGAGGACGGTGTCGCCGTGCTCAACGCCGACGACCCGCTCGTCGCCGCGATGGCCCGGCGCACCAGCGCGCAGGTCGTCCTCGTCGGCGAGGGCGAGGCCGCGCACGTGCGGGCCACGCAGATCACCCTCGACGAGGCGGGCCGGCCCTCGTTCACCGTCACCGCTCCCTTCGGCACCGCGCGGGTCACCCTGGCGCTCGTCGGTCGCCACCACGTCGGCAATGCCCTTGCGGTCATCGCCGCTGCCCACGCCGTGGGGATGGAGCTCGGGACCGTCGTCGCCGCACTCGCCGCCGCCCGCCCGGTGAGCCGCTGGCGCATGGAGGTCAGCACCCGCGAGGACGGCGTGGTCGTCGTCAACGACGCCTACAACGCCAACCCCGACTCGATGTCCGCCGCGCTGCGCTCCGTCGCCGCGATGGGCACCTCGGGTCGCCGCTGGGCCGTGCTCGGCGAGATGCTCGAGCTCGGCGACGACTCGGCCGTCCTGCACGCGCAGGTCGGGGCCGAGGCCGCCGAGCTGGGCTTCGACGAGGTGCTCGTCGTCGGCCACGGCGCGCAACCCATCGCCGAGGGCGCCCGTGGTGGCGACCGCTCCGGTGCAGGACCCCGGGTGCGCGTCGTCGCCGACGCGCAGGCCGCGGAGGAGGTCCTGTACGCGGAGCTGGACGCGCAGGACGTCGCCCTGTTCAAGTCCAGCCGTGACGCCGGGCTACGGTGGCTCGGAGATCGCATCGTCCAGAAGGAGGCCCGCACGTGAAGGCGGTGGTCATCGCTTCTGTCGTGTCGCTCGTCGTCGCCCTCCTGGGCACGCCGATGTTCATCAAGTACCTCGTCAAGCAGGGGTACGGCCAGTTCATCCGCGACGACGGCCCAACCTCGCACCACACCAAGCGGGGCACCCCCACGATGGGCGGTGCCGTCATCATCCTCGCGACGGTGTCCGCCTACGTCGTCGCGCACCTCGCCCTGTGGCAGCCGCCGACGGTCAGCGGGCTCCTCGTCCTCTTCCTCATGGTCGGCCTCGGTGCGGTGGGCTTCGCCGACGACTACATCAAGATCAGCAAGCAGCGCAGCCTCGGGCTGAAGTCGGGGGAGAAGCTCCTCGGGCAGGCCCTGGTCGGCGTGACCTTCGCCGTCCTCGCCCTGCAGTTCCCCAACGAGGCGCTGCGGCGGCCGGCGTCCACCCACATCTCCTTCGTGCGGGACACGGCGATCGACCTCGCCTTCGCCGGACCGCTCATCGGGCTGATCCTCTTCATCATCTGGGCCAACCTCATGATCGCCGGCACCTCCAACGGCGTGAACCTCACCGACGGCCTCGACGGGCTCGCCACGGGGTCCTCGGTCATGGTCTTCGCGGCCTACGTCATCATCTCCGTCTGGCAGTTCAATCAGAACTGCCAGCTCAACCCGGGCGGGAAGTGCTACGACGTGCGTGATCCGCTGGATCTCGCGCTCGTCGCGGCCGCGGCCACCGGCGCCTGCTTCGGCTTCCTGTGGTGGAACGCCGCCCCGGCGAAGATCTTCATGGGTGACACCGGATCGCTCGCCCTCGGCGGCGGGCTGGCCGGCCTGGCCATCCTCTCGCGCACCGAGCTGCTCATCGTCATCCTCGGTGGTCTCTTCGTGACGATCACCCTCTCGGTGATCATCCAGGTCGCCTCCTTCAAGTCCACCGGCAAGCGCGTCTTCCGGATGGCCCCCCTCCAGCACCACTTCGAGCTGCTCGGCTGGCAGGAGGTGACGATCGTCATCCGCTTCTGGATCATCGCGGGTCTCTTCGTCGCCGGCGGCCTGGCGCTCTTCTACGGCGAATGGGTCGTGGGCGCCCCATGACCGATCGCGATGCCCGCCTGACTCCTCTGACGCATCGCGACGCGGACTGGTCCGGTCTGCGGGTGGTCGTCACCGGCCTGGGCGTCTCCGGCTTCGCCGCCGCCGACGCGCTGCTCGAGCACGGTGCCCGCGTGCGGGTCGTCGACGCGGTGGCCCCGCAACCCGAGACGCCGATGGCCGAGCGGGCCCACATCCTCGAGGTGCTCGGTGCCGAGCTGCTCCTGGGCGGGGGGGCCGAGACCACGCTGCCCGGGCCCGCCGAGGAGATCGACCTCGTCGTCACCTCCCCGGGCTGGCCCCCGCACCAGCCGCTCCTCGCGGCCGCCGCCGGTGCCGGGATCCCCATCTGGGGCGACGTGGAGCTCGCCTGGCGGATGCGTCCGAGCGAAGGGGGAGCCCCCTGGCTCCTCGTCACGGGCACCAACGGCAAGACGACGACCGTGCAGATGCTCACCTCGATGCTGCGCGCGGCCGGACTGCGCGCGGCCAGCGCCGGCAACGTCGGCACACCCGTGCAGGAGATCGTCCAGGACCCCCAGCCCTACGACGTCATCGCCGTGGAGCTCTCGAGCTTCCAGCTGCACTGGAGCCACACCCTTCGTCCCCGGGCCGCGGTCTGCCTGAACATCGCGCCCGACCACCTCGACTGGCACGGCTCCCTCGAGGCCTACGCCCGGGACAAGGGCAAGGTCTATGCCAATGCCGAGGTCGCCTGCGTCTACAACGAGCAGGACCTCGCCACCCGACGCCTCGTCGAGCAGGCCGATGTCGAGGAGGGATGCCGCGCCGTGGGCTTCACCCTCGGCTCCCCGGGCCTGTCGATGATCGGTGTCGTCGACGACGTCCTCGCGGACCGGGCCTTCGTCGAGGAGCGGGAGACCACCGCCGCCGAGCTGGGCTCGCTCGCCGATGTGCAAGGGCAGGCTCCGAGCGTCGCGCCGCACCTCATCGCCAATGCCCTCGCCGCGGCCGCGCTCGCCCGTGCCCACGGGGTGGCGCCGGTCGCCGTGCGCGAGGGTCTGCGGGCCTGGCAGCCCGAGCCGCACCGGATCGCCCACGTCGCCACCTGCGACGAGGTGCACTGGATCGACGACTCCAAGGCGACCAACCCGCACGCCGCCCGGGCCAGCCTCGTGGCCCACGAGCACGTCGTCTGGGTCGCCGGGGGACTGCTCAAGGGTGCCGACGTCGACGAGCTCGTCGCCGCGACGGCCGCGCGCCTGAGGGGTGTCGTCCTCATCGGACGCGACCGGCAGCAGATCGCCGACGCGCTGGCCCGACACGCCCCCGACATCCCCGTGATCGACGTCGCCGCGTCGGACACTGGGGCGATGGATCTCGTGGTCCGGCACGCGGGGGAGCTCGCACAGCCGGGCGATGTGGTGCTGCTGGCCCCCGCAGCCGCCTCCATGGACATGTTCGACAACTACGGGGCCCGCGGTGATTCCTTCGCCGCAGCAGTGGATCGGTACGTGCAGGAGGGGTGAGCGTGAGCAGCAACGCAGCGGCGGGCCGTGGGTCCACGGCACGCAGCGGACGCGCTCGCAGCTCGGTCCTCGAGCAGTGGACGACGCGCTTCGAGTCGCCGATGACGACCTACTACCTCCTGCTGGGCATCGTCAGCCTCCTCGTGGGCATCGGCCTGGTCATGGTCCTGTCGGCCTCGATGATCGTCTCCCTCAAGGAGAACGACTCCTCGTTCACGATCTTCCTCAAGCAGTTCGTCTTCGCCGTGGTCGGCGCGCTCGTGCTGCTGTGGGCCGCTCGGCGCAGCGTCTCCTTCTGGAAGCGGGTCGCCCTCCCGGCGATGCTCGCCTCGATCGCGCTCCTCGCGCTCGTCTTCTCCCCGCTCGGCTTCGGCTTCCAGGGCAACCGCAACTGGATCGGCCTCGGCCCGGTGTCGATCCAACCGAGCGAGATCGCCAAGATCGGCCTCGTGCTCTTCGGTGCCCTGCTGCTGGAGCGCAAGCGCGAGCTCATCGGCTCGATCAAGCACGCGCTCATCCCCTTCGTCCTGCCCGGGGCAGCGGCGCTCATCGGGCTCGTCATGCTCGGCCACGACCTCGGTACCGCGATGGTGATCTGCGGGATCGTCGTCGGGATGCTCTTCGCTGCGGGCGTGCACCTGCGGTGGTTCGTCCTCGGTGGCGGTCTGATGGTCCTCCTCGGGGCCCTCGCCGCCAACATCGGCACCAGCCGCATGGAGCGCATCGCCATCTGGCTCGACCCCCAGCAGTGCGCCCCCGGGAGCGATCTCTACTTCGACATCTGCCGGCAACCGCTCCACGGGCGCTATGCCCTCGCGGACGGCGGGTGGATCGGGGTCGGTCTCGGCGCGAGCCGCGAGAAGTGGGGATGGCTGTCCGAGCCGTACAACGACTTCATCTTCGCGATCATCGGCGAGGAGCTCGGCCTCCTCGGCACGCTGGCCATCCTCGCCCTCTTCGCCGGCTTCGCCCTCGCGGGTCTGCGGCTGGTCACCCGGACCGAGGACCTCTTCGTCCGGGTGGTCACGGCCGGCATCTGCACCTGGGTGCTCGTCCAGGCCATCATCAACATCGGCGCGGTCATCGGCATGCTGCCCGTGATCGGCGTCCCGCTGCCCTTCGTCTCCTCGGGCGGCTCCTCGCTCGTGACCTCGATGCTCGCGGTGGGCATCCTGCTCAGCTTCGCGCGGAGCGAGCCGGGGTGCTCTGAGATGATGGCAGCCAAGCCCTCTCGGGCGCGCGCCCTGCTCGCCCGGTTCCCGAGCAGGAGGACCTCCACGCGATGACTCCCACCCGCCCCACACGCATCCTGCTGGCGGGGGGTGGCACTGCGGGTCACGTCTCGCCGTTGCTGGCCCTCGCCGACTGCC